>JAJWXI010000011.1 GCA_021641225.1 Collinsella aerofaciens | reverse complement strand
CGCCTTAAAGCCCGTAGAGTTCGGAACCGTTATCTCCACATTGCCCGAGCCCACGCTTACGTCCATCGACTTCGCGGGGGCCTGGTAGAGCTCGAACGTCACATCGCCCGAACCGACCTCGGCATTCAGGGTGTCGGTAACAGTGCCCGCGAACTCGATGTCTCCCGAGTCCAACGTCAAATCGAAGTCGTGGCACGCAATGTCCGTGACCGTCAGATCGCCCGCTCCTACATTCGCAGTAATGCCCACCATGTTATCGGCAACTTCGCGCGGCAGTTCGACGGTAACCGTGCGGTCAATGGCGCGCTCGTCATCGCAATCGAACTGGCGAATCTTGAGCGTAGAACCCTTAACCTCGGCCAGATTTTGGGTTGCCGCATCGAAGGCAACGGTCCCCGTTGCCACGCGGCCGCTTTCAATTACGCGCACCGGCCCGCCGGAGACGTGTTTGACCTCAACCGTACCCGACGTCACATCCAAGTCAAGGGATGTGAACGCGTCGGCATCAAACGTTTCGCTCGAAAGCTGTTGAGGCCGAGCGGAATAGTTACCGCTATTCAAGGAATCGTCCTCGTCGAACGCATCGCCCATACCAGACAAGCCGGATACAACATCGTCGAGATCCCACGGGCCATCAAAATGAATCAAAGTCCGCGAAATGCCAAAAACAAGCCCGATAATGAGCACAAACGCTCCGATGCCAATGCCCAAGCGCCTCTTAGACTCATGCGAGAGCTTCATCATTCATCACCTTCTTTGGCACTCGACTCAGCGGTGGTCGCGGCAGCCATGTCAGCGTCAACCGCTGTGGAAACGTCCTCCCCCTTAGTCCTAGCGACCGCCGGCGCCGGACCAACCCGGATATCCCCACGCGCCCAATCGCCATCGAGCGCACGTGCCACCCAGTGATAGATGGGAATCGTAAAGAAGATCAGTGCGGCAAAGGGGGCGCCACCAAACAGGAACATCAGCAAAAAGAACAACAGCCAGCACACGGCCCAATACGGGAACGACTGGAACGGGCCCTTCACCGGAGTCGAGCCAACTGCGCCGTCACTCGTCACCTGCGCCGTAGCGGCATTGGCGGCCTGCGCACTCCAGCTTGCCGCTTGCGCCGCCTTGGCCGCAGCATCACTCGCCTGCGCAGCTGCCTCCGTGGCGCGCGCCGCCGCCTCATGGGTGCGGGCACGTTCCGCCGCCTCGGCCTCGCGCTGACGGGCGCGGTCCTCGTTCTCAAACTCGATATCGTCCTCAATTTCATCGCTCGGATTGAGCAGCTCGTCCAGGCTCACGCCATAGAGTTTGGCGAGCGAGATCAGGTTCTCGGTATCGGGCGAGCTCTCCGCGCGCTCCCATTTACTGACCGCCTGGCGCGACAGCCCCAACTTTCGTGCCAGCCCTTCTTGGCTAAAGCCCTTGCTACGACGAAGGTCGGCGAGCCGCTGCGCAGTTTCTACATTCATGGTTCCTCCTATATGATGCCAGCCGTGCCGCCGGACCGTTTTTGTTCTTAAGGCGCCTTGCACAGTTAAAAATCTATCCGCCACTGCCAAAAGCATGCCACCTATTCTAGTGAGATTTTTGACAACCGGCGGTTGCGGGCATACATGAGCTGCGGAAATGTGTCCAAACAAAGCAATGACCCGCAGCTCGGTTGTCCCCGTTGCGGCGTTAACGGTAGTATGGTCGTACTGTTTATTCCGCACCGCCAACGGAGGGAGTTCCGCGCCGTGAACCGCGATTTCGCCTCATCGCTCATTCAGCTCAACAATACGTTCTATCGCGAGCACTCCGCCTCCTTCTCCGATACGCGCCAGGCGCCGTGGCCCGGCTGGGTGCGCACCATGGACATAGCGCTCGACCAGCTCGATGTGGCCACCATCGAGCATCCCGTCCGCGTCTTCGATCTTGCCTGCGGCAATATGCGGTTCGAGAACTTTGCCGCCGGCGGCACGCTGGCTGCCAAGGGCGTCGACGGCGCGAGCCCCTCGGCAGATGCCAACTGCCCCTTCGAGTTCTATGGTGTCGACTCGTGCCAAGACCTGGCGATCGATGCCCGTGGCCACGCCCTGCGAATTCCCAACCTGCACTTCCAGGAACTCGACGTGCTCGACGCCTTGATGAAGCTCAACCCCGCCGAGACACCCGACGTGCTTTTCGACGCCCCGCTCGCCGACATCTCGGTCTGCTTTGGCTTTATGCACCACGTGCCGTCGTGCGAGTACCGTGTGCGTGTACTTGACGCCCTGGTGCGCCAGACGCGCCCGGGCGGCATCATCGCCATCAGCTTTTGGGAGTTTATGAATGACGAGCGCATGGCGCGCAAGGCCGTTCGTGCCGAAGCCCGCGCTGAGCTCACCCCGCCGTTTGAGGGTTACAATTCCGCGCAGTTTGAAGCCGGCGACCACCTCATTGGCTGGCAAAACGACCGCCACGCCTACCGCTATTGCCATCACTTTGACGATCAGCAGATCACCGACCTGGTGCGCGGCGTCCGTACGTTCTACAAGAGCGGCGAGGTCCCCGTGCGCGAGCTTGAGCGCTTCCATGCCGACGGTCGCAGCGGCGAGCTCAACCGCTATGTGATCCTCAAGCGCCTGTAGGCATCGACGACTCGCCGCCGAGCCGCGCCGCATCTTTTGGGCAAGCTATGCCCATCCGTTTTCCAACCCACCGACGGAACGCGCAGCCACGCGTTCCATACGTATGACCAAGGAGCCTCATGGGAGCCGTCCACGTTCGCACGCCTAAGAACTTTGTGCTCGAGGAGCGTCTGGAACGCTACGCCGATGCGATTGAGACGAGCCCCGAGGCCTATGCCGGAGATTGGCGCGAGGCTTGCGCGCCAGTTGGCAGCAAGCCCTTCGAACACCTTCACCTGGATCTTGGCTGTGGCAAGGGAACGTACCTCGTAGAGCGCGCGGCCCACGAGCCAAACACGCTCTTTATCGGCATGGACCAGGAACCCATCTGCATCGCTTACGCCGCACAGAAAATCTGCGAACAGGAGCTATCCAACGCACTCGTCCTGCCCCGAGGCGCCGCATCGCTGCCGCAGTTGTTTGCCGCAGGCGAGCTCGATGCCATCACCATCAACTTTCCCACGCCGCAGCCCAAGGCCAAGTACGCCAAAAAACGACTCGTCCATGTCGACCATCTGATGCTCTACCGCCCGCTCCTTTCAGCCGGCGCCACCGTCACACTGCGCACCGACAGCAAGCCACTGCGCGACTACGCCCTAGGACAGTTTGCCGCAGCCGGCTACGACACGCTTTGGGTAAGTGACGACGTCCGCCGCGACCATCCCGAGCATCCCGAGACCGAATATGAATGCCGCACGCGCGAGATGGGTGCCGTCGTCTATGGCATTTGCGCCACACCCGGCGCACGGACCAGCGATGAACAGCTCGCGGCGGGCCGTGCGCAGGAGCAAAGTCTTGCCTGCTACCTGCCCGAAAACCTCGATGAGCTCACCTATGTACCCCTGGGCATGGAAGAGGCCGTTGAGAACTTTAAAAACCGCGCCCGTAAGGGCAAAAAGCGCCTGCCTCAGGAACGCTAGTACCGCGCGCCCATTTCCTGCATTTTCTCGCGCGCTGGCACCCCGCGCCGCCGCTACGCCATAATAGTTGGCGGACAAACGGCGAGAGAAAGCAACCACATGGCACAGACCACGACAGACACCGCCGCCAGCACCGTCTCCGGCGCCGGCGCTGCCAGCTCATTCTCGGGCGGCACGGGAACCGAAGCCGAGTTCGGCTCGCTCGGCGCGCTCTCCCCCACCTGGTGGGAGCCCGAGGACGGCAGCGAGCCCGAACCATGGCTCACGCCCGATCAGGCCTTTGAGCGCTTCTTTGAATGGACGAGCGATCGCGGCATTGAGCTGTGGGATCACCAAGAAGAGGCTCTCATGGACCTGGCCGCCGGAGATCACGTCATTTTGGGCACGCCGACCGGATCGGGTAAATCGCTCGTCGCGCTGGGCATGCTCTTTATGGGCATGGCACAGGGCAAGCGCTGTTATTACACGGCCCCTATCAAGGCCCTGGTCAGCGAAAAGTTCTTCGATCTGGTACAGGTGCTCGGCCGCGATAACGTCGGTATGATCACCGGCGACACGCATATCAACACCAAGGCGCCCGTCATCTGCTGCACGGCCGAGATCCTTGCCAACGACGCACTGCGCGAGGGCGAAGATGCCGATGTTGGCTGCGTCGCCATGGACGAATTCCACTACTTTGCCGACCCCGATCGCGGTTGGGCCTGGCAGGTGCCGCTGCTCACCCTGCCCCACACACAATTCATGCTCATGAGCGCCACGCTCGGCGATGTCACTGCCATCGCCGCCTCGCTCGAGGAGCACACCGGCGCTGCTTGCGACTTGGTTGTCGACGCCCCGCGTCCCGTTCCGCTGAGCTACGACTATGTGACGACCTCCCTCGAGGGCACGGTCGAGCTCGCCATGCGCCGCGGCGAGGCCCCGCTCTATATCGTGCACTTTAGCCAGGATGCCGCCCTTGCGACGGCGCAATCCCTCGCCAATTTTGGCATCGCCAGCAAGGAGCAGCGCGAGGCCATTAAGGAAGCCGCCAAGGGCACGAGCTTCTCCACGGCCTTCGGCAAGATTCTCAAGCGCTTGCTCGGATGCGGCGTCGGCGTGCACCATGCTGGCATGTTGCCGCGCTATCGCCTGCTGGTCGAGCGTTTGGCGCAGCAGGGTCTGCTGCCCGTCATCTGCGGTACCGATACGCTCGGCGTCGGCATCAACGTACCCATCCACACCGTGGTGCTCACCGCGCTCACCAAGTTTGACGGCTACAAGATGCGTCGTCTGCGCGCCCGCGAGTTCCATCAGATTGCCGGTCGCGCCGGCCGCTCGGGCTTCGATACCGAGGGCATGGTGATTGCCGAGGCGCCCGAGCACGAGATCGAGAATGCCAAGCTTATGGCCAAGGCGGGCGACGACCCCAAAAAGCTCCGCAAGATTAAAAAGAAAAAGGCCCCCGAGGGCTTTGTCTCCTGGAACAAGCAGACCTTTGAGCGCCTGATCGAGACGCAGCCCGAGACACTCAAGCCGCGCCTGCGCATCACGCACTCCATGGTGATTAGCGTGGTCGAGCAGGGCGGCGATGCCCGTGCCCGCGTGCACGACCTCATCGAGACAAGCCTGCAAACGCCCGAGGAAAAGGCAAAGCTCGAGGTTCGTGCCGACGAGATCTTCGCCACGCTCATCGACTCCGGCGTCGTCGTGCGCACCGAGGTGCCGCCCGCACCCGATGCTCCGGCTGACACCGTGCCGGGCATCGACTACGCGCTGACGGTCGACCTGCCCGAGGACTTTGCGCTCGACCAGCCGCTCTCGCCGTTTTTGCTTGCCGCGCTGGAGTTGCTCGATCCCGAGAGCGAGACCTATACCATGGACCTCATCTCGATGGTCGAGGCTACGCTCGAGGACCCCAAGCAGGTATTGCGCGCACAGGAGCGCGCCGCACGCGATCGCGCTATGGCCGAGATGAAGGCCGACGGCATCGAATATGAGGAGCGCTTGGAGCGCATTCAAGACGTCACGTACGAAAAGCCGCTCGAGGATTTGCTCGACGCCGCCTTTGACAAGTACTGCCAGGAAGTACCCTGGGCAAACGACTACCAGCTCTCTCCCAAGAGCGTCCTGCGCGATATGCTGGAAAGCGCGAGCGATTTTAAGGGCTACATTCAAAAGCTCGGCATCGCCCGCTCCGAGGGCATTTTGCTGCGCTACCTGGCAGAAGCCTATCGTTCACTCGACCGCACCGTGCCCATCGAGAAGCGCGACGAGCGCCTGCGCGACATTATCTCGTGGCTGGGCTTTGTGGTGCGCTCGGTCGACTCGAGTCTGGTGGACGAGTGGGAGAACGCCGGCAACCCGGCAGCCCTCGACGCCGCGCCGCCGCAGGGCATCGACGAGGTCGTGGCGGACCGCCGCGGCTGCACGCTGTTGGTGCGCAACGCGCTCTTCCGCCGCGTGACCCTTGCCGCCCGCGAGCACGTGCGCGACCTGGGCGAGCTCGACGACGACTGGGGCATGAGCGAGATCCGCTGGCAAAAGGCGCTCGATGCCTACCATGATCAGCACGAGGAAATCCTCACCGACGGAGACGCCCGCAGCGCCGCGATGTTTTCCATCGATGAGTCCGACGAGAAGACGCTGCACGTATGGCACGTGCACCAGATTTTTGCCGACGAGGACGGCGACCACGATTTTGGCATCATGGGCGATGTCGATCTGGACGCCACACAAGACGGCGGCGAGGTCATTTTCAAAAACTACCGCGTCGGCTTTATCGAGGACCTGCTCGAGGACTAGCCGAACAGAATGGGACGAAACGAAGCGGGGCCGCTGGCAACATCGCCAGCGGCCCCGCTTTTGCACTATCCGCTATACCCTATTCGGCATCCTCGACCTCATACGAATCCGCCTCGGCTGGCGCATCGCTTGTCTCCGGCGCAGCCTCGCGCGCCTCGTCAAACGCCGCCTTCATGGTCTTGTTGCCCCACGTGAGCTTGCGAATGGTAAGATCGTCGGCCTTCTTGTTGGCTAGGCGCAGATTGTTCTCGGAGGACAGCAACGCCTCCTTGGTTTTCTGCAGATGGCTAATCGTCTTGTCGATCTCATCGATTGCCGTTTGGAACTTGCGGCTCGCGATCTCGTAGTTGCGGCCGAAATCGTTCTTGAACTTCTCCATCTTGGCTTCGAAGTTCGTGACATCGATATTCTGCTGCTTGTACTCCGCCAGCTCCTGCTTATAGCGAAGCGAACCCATGGCAGCATTGCGCAGCAGCGTAATGATGGGAATGAAGAACTGCGGGCGGATCACATACATCTTCTCGTAGCGATAACTCACGTCCACGATTCCCGCGTTGTAAAGCTCGCTCTCGGGCTCGAGCAGCGTGCAGAGCACCGCATACTCGCAGCCTTTCTGGCGACGATCGTGATCGAGCTTCTTAAAGAAATCCTCGTTCTTGTGTTTGGTCGCGGTTTCGTCGTTCTCGTTTTTCATCTCGAACATAATCGAAATGACCTCGTTGCCGCTCGCATCGCACTCGCGGAAGATAAAGTCGCCCTTGGTGCCCTCGGACGCATCGTTATCTTTCTCGAAGTACGCGTTAGGAAACGCCGTCATACGCAGACGGTTAAACTCGGTCTCGCAGTGCTGTTCGAGCGACTCGCCCACCATCTTGGTGGACAGGCGGACCTTCATGTCCTTAAGGCGCTCGATCTCTTCATCCTTGTAGCGAATCAGGTCATCGCTCGCGCGCTTGGCCTGCGCAAGCGCAAGCTCGTGTGCCGCCTTAGCCTGCTCCTCGCGCGAATCGCGCACTGCCAACTCGCTCGTCAGTTTGGCACGCGCTTCATCGCGCTCTCGCTCCGCCGCGGCAACCGCCTCAGACAGGTTCATTTTTGCCATCAGCTCCTGCTCGCGCAGCTGCGCACGCAGACCCTCGGCCTCCTGCTCAGACTGAGCCTTTGCGGCAGAAAACTTCTCCTGCACCTTCGCTTGATAGTCAGCAAGCGTGCGCTCGGCCTCGTTGCGAGCGGCATCGAGCTCACGCTGCGACTCGGCCGCGGCAGCGGCAAGCGCCATCTCCCGTGCCTTGTCCGCCGCGGCAAGCCTGGCCTGCAGCTCGGCAATCTGAGCATCACGCGCGGCTAAATCGTTTTGAGCAGCATTGCGCGCCGAAGCCTCGGCAAGCTTGGCTTCATCATCTTTGCGCCCCAGCTGCGCACGCAAGTTGTCGATTTCGCGCTGGAGCTCGGCGTTCTCCTTCTGAGCGTCGGCACGGGCCTCAACCGCCGCGCGCTGGCTTGCACTCTCGCGCTCTGCGGCAGCGCCCTCGAGCTTGGCACGCAATTCGGCAAGCTCGGCATCACGCTTGGCAACCTCTTGTGCCAGCTCCTGAGCCGCGGCGTTTTTCTGCTCGGCAAGTTGAGCGCTACGCTGAGACTCCACCTCCTGCAGGGCGGCCGTCGAACGAGAGCGCTCAAGCTCCAACGCCTGCTCCCCCTCACGCTGGACGGCCTTTACACGCTCATCAAGATCGCGCGAGAACTCGGCATCGCGCACCTGCTTGACGATATCCGCATAACCGGACGCATCGACCTTAAAAACTTCGCCGCAATGCGGGCACTTGATCTCGTTCATAGCAGCTCCTCGATGGACGCAAATTTCAACCTTCTACACTCTACCGCGCCACGCGGACAAAAAAGGCGCCGCAGCCATAATGGCAACGGCGCCAGATCCACCGCGAGGGTGCCTATCCCCTTTGTGGTGGCTTGGGTCCTTACAGGTCGCGGTAGTCGATCAGGCGAAGATCAGGTTGAGACTCAAGCCAAGCGCGAAGCTCGGGGTCGATCAGCGCGTCGACTTCCTTGGTGCGATCGGTCGTAAGCGAGCTGTTCTCCAAGATAAAACGATCGAGATAGCCCGGATGGCACACAAAGACGACCGTCTCGCCGTCCGCCATCTCGCGAACCGTCCGCATAATCGAGTCCTTGGGTTCGTAGCCCGGCTCCATCGAGTGCATCACCATGCGCAGGTCGGTGGCACCGCATCGCACAACCGCCATGGGGTCGAAGCTCGCCTTCTGTTCCTTAAGGCCCAGTTCCTGAGCAACCGCCGAGATCGCTCGGTTAAGGTTTTTGCTCATGACGGCATGGGCCTCAAAGTAATCGGGTTCGCGGCCCACAATCTCTACAAAGCGGTCATGCTGCGCGCGGATCTCGATGCAGGCCTCATCAAAGTCGATCAGTTCTTCGCCGCGCTTAAAATGCTCGCGGAAGGTACGGCTGCTATGGAACTCACCGCTCTCGTTGAGCATACTCGGAATGAGCTCCGGGTCTGCACACGGCTTGCCCAGGCACACGTTGGTATGCTGGCCCACCGCAATGCCGACATCCGCCACGAGCGACCAGCCACGCTCGGCCTCGGGCATATTGGGCATAAGTCCCGCCGAGCGCACCAGGCCCTCATTGATACTGCGGGCAATCCCCAGGTTAACGGCATACGAATAACCGATATCGTCGGCACGAATGAGCAATTGCTTCATATTGACCCCCATCTACGGAAAGGGGCACTTGAAGCGCAGCCAAGTGCCCCAGATAATTGTCCTACCGAACGGATGCTTTAGGCTTTGGCGGCAGCAGCGTCTTCGTCGAGCTGCTCCTTGGTAAAGCCAAAGAAGTAGGCGATGGCAGCGGCGGCAACAAATGCAGTGCCCGATGCAACGCAGCCCCATACGAGATTAGCAGTTCCGCCTGCAACATAACCTGTAATACCAAGGATATTAGTTGCGCCCAAAACATACGTGGTCACATTAGTGAGAGCCGCGATCAGGCCGCCGATAGCGCCGCCCGCGACCATGGCACCCAGGCAGCGAGTATACTTAAAGCCGCAGCCATACAGCGCGGGCTCCGTCACGCCACCGACAATGCCGGAGAGAGAGAAACCAAGCATAGCGCCCTTTTCGTCGACCTCCTTAAGGCGCAGGAAGGCACCGAAGGCCATGCCCCACGTGGCGAACTGAGCGATAGCACCCGCGACCATAACGCAGGAGTCAGACCCTGAGGTGAGCACCTGCACAATGCCGAGGGCAATCAGAACCTGGTGCATACCGGTCATAACCAGGAACTCCCAAAGCGCAGCAATGGCGACGAGGGAGAGGATCGTGACGATGCCGCCAGCGTTTCCGAGGCCGAACATAAAGTTGCCGACCAGGTCGCCCAGAATGGAACCAATCGGAGCTAGGGCGCACAGGGAAACGGGGGTCATCACAGCCATGGTGCACACGGGCACAAACACCGTGGAGAGCCTGTCGGGGATGCTCTTCTTCATGAACTTCTCGACGACCATCAGCACCGGCATAGACAGCAGCATGGGGAGCACGGTCGCAGAATAGTTGTTCAGCTGAGCCGGGAGCACGCCGTAAACCATCGTGGTCGTAGCACCCGAATCCGCCGCGGCGTTGACCAGCGTCATGAACTCGGGGGCAATGAGCACGCCGCCGAGCATCATGCCGAGCGGCTGGCTGCAGCCGAGCTGCTTTGCGGCAGCCCAACCCAGATAGACAGGAAGGAAATAATAGCCGGCGTTGTAAATCCAGTTGTAGAAGAAGTTGTAGATGTCAGAATCGGCAGACCAGATACCGAGCATGCCGTCGCCGCAAAGTACGGCAAGTGTGCGGAACATGGCGGCGCCCATGATAATGGGGATCGTCATGCACATTGTCTTGGACAGGTAGTTAAGGGCCTTCTTGCCCGCAGTCTTGACCGTCAGTGGCTCCTTGATGCCGTCATCGAGGTTCTCGTCAATGGAGCCTTCGCCCTTGACGCCCAGCGCAATGGCGGCGTCATAGACCTTCGGCACGTTCTGGCCAATGATGACCTGATACTGGCCGCCAGACCACTGTGCGCCCAGCACACCCTTGATCTTCTTAACTTCATTATCATTGGGAATGGACTGATCTTTGAGGTTCAGACGCAAGCGGGTCATGCAGTGCGCCGCGTTCGTCACATTGGAGGCGCCGCCGACGGCAGCGAGCACGTCCTCGGCAATCTTCTTGTTATCGACAGCCATGTCGAATCCCTTCTCTTCCAACTAAAGGCCGTGGGACTTCACGGCGCCAAGACGCACGATTCCGCTCGCGCCTGCGCAGCGCGCGATATCAGTTGGCAAGAGATTGATTTGCATGTAATTCCCGGGTGGATCGACATGAAAAAAGCCCCGCGCACAACCGACAGAGACCCAATTATGGTCTCGGCAGAATCGGTAGTGCCTCTCGGAGCTGCGCCGTGAGTAACACCCAACACACGGCGAGTATATGCGGCAGATGCGTTCGTTGCGGCTCAGATTACCGACGAACGGTAGCAAACGACCCGCGAACGGTCGCCATGACGGAAAGGAAATACCAGAGAGCCTATTTATCCGAGTGGACAGAAGCCACGCGATTCACATGCATGATCAGATAGACGAGCTCCTCTTGGGCCAATGGCTCGCCAAAGGTCTCTTGAATCAGATCGTCGACACGGTGAGCGCAACGCGATGCCGCCGGATACTGCTCCACGAGCACGTCGTAAAGACCGGAGTTCTCGGTATCGATCGGCTCTTTCTTTGCCACGCGGTCGAGCAGATAGCGCACATGAGTGGCAAAGCGGGCAAAGGCGAACGACGAGCGATCGACCGTCACACCCAACTCTTCTTGAATAATCGCGACCGTCATATCGAGCAGTCGCTCCTCGTGCTGCTCGGCAAGCACGCGCCGCTCGCTCGGCTTAACCGATGCGTTGACAATCGACATGGCAATGCCCGCGGCCTCGCTTCGGGGCATACGCACACGGAAGCTTTTCTGGATGCCGCGAACAGCCAGCTCGCCCAAGCGGTATTCGATGGGATGCAGCTGCTCCAGATCGCGCTCGAGCGGCAACGACACCACCATGTGTTCGCGGGCGCGCTTAATGGCAAACTGGATATGGTCCGCCAGTGTAATGGGGAGGTTAGGGCTCAATTCGTACGAAAGCTGTCCGGTTGCGATATCAGCCAGCTGAGCAGAAAACTCCAGCACCTCGGGGTCGACCTCATCAATAAACGCCAGGTACTTTGAATCAATGCCGTAAAAGGTACGCGTGATGACATCCAGGTCGACCTCATGCGGCATATCGCCAAAGCCGATACCACGACCCAGCGCGATAAGCTGACGCCCCGCGCCGTCTTCGCAGATGGCAGCGTTATGGTTAATGCGCTGGATAGCCCTCATGGAATCATCGCTCCTACTAAAACGCGCCGTGCAGACCATCCGCGCGGCGCGTTCATTCTACCTGCACTTACAGCTAGAGTCCAAAGAAGCCCAGGATCTGGTCGCGGCTAACGGGCTTGTACTCGTTGGCATCGAGGCCGACATCATAGCGAAAGATGGGGCGCTCGCGATCGCGGTTGCGCGCGTTGGTGCGGTCTCCCCTGCTGTGGATATGCCCGTGCAACATGATGGCGCCACGCGCCTTGCCGTTCCAGCTGAGCATGGGGTAATGGCTCATTACCAGGCGATGGCCCTTCGCGTAACCGGGGGCGACCTCCAGATAATCGCGCACCTCATCCCAAATGTGCGGCGCGTCTGGATCTTCCCAGTCGCCGTCATGGTTACCGCGGATGAGCGTCACGTTCTGACATTCGATGCGCTCGCGCAGGCGCACCGCCTCCGCCAGGGGCAAACGATAGGTAAAGTCTCCCAAGATATAGAGGCGGTCGTCCACAGCCACGCACTCATTGATGGCATCGATGACACGGCGGTTCATCTCCTCGACCGAGTCAAACGGTCGATCCATGTCGTGCAAGATATTCGTATCGCCCAGGTGCAGGTCGGCGGTAAACCACATCATCGTCTCTGTCCTCATTTCGCAACGCGTATAAGACCTGTTTAGTATACAGACGCGACGATGAGACAGTCACCCAAAGAGCCCGCCGAACAGACCTCGGCGACGCTTGTCCTGCTTTTTCGAAGCGTCATCCCGCGCCTTCTTGCCCTGCCGCTTCTTACGGTCCTGCTCCAACTCATCGTCATCGAGTAGCATATCCCACTCAAACGGATCGTCTGTCAGATCGAACAGGTCATCGTCATCAAACACGTGCGCCTCCATTACCGATTAGCGAGCATCCACAACGTAGTTGAGAAGTCTACGGGCCCGTGCGGACACAAATTCATCCTGTCTGCGTCTTTCAATCGTTTGCCGCAACGCTTGCGCGACGGAACGCTTGCAGATAAGATAGGAACACGGATGGCACCCGTGGCAGCGGGTCTTGCCAACTCCGATACACGTTTTCATCGTGAGAAGTGGCCGTCTTCGCTTACGCGGGGGCGGCCACTTTGTTTATCCCTATGTCATCTGATTCTAATGCACAAACATGCGCACGAACTTGTGCTTCCAGCTTGCGTAAGGGGCATAGCGGAACGGCACGTCCAGCCACGTTGTCTTGTTCACGATGCTCTTCTTGTGGCTAAACGTATCGAAGCTCTCGCGTCCATGGTACTGTCCCATACCGCTCGCCCCCATGCCGCCAAAGCCCATATGGCTCGTGGCCAAATGCATAATGGTGTCATTAACACAGCCACCACCAAAGGGCACGTAACGCACAAAGCGCTGCTGAACCTCACGGTCTTGGCTAAAGATATACAGGGCCAGCGGCGTCGGACGATCCGTAATAAACGTCTCGGCCTCGTCTAGGCTCTCAAACGACAGCACCGGCAAGATGGGGCCGAAAATCTCCTCCTGCATTACGGCGTCCTCAGGCGCCACGCCGTCCAAAATCGTCGGCTCAATCTTGAGCGACGACTCGCGCGCGGTACCTCCCAGCACAACCTTGTCGGGGTCGATCAGCCCGCGTACGCGCGCGAAATGCTTGGCGTTGACAATATGACCGTAATTCTCATTGTCGAGCGGATGCTCGCCAAACATGCGGCGGGCCTCCTCCTTGATGAGGTCCAGCAGCTCGTCGTGCACGCGCGCATCGACCAGCAGGTAGTCGGGCGCCACGCAGGTCTGCCCCACGTTGAGCCATTTACCAAAGGCGATACGGCGTGCCGCGACCTTCAAGTTAGCCGTCGCATCCACGATGCAGGGACTCTTTCCGCCCAGCTCAAGCGTCACGGGTGTGAGGTTTTTACTTGCACGCTCCATGACGAGCTTGCCGACCGGAACGCTACCGGTAAAGAAGATCTTGTCCCAGCACTCATCGAGCAACGCTTCGTTTTCGGCACGCCCGCCTTCGACGACCGTCACCAAGCGCGGATCAAATGCCTCTTCACAGATTTGCTTGAGCACCGCGCTCGATGCCGGAGCATAGGCGCTCGGCTTGATGACCACGGTATTGCCCGCGGCAAGGGCGCCGGCGAGTGGCTCGAGCGTCAGTAAAAACGGGTAGTTCCACGGAGCCATGATGAGTGTGACGCCATAGGGCACGGACTGCGTCTTGCACACACTCACGGCGTTGGCGAGGTCACACGGACGCAGGCGCGAGCGACTCCATCGAGCCACATGCGCAATCTGATAACGAATCTCGGAAAGCGAGGTGCCGATCTCGCACATATACGCCTCGTCATGCGACTTTCCCAAATCGGTCTTGAGCGCATGGGCAATATCGGCCTCGTGGGCCCGCACCGCATCGCGTAAACTCACGAGCGCACGACGTCGAGCATCGACATCAAACGTGGCGTGTGTCTTAAAATAGGCGCGCTGATCGGCAACGATGCGCGCGATTTCCTCGGTGTTCATGGGCCCTCCTAGTTCTCGTCTTCAAACATACCACCCGCAACGACCTCGTACATATGCTCGAGCTCCAAACGGTCCATTAAAAGCGGAACGGGGTACAGGGGATTGGCCTCGGCATCGGCATGCGCCGCCATCTCAGGAATGTCGGAGCGGCGAATGCCCGTCACATATTTGGGTATGCCCAAGGCGGCGTTCATGCGGTCGACCCAATCGATAAAGGCCTCGGCCGCAAGACTGTCCTGCGCGTTAGCCGGCGCGATACCGGCCATGCGAGCAAGATCGGCAAGCTTGGGGGCGGCGGCGTCACCATAAGCGCGAAGCATGTGCGGCAGGATGATCGCGTTGGCCAAACCGTGCGGAATTCCGTATCGGCCGCCCAGGCTGTGCGCGATGGCATGCACATATCCGACATAGGAGCGAGTAAACGCAACGCCCGCCTTATACGCCGCCGAAAGCATATTGCGACGAGCGCGCATGTCGTCGCCATGCTCATAAGCCTCGAGCAAATTGTCGCGGATGAGCTGGACCGCCTGACGCGCCATCTTACGCGTATAGGGCGTGGTGCTGCGCCCGATAAACGCCTCGACGGCATGTGTCAGAGCATCCATGCCCGTCTGCCCCGTAATGGAGGCGGGCAGGCCGCGTGTAAACTCGGGGTCGTGCACCGCAAAGCGCGGAATAAGCACAAAGTCGTTAATGGGGTATTTGTAGTGCGTCTCGTCATCGGTGATAACCGCCGCGAGTGTGACTTCGCTTCCCGTACCGGCGGTAGTGGGAACCGCAATAAGCAGCGGCAGGAGACGGTGGACGCGCAACAGGCCGCGCATCTTGTTGATGGGCTTATTTGGCTGTGCGATGCGTGCGCCCACGCCCTTGGCGCAGTCCATGGCCGAACCGCCGCCAAAGCCGATAATGGCCTGGCAGGCGCTCTCGCGATACAGGGACGCCGCTTCCTCCACGTTTGAGACCGTGGGGTTCGCACGCGTTTCGGCATAGACCGTAACGCCAATCCCCTGACCCGTAAGCGCACGCTCGAGTGATGCCGTGAGCCCCAAACGTGCAATACCAGGGTCTGTCACGATAAGGACCTTCTGGATCGAGCGCTTTTGAAGCACCGCGGGCACATCCTCGGCATGCTCCAAAATGCGCGGCTCGGTATAGGGCAGGATCGGCAATGCGATGCGAAAAACCATCTGATATGTTCGGCACCAGGCACGACGGGCTAGATGCATAAAGGAAACTCCTTCATTTGTTGATAGGTCAACATTTGCTCGACCGATTGTACTCATCGGAGGTCGCACGAGGTCTAGCAATCGTTAATCAATCAACATCTTCACATGCCCAAAATTGTTTTATTAAAAATCATTCCTAATAGGCTTCACATTCGGTCTCATTTATGGATAATAGAACTCGTCAAGACGCACGTCCGGAGAGGGCCCTTACGGGACCGGACGAGCGCACCATCGCCATCGATCGAAAGGATCGAATCATGAAGTTTGTTTGCCCCGTTTGCGGTTATGTGGAAGAGTTCGACGGCGACCAGCTGCCCGAGGATTTTAAGTGCCCCCAGTGCGGCGTTCCCGGTTCTCGTTTCCTGAAGCAGGAGGAGGGCCAGCTCGAGTGGGCTGCCGAGCACGTCGTGGGCGTCGCCAAGATGGAGGGCGTCTCCGAGGACATCGTTGCCGACCTGCGCGCCAACTTTGAGGGCGAGTGCTCCGAGGTCGGTATGTACCTGGCAATGGCTCGCGTCGCTCATCGCGAGGGCTATCCCGAGATCGGCCTGTACTGGGAGAAGGCTGCCCACGAGGAGGCCGAGCACGCCGCCAAGTTCGCCGAGCTCCTGGGCGAGGTCGTGACCGACTCCACCAAGAAGAACCTCGAGATGCGCGTTGAGGCCGAGAACGGCGCCACCGCCGGCAAGACCGATCTTGCCAAGCGCGCCAAGGCCGCTGGCCTCGATGCCATCCACGACACCGTGCACGAGATGGCTCGCGACGAGGCTCGCCACGGCAAGGCTTTCGCCGGTCTGCTCAAGCGCTACTTTGGCTAAGCCAACTGCCTGAGACATAACCTCTAGCTCGATGAGGCCCGGACCGCATGGTTCGGGCCTTTTTCGTGCCTCACGAATTTGTTAACGCCCTGAAATAGGACCGCCTTAGGCATTGGCATCTTGCCAAAAACTAAGTGAGTAGACTTTTTGGAACTTGCCGAGCACACCATCCATATTGCTTTATAAAGCCGCAGGTAAATGACTTGTTGCAAAACAGCCTGGTCGCCAAAGTGCCAAAAGTCTACTCACTTAGAACCGCAGCCGTCCACGATCGAGCTGTTTTGTGTCTAACGGGTATCTTTCCGTCAATTACTCCCAATTTTGTCCAGTCAACGAATAGTTCAGACCGAAGTAATGTCTCAGCCCTTTGCTCATCTGAGCTTTTATCACGATATTCAACATCGAGCATCCTGCATACGGCCTTAACAATCGCGCAGAATCTACCCTCATCGGATATCTGTCTGTGTGTCAGGAGAAGTACATCGTAGCCCATGGCCTGAAGGGCTGTCATGCGGTCAGCGTCACGCAAGCCATCCCCTGCGCATCCGTGCGAGGCCTTCCCCTGACATTCAATGGCCACCTGTCGCCTGCCGTCCGGCGAAGAAAGAAGTAGGTCGATATATACACGGGACTTTCCCACAATCGCTCGAGCACTTGTGCTTAGCGTCACTTCGACATTGAGCTCTATGCCACAGAACCCTTCGCCTCCCAGGGCTCGCGGCAGTCCAAGCAACAAATACGCCTCGACCTCAAAAGGCGACGCGGCACCCAATGGAACGAGTTGCGATACCGCCATAAATCTATTGCCGTAACGCATCCCGCAGACATCTGAACAAAAACGGTCAAGGTCTCTGCCCAAAACCAAAGCGTCTCGACGCCATAAATTTGAAGCGGTGCCGTCTTCGGACGGGCAGCGCACCCAACCAACCGTTGTCGAAATCGCGCCCGAATCAATTGCGCGCGTAAGCTCCGCCTCAAGCGCCGCCGGCAGAGCGCACACCGCAAACAAGCCACACATCTCCGCCAATACCAAAAGAAGCTGGAGATCCGTCAGATGCCGCAACATGATGAATGCCGTCAGTAGAGGAGACGTAATCAAAAATCCATGCTCCGTTTCCAGCACGGATTCCCTGGGGAGCTCACCGAGGAACAGCCGCTGCCTAATGCTGGCAGGACAAGTCCGCTTGTTTCTCGTCCGAACCAATGTATACAACGGAAAACCGAGCGCAACCGCAGCCGTCGGGTTACGGGCGAGATCATATCGCTGCCGGTCTTCTTCCGGCCGTGGAAGCGGCGGACACAAAGCGCGGACCTGAGGGGGCAAACGCCAGTACCTAAAAGCCGATATGTCACAAAGTAGATCCTTCATAAGCACAGGAAAACACGAATTTCAACCCAATCGGTCTCGCATTGGCGCGAACGCACCAAAAAATGGCGTCGAACGGACTGCTAAGTTTTCAACAGCCCTCCCCAACTGACCAAAAGCTTACCGAGAACTGGACGAAGCCCTGTTGAAAACTCCTTTTATTTCTCACGCCGAAGCTTTGCGCGGCAAGTGAGTAGACTATTTGGAACACCCCGAGCAGACCGGTCATTCTGCTTCTCAAAACCACAGGTAGATAGCTTGTTACAAAACTGCCTGGTCGCCAAAGTGCCACAAGTCTACTCACTTAGGTTGCAGAGCGCCCCGTTAGCTGCAATTCCAAGGTATTAAGCACTTTCGGGCTCAGATCGTCATACTGGACAAGAATTTGAGTTGAGTTTTCAGGGACAGATGCGCCATCGGTGCACCAAAAACAGTCACTGATATCGATAAAAGGGATACTCGAGTGCATGAGAGCCCGTGCAAAAGAGCTTCCGCCCGCTTCGCACTCCGCAACCACGGTGCAGTAAAGGCCCGCGTCTGCATGCTCGATCGACACCTCCCCTGCCGGAAACGCCTTGCGCACAATTGCCGCCAAACCATCACGCGCCTCACGAGCACGAACGCGCACGCGGTTCACGTGCCGCTCATAATCGCCCGATTCGAGCAAGCGCGCCAACGCAACCTGATCTACAGAGCTGACCGACGAGGCATAAAAACCCAGCTCACGCCTGAATCGTTCCATGAGCTCATCGGGCAGAACCATGTATGCTAGGCGCAGGGCCGATGACAGGCTCTTAGAAAAGGTATTGGTGTAGATGACCGATTGGGCAGCATCGATCGATGCGAGCGCGGGGATCGGCTTGCCAGCCAGACGAAACTCGCAATCGAAATCGTCCTCAATGAGATATCGACCCGGTTGCTCGGCAGCCCAGCTCAGCAGTGCGTAGCGACGCGCGATGCTCGTCACCAGGCCAGTCGGATATTGATGAGACGGCATTAGGTGAAGAACATCCGCCCCGGCATCGAGCAGCTCGCCCAAGTTAACGCCCTCACCATCCAGCGGAATATGCCGCACCTTGCAGCCCATGGCCTGATAGATGCGTGTCAGACGCAAGTAACCCGGGTCCTCGACGGCGTATATCTTATCCGCACCAAGCAGCTGAACCAGCATCGTGTCGAGCAGCTGGGCGCCCGCACCGATGACGATGTTATCGGGATTGACGCTCATACCCCTCGTCCCGCGAAGATGATGCGCAATCGCGCGCCGCAGCCGAGCGGTGCCTTGCGCAGGTGCGGGCGAGAAGATTTCGCGCTCATCTTCGGTCGTCAACGTCGCCCGCAGAGCACTTTGCCAGAGACGTGCGGCTTCCAAGGCGGAAGGAGAAAGCGCGGCGAATTGTTCAGGCTGTCCATAGGAGTCATGAACGCCAAAGCTCGCAGGAGCAGCATCTCGGTCGGCATCCTCCGCAGCCGAAGCCAGAACTGAGGCTTCGGGAAGCTCGCACGCGTAGTAGCCACGACGCGGCTTTGAGCAAATATAACCCTCGGCGAGCAACTGGCTATATGCATTTTCGATCGTAATGACACTGATTCCCAGATGACTGGCAAAGGCACGCTTGGACGGCAGGTGCTCCCCCGCCGCAATGCGACCAGCAACGATATCATCTCGAATTTGCTGGTAAACATACTCATAGAGCGATGCTCCGCCACGTTGTTCCAAATTGTAGTCAAGCATGAGTTTGCCACCTGACCTTATCGTGTCATTCAATCTGGTATTAGTCTGACCTTGTTATTATCTCGAAAACTGAGCATTCCGCCATACCCAGCTCCCCTATAGGATGTTCCGTCAAGCAATACACATGCCAACCAAGGGAGCAACCATGGCAGAACAGACCAGCAAGGCCGATCGCGTCAAACTCAACCGCGAGCTCGCGCAGATGCTCAAGGGCGGCGTCATCATGGACGTCACCACGCCCGAGCAGGCACGCATCGCCGAGGAGGCGGGCGCCTGCGCCGTCATGGCACTCGAGCGCATTCCGGCCGATATCCGTGCCGCGGGCGGCGTGTCGCGCATGAGCGATCCCAAGATGATCAAGGGCATTCAGGAGGCCGTCTCCATCCCCGTTATGGCCAAGTGCCGTATCGGCCACATCGTCGAGGCCCAAGTCCTGCAGGCCATCGAGATTGACTACATCGATGAGTCCGAGGTTCTCTCCCCCGCCGACGATGTCTACCACATCGACAAGACCCAGTTTGACGTGCCGTTTGTCTGCGGTGCCCGTGACCTGGGCGAGGCGCTGCGCCGCGTTGCCGAGGGCGCCACGATGATCCGCACCAAGGGCGAGCCGGGCACGGGTGACGTTGTCCAGGCCGTGCGTCACATGCGCAAAATCCAAAAGCAGATCCGCGACGTTGTTGCCCTGCGCGACGACGAGCTCTTTGAGGCGGCCAAGCAGCTGCAGGTTCCGGTCGAGCTGGTACGCGAGGTTCACGCCACGGGCAAGCTCCCTGTCGTTAACTTTGCCGCCGGCGGCGTGGCAACCCCTGCCGACGCCGCGCTGATGATGCAGCTGGGTGCCGAGGGCGTTTTTGTGGGCTCGGGCATCTTTAAGAGCGGCGACCCCGCCAAGCGCGCCGCCGCCATCGTCAAGGCCGTCGCCAACTTCACCGATGCCAAGCTCATCGCAGAGCTTTCGGAGGACCTGGGCGAGGCCATGGTCGGCATCAACGCCGACGAGATCGAGATCATCATGGAGGAGCGCGGACGCTAGCCCGGCAGAAAGGATCGCATATGAGCGATTACGCAGGCCAGACGGTCGCCGTGCTGGCGGTCCAAGGTGCTTTTGCCGAGCACGAGACAAGACTGTCCGAGCTGGGCGCACGTTGTATTGAGCTGAGACAAGCGGCTGATTTGAAGCAGAACTTTGATCGTCTGGTTCTCCCTGGCGGCGAGTCCACCGTTCAAGGAAAGTTACTTGATGAGTTGGGCATGCTCGACGAGCTTCGCGCCCGCATTACTGAAGGTATGCCCGTCCTGGGCACCTGCGCCGGCCTGATTCTGCTGGCGCACGACCTGGCCGCCCATGACGATAAGGGCACGCCACGTTTGGCGACCATGGATGTACTCGTCGAGCGCAACGCCTACGGCCGACAGCTCGGCAGCTTTCGAACCAAGGGGCAGGTAGCCGGCATCGACGGTGAAGTGCCGTTGACGTTTATCCGCGCGCCCCGCATCGCCGAGGTCCACGGCGACGCCAAGGCCTTAGCCGAAGTCGACGGCCGAATCGTCGCCGCCCGCCAAGGCAACCAACTCGGTGTAACCTTCCACCCCGAACTCGACGAAGACACCCGACTCCATGAGCTATTCCTGCAGATGTAGGCAGATAAAACGAAAGTGGATTTTCGGACTCTTACAAATTGAGAGTGGATAATCTCCCACTTTGAGCCAACATTCAGGCCAAAACCAGGAGATTATCCACTCTCATTCTGACTAGTCATTGGGGACGTTCTTAAACGACTAGTCAAACAAGAACGTCCCCAACGACTAAAACAAGAACGTCCCCAACGACTAATCATTAAAGAACGTCCCCAATGACTACCTTGGACCGTGACAACGCCGCAGGTAGAGAACGGACAGCGAGCGCCCGCCAGAGCGAACAAATTGGCATAAAAAGAGGACGGCATAGACCTTCTGGTCATGCCGTCCTCTTTGAATGACAAGTTGTCGCTCTGGTGGGCGCGCAGCGTCGAGCCGTTACGCGGTTTGGTAAAACCGCGTAACTAATTAGAATCGGTTGCCGCGGAAGCCGCCGCCGTTACGGCCGCCACGGTCGCCACCGCGGCCGCCACGGTCGTTGCCGCGGTTGCCGCCGAAGCCACCGCGGTTGCCACCGCGGTCGCCATAGCCACCACGGTTGCCGCCGAAGCCGCCACGACCGCCACGGTCGCCGCCACGGTCACCAAAGCCGCCACGGCCGCCACGATCGCCACCGCGACCGCCACGGTCGCCGCCACGGCCACCGCGATCGCCAAAGCCGCCACGACCGCCACGGTCGCCGCCACGGCCACCGCGCTCGTCACGACCGCCGCGAGGACCGCGGTCCTCGTCCAGGCCCATGGCGACGAGCGGAGCGATAACCTTGTCGAGGGCAGCCATGAGCTCGGTGGCCTCCTCGTAAGAAAGCTCGGGCAGGAGCTTCTCCTTCTTGTTGGCAAGCGCGGTCAGGCCCTCGGCAGCATCCTCAGCAGCGAAGACGACGATCTTGCGCATGTCGCCCTCGGCGTCGTCGATGCGACCAACCAGGTCGGCAGCCTCGGCCTCGGCCATCAGGCCATCGAGCTCACGAAGGCGCATGCCCAGCAGATCGGACATCTCCTTCTGCTCCATCTTGGGCTTGAGGTCAAGGAGCTTAATGGCGCGCTCGATGTTCGCCATGCGCTCGGCCTTGGCCTCCTCCTCCTTGGAAATAGCAAAGCGACGGCTACGCAGCAGGCGGGCGGCCTTCTGCATCTTGTCCATCAGCTCTTCGTCATCGTAATCAACGGCGGCCTCGACAACCTCGGCCTCCTCCTCGGCGGAAACCTCGTCAGCAGCCTCAACCTCGGCAGCTTCGGTCTCCACGGTCTCGACTGCCTCAACCTCGGCAGCCATGGTCTCGTTCTCGGTCTCGTTCATGATCTCTTCGTTCTCAGACATGAGACTCCTTCTTGGCCCTCTCGGGCATCATCGCCCCATTCGCGGGGCCCGTCGCGCACTCTTTGCGCTTATAAATCATGCCTCTCGGCAAAACGTCCATTAGTTTATGGTGTCGTCCGCCAATCTAGCTGCAGAATCTATGTGCACACATTAATGCGACATGTGCGACTCGCGGCGAGCGTACACCAGCGACACCGCGAACCCGACAACGGCAATCACGGCCGCCACGCGCACGGCGGCTGCAAATCCTATCGCCTGGGCAACGTCCGACGCAACGCCCGCGGCGCCAGCAGCCACCGCAGAACTCGAAAGCAGGCCGATAAACAGCGACGGACCAAACGACGCGGCAATCATGTTCCACGTGTTAAGCAATGCCGTTCCGTGAGGATGCTCAGCGGCGGGAAGCGTCTCCAAACCGGCGGTCTGCGAGGGGCTCAGCACCAAACCGACGCCGGCATACACCACAACGGTCAGCAGCACGACAACGCCGATGTTCATGCTTGCCGCGGTCATCGAGATTGCCGTCTGCCCCACAGCGATCAGGGCAAAGCCGACCGGCAGCAGCGGCCACGCACCACGGGCATCCATCACGCGTCCGCCCACAATCGAGGTCACGGCGTTGCAGGCGATCGCCGGCAAAATGAGCAAACCCGCGACGAGTGCGGTCATGCCGTATGCGCCCTCAAAATAGAGCGGCAACAAAACGCTCATCGAGAACGTTGTCATCATCGACACCACCACAAGCAAACACGCAGGCCAAAAACGAACGCTCGCCATGGGACGCACGTTAAGCACCGGATGCTCGAGCCTGAGCTGACGGATCGCAAACAGGCCGAGCAGCACAACGGCGACGAAAAGCGTCGCGATGCCGGCAATCAGATTGGTCGAGAACTCGCCTACGGAATACACAAATTCCGTAATGCCGGCGGCGAGCAAAACAACCGACAGAATATCAAGCGTGGTGTTCGAGCGCTCTCCGACATTCTGAACGAGCTTTACACCCGCAGCAGCAACCACAATGCCGCCCACCAGCGGCACTACGAACACCGCCCTCCAGCCAAACAGCGTGCACATAAGACCGCTGATCACGGGTCCAAACGCCGGCCCCAGCGTAATACAGGCACCGCCCAGGCTCAGATACAGACCAAGCTTCTCGCGCGGGGCGCAAGACAGCACCACGTTCATCATGAGCGGGAACAAGATGCCCGATCCCGCAGCCTGCAAAATACGGCTTGGCAGCAAAACGCTAAATGACGGAGCGAACAGGCACAGGACTTCGCCGGCGACCATGCATCCGCATGCGAAAAACAGCAGCTTGCGCGTCGAGAAACGACCGGACAGAAAGGCCATGATGGCCGTAAAGATCGACGTCACGATCATGTATCCCGAAACTAGCCACTGCGCCGTGGTGGCACTCACCGAAAAGGCCGCCATGATATCGTGCAGTGCCACGTTAATGATGTTCTCGTTAAACGCGGCGACAAAGGCTGCAATATACATTACGACGAGAAACGCCGAAGTGGCCGATGGCGTTGCTTGAACTTGTTGCTGAGATTTGCTCCCCATGCATTTCCTTCCTCTTGGAACGACAGTCGCATCGCCCCAGAGGAACAGTCCAGGGCGAGCATGAGCCCTAGACTTACGTCAGACGCCGCACGCGACGGATCCGACAACATGGTCCAACGTTGAAAGATTGTAACGCTGACGCGCAGCTTTCCTTCCGCGCTATTATTAAAAGTCCACGAAAGCACGAGACATGAGGAGCCCGCCATGATTAAGCCCATCATGAAATCCGAGTTCTTTTTGCGCCTGCC
>JAJWXI010000126.1 GCA_021641225.1 Collinsella aerofaciens | reverse complement strand
CCACGGTGCTCTCGGCCCTGCCGCTGGGCTTTAACAATCTGATGCACGGGTATTTCCGCACGTTGTGCGTGGGCTATGGACTGTATGCCGTGGGTAACACGATTCTGCTTATCTTGCTGTACTTTACCGACTACAAGGGCGCCGTGCTGGCCTCGGGGCTGTTCGCGGGCGTGGCGGGGCTCGCGACCATCGTCTCGCTGTTCTTTCCGCAACAGTTCTACGGCTTTGGCTTTTTGCTGGGCGCGGCAGTGTTTTTTGTCGTGGCGCTGATGCGGCTCGATACCTATACTGCCAACTTGCCGTATCGTATCCTGAGTCAGCAGCCCATTGTGGCGACCGACAAAGAGGGTTGGTTTACCGAGCTGGGCCGCGTGCTCGACCGTGCCGAGCAGCGCTACGAGGAGCGGCGTCTTGAGGGCGAACCACATGGCGCGTTTGAGTGCATGGTAGTCCGCCTGTATCAACAACATTGGGGAGGTCCTGATGACCGATAGGATGATATCGCGCCGCCGCCTGTTCGAGGCGGCTGCCGGCACGCTGCTGCTTTCGGGCTGCTCGTCGCAGGACGAATCCTCGACCAAAAAGGCCAAGAAGCAGGGCAATATTAAAAAAGTCGATGCATCCAGCGATACCAAGCACCTGCGCGATAAGGACGACCTGTACGAGGTCTATGACGACTCGGGCATCGTATGCATGTACCTGACGGTCTCGCGAGGCAACAGCTCTGAGAACACGGACCATAGCTGGGCCGAGATCAATACCTACTCGGTGTATGACTATGCCGGCATGGGCGTGACGCGCTATCAGGTCATGGGCTTGCTGCAAGCAGGTGACGATGACGGCCCGGTGGCGGGCGAAGTTGGCTATGGCGAAGAGGCGCCCAACGCTACCGTGCAGGTCCGCGGACAGACGTCGAGTGGCTATGCGCAAAAGAATTACAAGGTAGAGCTCAAAAAAGGCAAGGGCACGTGGCGCCAGCAGCGCGCGATTGCGCTTAACAAGCACATGGGCGAGGGCATGCGCTTTCGCAACAAGATGGCCTACGACCTCATTCGCGGCATCCCCCAGATAATGGGCTTGCGTACGCAGTTTGTGCATCTGTGGGTGTGCGACCAGACCGAAAAATCTAACGACACCTTTGAGGACTATGGCCTATTTACGCAGGTGGAGCAGCTCAACAAGACAGCGCTCAAGGCGCACGGGCTCGATAAGAGCGGTCACCTGTACAAGGTGAACAGCTTCGATTTCCATCGCTACGAGGAGACCATTAAGCTCACCGACGACCCCGACTATAACCAGACGGCGTTTGAGGGCATACTCGAGATTAAGGGCGACTCGGACCATACCAAGCTCATTGAGATGCTCGACGCGCTCAACGACGATTCGCAAAAGATCGACGACGTGCTCGCGACCTACTTTGATGCCGAAAACCTGGTCTATTGGATGGCGTTTCAGATCTTGACGGGCAACTGCGACACGCAAAACCGTAACTGCTATCTGTACAGTCCGCTCAACTCCAAGGTCTGGTACATCCTGGATTGGGATAACGACGGCATGCTGCGCAAACTGGAGCTGAGCCTGACAGGGTTCTCGGATTACGCGAGCTGGGAGCGCGGCGTGAGCAACTATTGGGGCAACGTGCTGTTTAATCGCGCGCTGCGCAGTAAGTCATTCCGCCGCGAACTCGATGACGCCGTGAAGGACCTGCGCTCGTATATGACTGAGGAGCGTCTGGGCAAGATGATTGATCATTACCGCGAGGTGACCGAGTCGCTTGTCTTTGCCACACCCGACCTTGATAACCTGCCCGTGACGAAAGACGAATACGAGCAGATCGCCGCGGCGATCCCCTCCGAGATCGAAGAGAACTACAAAAGCTATCGCGAGAGCTATAAGAAGCCCATGCCGTTCTACATAGGCGTGCCGCAGATCGACAACGGTAAGCTGCGCGTTAACTGGGACGCCGCGTACGACTTCGAAGCGCGCGACATTCGCTACACCGTGGAGCTGGCGCGCGACTACGCCATAGCCGACGTGGTCTTTAAGGCCGAGGACGTGCTGCTGCCTGAGGTGACGTGCGATGCGCCCGATGCGGGCCAGTACTTTGTGCGCGTGCGTGCCACCAACTCCGACGGCTATACGCAGGATGCGTTTGATTACTACGTGACCGACGATGGCAAGCAGTACGGCATGAAGTGCTTCTACGTGCAAGACGGCGGTAAGGTCGTGGAGGACACGTATGAGGAGGGCTAGCGCGCTGCTTGAGCGCCTGGCGGCCCCGCCTGCGCGCACTACGCAGGAGCGCTACCGCCACGAGCTCAAGTACCTTATCAACGAGGGCGAGCATACTGCGCTTGCCTGCCGTATGGCCCCGGTCTTTAAGCTGGACAAACATGCGCAGGCGGGCGGCTACACCATTCGCAGCCTGTATTTCGATGACTACTGCAACTCGGCCTATGAGGAAAAAGACGCCGGCATCCTGATGCGCAAAAAGTATCGCGTGCGCATCTATAACGGCGGCGACAAGGTGATTAAGCTCGAGCGCAAAAAGAAGTACGGCAGCTGGATCTACAAGGAGGACGCGCCGCTCACGCGTGGCGAGTTTGAGCAGATTCTGGCCGGTGACTATGACTTTTTGCTGAGGAGCCCCTATCCGCTCTGTCGCGAGTTCTACATCGAGTGCATCTGCAACATGATGCGCCCGCGGACCATCGTGGACTACGAGCGCGAGCCGTGGGTGATGGACGAGGGCACCGTGCGCATTACGTTTGACATGAACGTGCGCGCCGCGGTGGGAAGTTTCGATATCTTTGACGCGACGTTGCCCGCCCTGCCGGTCTTGGAACCGGGCAAGCTGGTAATGGAGGTCAAGTTTACGGAGTTTTGCCCGCAGCTGGTGCGCGATATGGTGCCACCGGGCGCGGCCGAACTCACGGCGGTCTCTAAGTACTGCCTGTGTTACGAAAAGACCGCCTACCTTCGCGGTTTTAGCTATTGGGAATCGGATTTTGAGAACCGAGGGGATATTTAGACCATGAGCACCAGGGACTTTTTCAAGAATTCCGTCTTGGAGGCATTTGGCCAGGTCGACCCTGCCAAAATCGGTCTGTCGCTGCTCGTGGCGCTGGCCATGGGCATCCTGATTTATTGCGTGTACAAGCGCTTCTTTACCGGCGTAGTGTATTCGCGCAGCTTTGCCGTGACGCTCGTGGGCATGTGCGTGCTGACGTGCATGGTGACGCTCGCGATCTCGACCAACGTGGTCATCTCGCTCGGTATGGTCGGTGCCCTGTCCATCGTGCGTTACCGTACGGCGGTAAAGGACCCGCTCGACTTGCTGTACCTGTTTTGGGCCATTACCACGGGCATTACGGCAGGTGCCGGCATGTACGCGCTCGTGGGGCTGACGGCCGTGGTCATCGTGGTGATGATCGCCGGCTTCGCTACGCACCAGGACAAGGCCCGCGTGTACATGATGGTCATCCACTATACGGGCCAGACCACCGGCGACGACATCGTGCGCGCCTTTGGCCGCACCAAGTTCACGGTGAAGTCCAAGACCATGCGCGGCGACAAAGTAGAGATGGCCGTTGAGGTGTTCTCGGACGGTGTGGATATGCCCTATGCCGACGCCATCCGCTCGCTCGACGGCGTGGAGGACCTCACGCTCATCCAGTACAACGGCGAATATCACGGGTGATTTTGTTCCGGCGTTTTAACAAACGCCGGACCGCTCGACGCTGCGCGGGCATCTGCCGGGCGATCTGCCGCTCAAACCGTCGCTCGCGTACATAAAGTACGCTTCGCTCCTCTTTCGCGGCACCTCGCCACGGCAGCTGCCCGCTCGCTAGCTATGCTTAACCTGGAAAGTTTATTTGGTTCGGTTTTAATTAAGGGATGGTGCCGTGTGGACGTGCAACAGCTAGAAGAGTCCTGGGCTGCAAGGGCCGGCGCGCGTGAGGCGCGTCTTGTTGCGGCCTCGCACGTGCCGGCGGCGCTGTCGCTGCTGGGGATTGTGCGTCCCAGCGATCGCCTGGTCGTGTTTGCCGATGACTTTGCCGATGCGTTTGCGCGCGGCTTTGATGCCTGCGACGTTGTGCTCGTGGGGGAGCCGTCGGTTGCGGCGTTTGCCGCCGCGTCCGAGGGTTTTGCCACCGCGTTTGATGCCGAGGTGCCGCACCTGTGGTGGTTTGTGAATTCAATCGGCGGCTTTGGCCTGCGTGTTCCCGATTTGCGCGCGCTGGGTCGGGCGGCGCGTGAGGCTCATGCGCTGCTGGTTGTGGACAACACCGTGGCGTCGGCTTTTGGCTGCGATTCGCTGCGGCTGGGTGCCGCGCTGTTGCTCGAGGCACTCGACCGTGTGTGTGCCGGCGAAGCTCCGCGCAAGCTCGTCGCCGTCTCGGTGGCGCGCTCGCAGCTCAAGCGCCATCGCGTGGATGCCGCCGCAGAGTGCGCACACGCGTTGCTTGCGGACTGCGGTGCGTCTGTGCTTGGCCTGTCTGCCGAGGAGACCGACGTGCTAGAACGCGGGCTGGACTCGCTCGATGCTCGCATGCAGGCTCACTTCGACCGCGCACGTGCACTGGCCGAGTATCTGGCTGCCAACGAGATGGTGCGCAACGTGCGCTATTCTGGGCTGGGTTCGCATCCCGATCATGCGGTTGCAACGGGAATCCTCGAGCACGGCTTTGGCCCGGCAGTTGAGTTTGACCTTATCGAGCGAAGTGCGGGCGAGCTGTTCGACACATTGCCGGGGGAGTTCCGCACGTCGCCCGCCGGCGGCGCAACGACACGCCTTTCGGCCCCACGCGGCAAGCAGGGGAGCACCATTCGCCTCTTCGCCGGCACCGACGACCCCCTGCAGGTGGCTGCCACTCTCGATAACGCCCTTCGCAAGTAGCTAATCGGGGTCTGTGTCACGAAAACGGCCTATTTACTACGTTTAAGCAATAGGGGTCGACCACACCCGCCTATTTTGAAAATTACCAAGCTGTTTACCAGCGGTTTTAATTTCATAATGTCCGGTATGGTCGTGGGTATTCAACTAAACGTAGTAGATGGGCCCGTTTTGTGGCGCGAGCCTCAACCCGAGGGCGCTGTGGGCTAAAAACCGCCTAAAAGGACTACTCCGCGTTGATGCTGGCGATGAGGACGTCGGCTTTGGCGGCTATGGCCTGGTTGATGTCAGCCTGCAGCTCCTCGTACACCGCTATGGCTCGCTCGCCGGCGGGGGTGAGGGTGGATCCGCGGGCTCCGTCACGCTCGA
>JAJWXI010000010.1 GCA_021641225.1 Collinsella aerofaciens | reverse complement strand
TGGCATAGATGATATGCCTCCGGTCGCACTCAAGACCGTTGAATACGGCAAACTGGCCCTTGGGATCGCTCACGGCATCCATGAGCGATGTGCCCATGAGCACCGATCCGCGCACCCGAGACGACAGCGCCTCGAGGCCGCCAGGAAGCGGATTGGCAACCGCCGTGCAGGCGAGGCCCCGCTCGTCCAGAGCGGAAACCGCCAGCGCGACTCCGCCGCCAAGACCCTCGCCCCATGCAAAGATGCGGTCGGGGTCAATGCCATCAAGATTGCGTGCGACCTTCGCCAACGCGCAGCCCCAACGGACGCGCCTGACAAAAGCAGGCGAGGTAATCTCCTGCCGCAGATCGATGGGTCCAATCGCCTCATCGTCCAGTGCAAGCACGGCATATCCCATGGCCGCAAACCTCGTCATGTGATGCCATCCCCGCACGGGTCGGTCGATGTCGTGAAACATCAGACATAGCGGCACAAGCTCGGATGCCCGGGCGCGACCGGCAGGCTCGATCAAACGTGCGTGGACTACATCGCCACCAAGCTCAAAGGAAACCTCGGAGTAGCGCGCGCACGGATTGGCGAAATCAATCGCCGTAATAGTCGGCCCGCAAACCTCAAGGTCCGAAGCGGCTATCTCTAATTCGGAAACATCCGCAGAAGTGTCGCCGCGCCAATCCCGGAAATCAGAGAGTCTTGACGAGACCGTCCCGGGAATCCCCACAAGGTCGGGGACAATCAGCTCGCCAACATTGCTCTCGCACTTAGACATGAGCCTCCCCTCCCTTGCAGAAAAACGGAATAATCAGATCGTCAAAATCCTGAATTTCCTCGTGGCCAAAGCCTTCAAAGAACTCATGACGCTTTTCACAGGTCAGGTTGTTATAGACCGCAAACTGCGTTGCCGGCGGACAGACGATATCCGCCGTGCCCGTACCAAACAGGACGGGGCACTTGACCATGGGGGCGAAGTTCTTGGAATCGAAGTACGCCAGTTTGGCATAGGCTTCGTCGATACGAGTCGAATCCTCGTCAAACCAACGCGACCAATAGCGCAGGCCCTCATAGGCGATATCGTCGGCATCCAAATCCCAGACCAGGCGGAAATCTGACAGGAAGGGATAGAGGATGGCGGCGCGATTGATAAGCTCGCTGTTAAGTGCACAGGTCGCAATGCCCAAACCGCCGCCCTGCGACGCGCCGTTCACAAACACACGGGCAAGATCGATGCCCTCGAGCTCGCGAACGATGCGGCACAGGATGCGAATATCTTGGTGCAAGCGGACATAGTAGAGGTTGGCCGGATCGCCGTCGATACCGGCGACGATATGGCCCGCGACCGTTGTACCCTCAAATCCGCCAATATCCTCGGAGGGACCGCCCTGACCAGGACAGTCAAGGGCGATGAGCGCCATGCCCATGCCCGCAAACGACGCCTGCTCAAACCAGCTGCGGCTTGCACCCGGATACCCATGGAACTGAAGTACCAATGGCACGGGCTCGTCCGAGACGGGCTTAAGGTACTTGGCATGCAGGCGAGCGCCACACATGCCGGTATACCAGAGGTCGAAAAGCTGGCAGGTCACGGCATCGGAGACCGATGCCGTCTCGATCGCATAGTCAAGCCCGACGGCGTCGGCCTCGTCCATGCGATCCTTCCAAAAGAGGTCGAAATCTGATGGACGGGGCATGGCGCCTCGATATTCACCAAATTGATGTTGTAGCTCCTGAGCGCTTGGCATGGCTCGTGAACCCAACCTTTCGAAATCGCAACGGAGGTGCGCCCGGCAAGGGAACCGGGCGCACGGGAGGGAAAGCGAGGCTACTCGCCGAGCTTGGGATGCAGCAGCGACGGCGCAGCGCCGAGCAGCATCTTGGTGTAGGGGTCCTGGGGGTGCTGGAAGACCTGCTTGGCCTCGCCCTGCTCGACGATCTTGCCGCCATTCATAACGATGATGTCGTCAGAGATATAGCGGACCGTCTGGATGTCATGGCTGATGAACACCATGGCCAGGCCGAGCTCCTTCTTAAGGTCGGTCAACAGGTTCAGAATCTGCGCACGGACCGAAACGTCCAGAGCCGAGGTGGGCTCGTCGGCGATGATGGCATCGGGGTTCAGCGACAGGGCACGGGCAATTGCGACGCGCTGGCGCTGACCGCCCGAAAGCTGGCCGGGAAGAACCTCAGCGGCAGAGCTGGGCAGACCGGTGAGCTCCAAGAGCTCCTTGACGCGCTTCTCCTGCTCGGCCTCGGTACCCAGGTTGTGGACGCGCATGGGGTCGAGCAGCTGCTCGCGAACGACCATGCGGGGGTTGAGCGCCGTGGCCGGGTTCTGGAACACGACCGAGATGACGCGGCCCATGTGGCGACGGTCCTCGGCGGTACGTTTGGTAACGTCCTTGCCCTTAAAGTAGACCTTGCCGCTCGTGGGGGCCTGCAGGCCGCACATGACGTTGGCGGTGGTGGACTTACCGCAACCGGACTCGCCGACGATGCCGATCGTCTGACCGGGCATGAGCCTAATCGTTACACCCTGGACGGCGTGAACCAGGTTAGGGTGCAGAATCGAGCCGGTACGGGTCCTAAAGGTGACGTGGACGTCATCAAGGAAGATGATCGGCTCGACGCCGTTGACTGCGGTCTCGCTCATCTACATCACCTCCGCGTGAGGGGTCAAACCATTTGCCTTGAGCACCTCGTCGGGGAGCTCAGAATAGAAGTGCTCGGTGCCGGGCACGCGCTTGAAGACCGGACGGGTGTCCAGGCCAATACGCGGATGGCTCGAGCGGGGCGCGAAGCGATCGCCCTTGGGGAAATCGCGCGGACTCGGAACGGCGCCGGGCACCTGGTGCAGGCGGCCCGAACCGCTCTCGATGGACAGAACGGAACCCAAAAGACCGCGGGTGTACTCGTGAATCGGGTTGGTGAGCAGCTCCTTGGTGGGTGCCTGCTCGATAACCTGACCGGCGTACATAACCGTGATGTTATGGGCGACCTCGGCGACCAGCGCAAGGTCGTGCGAGACGAAGATCATGGCAAAGCCGAGCTTGGCCTGAAGGTCGTTGAGCAGCTTGATGACCTGCTTCTGGACGGTAACGTCCAGAGCGGTCGTGGGCTCGTCGCAGATGACCAGCTTGGGGTCGCGGGTAAGGGCCATAGCGATCAGAACACGCTGACGCTGGCCACCGGAAAGCTCATGCGGGTAGCTCTCGAGCGTACGCTTGGGGTCGAGGCCCACGAGCTCCAGGAGTTCCTCGGCGCTGCGGGTGCCGCCGCGCTTGGTGAGCTGCTTCATCTGGGCAGAGATGAGCATGGAGGGGTTGAGCGAGGACAGGGCGTCCTGATAGACCATGGCGATATCGGTACCGCGCAGGCCGAACCACTCCTTCTTGCTCATCTTGAGCAGGTCACGGCCCTCCCAGAGAACCTCGCCGGAAAGATGTTCGTCATCGTCGGTCAGGCCCATGATGGCCAGCGTGGTGATGGACTTACCGCAACCGGACTCGCCCACCAGGCCCATGGTCTGACCAGGACGGACGTCAAAGTTGACATGGTCGACGACGTTGATATCGCCGTGGTGCTCAAACTGGATGCAGAAGTCACGGACCGAAAGGATCGGTTCGACAGACTCGTCGGGCACATGGCGATCGTCACGCTTGAGCTCGACATCGCGCAGGGCGCCAAGGCGAGCGGAGAGGGACTGGGCCTGCTCCTTGTAGGCGCGAACGGGGTCGGAGACCAGCAGGTCGGCCTCGCGGCGCTTGGAGGAATCGGTCGGATCCAGGGCGGCGGAGGGAGCAGCGGCCATGGCGTCGGTAATGCCCTCGGAGAGGATATTGAGCGCCAGGCAGGTGATCATGATGGCCAGACCCGGGAACAGCGCCTGCCACCAACGGCCGGCGAGCACGCCGCCGCGGGCGTCGGCGAGGATGTTGCCCCAGGTAGCGGTGGGCTCCTGGATACCAGCGCCGATGAAGGTCAGCGAGGCCTCGAAGATGATGGCGTCGGCGACCAGGGTAACGGTGAAGACCATGATCGGGGCGATGCAGTTACGCAGAACATGCTTGATCAAAATCCACGGAGCCTTGGCGCCGGAAACGATGACCGCGCGGACATAGTCCTCGCCATACTCGGACACGATGTTGGCGCGCACGATACGGGCAATCTGCGGAGTGTACATAAAGCCGATGGCGAAGATGATCGACGGCACGGAGTTGCCCAGGATAGAGACGAAAACGGCCGCGAGGGCGATGCCCGGGATGGACATGATGATGTCCAAGATACGCATGATCGTCTCGGAGACGGCCTTGCGCGAAACCGCTGCAAGGGCGCCCACGACCGAGCCGCAGACCAGAGCCATGGCAGTGGCGCCAAAGCCGATAATCAGCGAGTAACGACCACCGTAGAGCATGCGCGACAGAATGTCGCGACCCTTATCGTCGGTACCGAAGATAAATCCGTTGCCGGGAGCCTGGCGAGCCGTAAAAATCTCGACCGGGCTATAGGGGGCAAGAAGGGGCGCCAGAATCGCAGTCAGGGCGACCAGCACCAGCACGACGGCGGCAATCTTAGAAGACAGCGTCATCTTCTTCCAGCCACCGAGCTTGAGCCCCTTGGAGGCAGCCTTCTCGAGCTGCTCGGTTTGCTTCTCTCGAATCTTTACCATAATCTACACCGTCCTGATGCGCGGGTTGATGAGCAGGTAGAGCATGTCAACCACGATGTTGATGATGATGAAGGCAAGAGCAACGACGATAACGACGCCCTGAACCAGGTTCGCCTCGTTGCCCTGAACGCCCTGCAGAATCGCGGTGCCCATGCCGGGGAGGTTGAAGATAACCTCGATGACGACGGCGCCGCCCATGAGGTAACCGATCTTAAGACCGAGGGTGGTGACCGGGGTGATCAGCGCATTGCGAAGAACGTTGATGCCGACGACGACCTTCTCGGGAACGCCGGCGCCGCGAGCCATACGGACATAATCCTTGTCGAGCTCCTCGACCATGGCGGTACGCACGATACGAGTCATCTGGCCCGTCAGCGGAAATGCCAAGGCGATAGCGGGCATGATCATACGTCCCAGATAGCCAGCCGGGTTGGTGGTGAAGTGAGGCAGAGCACCGGACGCCGGAAGCACCTTAAGGTAGGAAGAGAACAGCAGAATCAACAGAACGGCAAGCCAGAACGACGGGGTTGCCAAGCCGGCGATGGAGAAGACGCGGATCACTTGGTCCGGCCATTTATCGCGATACAGTGCCGCGATGACGCCGAGTAAAAACGAAACGACCGCGCCGATGGCAAGACCGATGAAGGTCAGCTGCATCGTGACGGGCAGGGCCGTGGAGATGCGCTTGGCAACGGAGTTGCGAGCAGCACCATAGGTGCCCATGTCGCCATGAATCAAATCGCCCATATAGCGCACGTAGCGCACGGGCCAGGGGTCGTCCAGACCATACTTCTCATGGTACTCGGCAACCGCCTCGGGCGAGGCACCGTCACCCAACGCCGTGTAGGCGGGGTCGGTCTTGGAGAACGACATAAGGAAGAACACCAGGACGGTGACGCCCAATGCCATGATCGGCAGCGCCACAAGACGCCTTCCAATCAAACGTAGCAAGTTGTTCACGTTCTCTCCCCTTTCTTTTGTCGGTAGGACCAACTGGTATATGAGTACGGATACTCATTACAAGACCCGAGCGACATCGTTGCCGCCCGGGTCTTTGTTTCAACTATGAGGACGTTGCCTTACGACCGACGCCCTACATATGACTCAAGCGAGTCTTAGGCCTTGACGGTCGCGACGCCCCTGAAGGACATGCTCGTCGTGCCGATGCCCTTGAAGCCATCGAGGGCCTCGCCGTTGGGCGCGGTGGACGGATCGTCCCAGGAAGCGGAGACGGTCTTGACGTGGACAACGGGGTACAGAACGGCGTTGTCGGCAATGATGTCGAAGCACTCGTTCCACTTCTTCTGCTGCTCGTCGCCCTCGGCGGCAAGAGCCTCGTCCATGAGACTGTGGAGCTTCTGCCACTCAGCGGACTCCTTCCACGGGCAACGGGTCTGCATCCAGACGTTGTCGCCGTACCACCAGTTGAGCAGCAGGTCGGGGTCGGCGCCGAAGCAGGAAGGATCGCCAGGGGCAAGGAGGATATCGTAGGCCTCGCCGCCGTCGATGGCAGCGTAGGTGGCCGGCGAGGTATCGGTCTGGATGGTCACATCGAAGCCGAGAGCGTCGAGGTCGTTCTTGACCTGGGCGGCCATGCCCTTAATCTGCTCGTTGTCGGTGGTGCGCAGGGTGATGGCACCCGGGGTGATGCCAGACTCCTCGATGAGCTTCTTAGCCTTCTTGGCGTCGGTCTTGTACACCGTGGAAGCCTCATGATAGTTGGTGAAGCTCTTGGGCAGGTAGCAGCTGGCAGCGGTGGCAAGGCCGGCGAAGGTGTTGCTGACCATCTTCTCGGTGTCGAGCGCATACATGACAGCCTGACGGACCTTGACGTTGTTCCAAGGCTCCTTGGCGACGTTGAACATGATGAAGCGGGTGCCGAAACCCTGAACGTTATCGATCTTGCAGCCGGCGCTCTCGAGCTGGTCGACGGCGTCAGCGGTAACGAGCTCCATAACGAGCGTGGAGCCCTCCTGCTGAGCGGTAACGCGAGCGGTGGGGTCGGTCAGGATGCTGTACTGGATCTTCTTATCCTCGGCAGCATACTCACCGTTGTACTCGGGGTTGGGAACCAGGGTGATCTCGGTATCGGAGATAGAGTCGTACATCCAGGGGCCGGAGCCGATCGGCTGCTTGGCGCGATCCTCCTCGGTCTGGGTGGCCGGGGTAACGCGGACGATGGCCAGACGATCCTTGAGCAGGGAGAAGTTGGGGACCTTGGTCTTGACCGTCACGGTGCTGGCGTCCTTGGCCTCGATGGACTCGAAGGGCTGGAAGAACGGAGCATAGGTAGCGGAAGCGGCGCAAGCGGTGTAGGAGGCAACGACATCGTCAGCGGTGACCTCGGTGCCATCGGAGAACTTGGCGCCCTTGCGGATGGTGACCTCGAAAGTGGTGTCGTCCACAGACTTGGGATCGTCGGTGGCGAGCTCGTTGAAGGTGCTGTAGTCGTGGTAATCGATGCCATAGAGGCCCTCGACGACGTGCCAGTTAGCACCCAGGCCCACAGCGGAGCCGGTGCTGGCGGGATCGAAGCTGGACGGAGCGTAAGCGGAACCAGCTGTGATCACGCCGCCGCCACGGTTGGCGGAATCGGTGGAACCGGAAGCGGAACCCTCGTCGCTGGAGCTGCCACCGCAGCCGGTGAGACCAAGCCCTGCGACAGCAGCGACGCTGCCGGTGAGGCCGAGGAACGAACGCCTGGACATACCCTTGTTGATGATGGCCATGTCTTCTCCTATCAATAGAGAATCTTACCCGGGAGCACCTAGACGTGCCCCCGCGCAACTTGCGGACGATATATACCTTACCTACCGACGAGCCCAACTGAGGTGCCGCGCTCGGCGACCGATACATACATACGCTTGAACGGTATTTACTACCGTTCACCGAATTCATTGACAAACGATTCGCCAGACAGTATGTATCGACGAGGTGAGATATCAGTCTTCGTCAACCCGCAGAATAGCAGGGTTGTTCACCATAGCTAGTCAAACGTTTTAGCGTTAATAAAACCCGAAATCGGCTGGTAATCGCCGTGAAATACATGATTGAAAATCACGCAATCATGTATATCAGTTGTTTAGAGGCGTGTTTAGTTTTCGGATTGCTTTGCCGCCGCCTCGGCGCGCTCGGCATTCCATGCAACGAGCGCCTCGTGAACCGCTTTGGCGACATCGGCAGGAACGCCTCGAACTTCCGCGATCTCTTGCTCGCTCGCCGCGCGCAAACGCTTCATCGAGCCAAAATGGCGCATAAGGGCACGTTTTCTGGTGGGTCCCACGCCTGGAACGTCATCGAGTACCGATACCGTCATGGCTTTATCGCGCAATTCGCGATGGAACGTGATGGCAAAACGGTGCGATTCATCGCGCACCTGTTTAATTAGATAGAGCGACGCGGACCCGGTCGGCAGCACGACTGGAGTCTCGTCCCAAGGCACGAAAACCTCCTCATCGGCCTTTGCCAAGCCACAAACTGGTATATCGAGCCCAAGAGCCTCAAGTTGCTTGATCGCAGCGGTCAATTGCGGCTTACCGCCATCGACAACGAGCAAATCGGGGCGCGAGCCAAAGCGCTCGTCGGCCATGCGCTCGGGAGCATAGCGTCGTCCCAAAACCTCGGACATCGACACGAAGTCGTTTGCCTCGTCCAATTCGGCCTGGATTTTAAAACGACGATACTGGCTCTTGTCGGCGCGCCCGTTGGTAAACACCACCATCGAGGCGACCGTAAAGGTGCCATGCAGCGTCGAGATATCGAAGCACTCGATACGCAACGGCGGCGATGGCAGCGCCAACGCACTTTCGAGCTCCAGGAGCGCTTGATTGGTGCGGTCGTCAGCGTACCCCGTTCGCATCATGTAGCGCATGAGGGCATGGCGCGCATTTTTGGATGCCATATCGAGTAGACGGTGCTTTTCGCCACGCTGCGGCCTATGGAGATGGCAGGAACGCTCACGCTTGCCCGCAAGCCACTCCCCCAGCGCCTCCGCATCCTCAAGCTCGACGGAAAGGTTGACCTCAGCTGGAATATCAGCCGTCTCGTCGTAATAACGCTTAAGAAAGCCCGACTGGAGCTCTTCCTCGTCAACATCAAGACCCTTGTCGAGAATGAACTCGCAGGTGCGAACTGTTCGGCCCTCGCGAACGACGAAGACGCAAGCGGCGGAGATGGTCTCCTCGCGATAGAAACCGATGACATCGATATCGACACTGGAGGGAAAAACGACTTGCTGACGGTCGTCCAGACCCCTGATGACCTCCAAACGACGTTTGACGCGGGCGGCGCGCTCAAAATCGAGCGCCTCGGCGGCCTCCGTCATCTCGGATGTCAGCTCGTCGACGACGTCCTTGCGATGGCCCGACAAAAAACGTTCGACACGTTTGACGTTCTTGGCATAGTCTGCCGGGGAAATCGCGCCGACACACGCACCCGGGCCGCGCCCGACATGATAGTCGAAGCAGGGGCGCCCGTTTTGCGCGCAAATCATATTGACGATGTCTTCCTCGCCCTTGTGGGACTCGACGATACGGCGACAACGACGCCACTCCGCACAGGATGCGGAGCAGATGGGGATAACCTTGCGCAGCGTATCTATCGTCTCACGTGCGGCGCGGCTATCGGTATAAGGTCCAAAATAGCGCGTTCCCGGCTTATGACGCTCACGCGTGTATTTGATAGCGGGATACAGGTCGCCCTTTGTAATGGCGATAAAGGGGTAGCTCTTGTCATCCTTGAGGTCGACGTTAAAGTACGGATGGTACTGACCAATCAAATTGCGCTCGAGCACCAACGCCTCGTGCTCGGTCTCCACCACGATATAGTCAAAGCTCGCCACCAACTGCATCATCAGCGGGATCTTCTGGCGCTCGTCCTGCAGCGTCACGTACTGACGCATACGGGCGCGCAGGTTTTTCGCCTTGCCCACGTAGATGACATCGCCCTTGGCGTCTTTCCAAAGGTAGCAGCCGGGCTGCGTGGGAACGCGCGAAACCTGCTCGGCAAGCGTTGGAATGTTGTCGTGACCGGCCACGCGCACCTACTTGCGACGAATCAGCGCCGAGACCTCGGGCATCTTAAGGACGACGGCAAGGCCAAAGGTAACAGCAAGCGAGACGACACCCGCAACGCAAACGTAGCCAAGAGTAATCAGAATCGAGCCGCCAAGTGCCCCGACAAAGTGCTCAAGCGCCCACATGACGCCGGCGCCTGCGGCAGCACCCAGGCCACCGAGCAAAAGACCAAAGAAACCGCCATGCAGGATAGATTTGACCTGAAGACCACGCAGACGACGACGCAGCCACCACAGCGAGCAACCGACCAAGATCACGTAGTCGACGACATACGAAAGCGCGATTGCCGGCATACCGAAGCCCAGCACAACGCCAAACAGCAGAACCGAGCCGGCCTGGCCGATGGCGGAATACAAGCAATAGCGGCTATAGGGCTTCATGTCGAGCAAGGCAGAGAAGCTCTTCTGCATCAGCACGACCACGCCGTAGAGCGGCAGGGAAAGTGCCAGGTAGATAAGGAACTCCGACACCAGCGCCACACCGGACTCATCGAACTTGCCAGCGCAGTAGATCATGTTGAGCGGACGCGCGAAGACAATCAGGTACAGCGCGAATGGAATCAGGAAGAACAGCATCTGGGCGACGCCACGCGAAATGCCCGTGCGGACGCTGTCGTAATCCTTCTCCTGTGCGTCGTGAGAGAGCTCGGTATAGAGCGCCGTCGAAAGCGAGGCGGCAATCAGCGCGTAGGGCAGCGTGTACCACAGGCGCGCATAGGCGATGACGGAAGGACCAGTCTCGGGCTGGACCACCAGCGCAGCAGCGTTGGTGATAGAAGTCGAGACAAACATGCACACCGTGGCGAGCAGCGTCGGGATACCGAGCGCAATCGTCTGGCGCAGCGCGGGGTCCTTAAAGTCGATATGGATATGGGGATGCACGCCGTGCTTGCCAAGCGCGGGGATCTGACATGCCATCTGAACAAAGACACCGAGGGTCGTACCGGCCGCAATCAAGATGATGCCGGCACGTTCGCCAAACTGTGCGGACACGGGCGCAAAGCCCATAAAGCTCGCAATGACGATCACATTGTTGAGGACCGGGGCAAACGTCGACCAGAAGTAGTCGCGGTGTGCGTTGAGGACGCCCGAAAACACCGAGCCCAAACCATAAAACAGAATCTGGATGGCAAAGAAACGGAACATGAACGCAGCGGTATCCATGCTGCCGCCGTCACCCGAAAGGAACGATTGCGTCCAGATAAAGCCCGGGGCGAACACGGTCCCCAGCAACGAAATGCCACCCAGCACCAATAGCAGAATACCGAGCAGGTTGCCCACGTACTCGTTAGAGGCCTCGCGACCCTGCTCACGCCTCACGCCCATGTACACGGGCAAAAACGCCGTCACGAGCATGCCGCCCATCACGAGTTCGTAGAGCATATTGGGCAGGTTGTTGGCGACCTGATAGGAAGACGAGAGCAGCGACATGCCGATAGCGGCCGCCATTGCCCACGTGCGGATAAAACCGGTGACGCGAGACACGATGGTCAGGATGGTCATAAGCCCGGCGGAACGACCAACCGTGGAGTAGTCCGACGAGCCCATGTCGTCAGTGTCATCTCGCGACGAAGAAGCTTCGGATGAGGGTGTCTGAGGCGCAGATTCTTCTGCAAAATGAGCTCCGCGCTTCAATTCTTCCTGCGGCATCGCTCAGTCCTCTCTCGTAATCGCGGCAACCGTCGCCCCGCAAAATGCAATTAAATCATCGGGTGCAAGCTCGAGCTGATAACCACGCTTGCCTCCCGAAATAAAAATGGTATCCCAAAGGACACATGTTTCATCAATGAGCGTCCGGTAGCGCTTTTTCATACCGACCGGACTGCAGCCGCCGCGAACGTAGCCAGTCGCCGCAAGCAAATCCTTCACATGCATCATGGCCAAGGACTTCTCCCCCGCGGCGCGCGCGGCGGACTTTAGATCGAGCTCGTCGGCAACAGGGATGCAGCACACGACGTGGTCGTTGGACGGCGTCACGCAGACCAAGGTCTTAAATCCTTGACCGGGCTCCTCGCCAAGCTGCTCCGAAATCGCGACCCCCAGGCCCGCCGACTCATCACCATCGTCTTCGTACGTATGTAGAACATAGGAAATGCCGGCGCTTTCCAGCTCGCGCATCGCATTGGTTTTTGGCGTCTTTACAGCCTTTGCCATGGCATATCCTTTCCCTCGCATTCGGACGCAAGGATTAAGTATATGTCCAATTCGGCTGCATACGTCACTTCGACACAGCAAGCGCCATCGAATCACAAGGAGTCGATGGCGCCCATAAACTGAATCGCCTATTTATTGAGCATCAAGTTGAGCCTGACGCTCCCGGTCACGCCTGAGCAACGGCGCCAAAAACTTGCCCGTATAACTCTGCGGACAGTCCGCAACCTGCTCCGGTGTGCCCGAAACCACGACGGTTCCGCCGCCGTTACCGCCCTCGGGGCCCATATCGATCAGGCGGTCGGCAACCTTGATGACATCAAGGTTGTGTTCAATCACCAGCACCGTGTTGCCCGCATCGACCAAGCGCTGCAGCACATCGAGCAGCTGGCGGACGTCCTCAAAATGAAGGCCGGTCGTCGGCTCGTCCAAAATATAGAACGTCTTGCCCGTCTGGCGTCGATGAAGCTCCTTGGCGAGCTTCACACGCTGCGCCTCGCCGCCCGAGAGCGTCGTGGCGGGCTGGCCCAGGCTCACGTAGCCCAAGCCCACATCGTACAGCGTCTGGAGCTTGCGCTTAATCTGCGGGATATTCCCAAAGAAGGCCAGCGCCTCGGTGACGCTCATGTCGAGCACGTCAGAGATGGTCTTACCACGGTAGGTGACCTCAAGCGTCTCGCGGTTATAGCGTTTGCCGCCGCAGACCTCACAGGGGACATAGATATCGGGAAGGAAGTGCATCTCGATCTTAATTTGTCCGTCGCCCTTGCATGCTTCGCAGCGACCGCCGCTCACGTTAAAGGAGAAACGTCCCGGCGAGTAGCCGCGCGCCTTCGACTCCGGCGTACTCGCAAACAGCGCGCGAAGATCATCCCACAGGCCAATGTACGTAGCGGGGTTGGAACGCGGCGTGCGGCCAATCGGCGACTGGTCGATATCGATAACCTTATCGATACACTCGATGCCCTCGATTTTCTTATACGGACCCACAGGGCGCGTCGAACGGTGAATGGCATTCGTAAGGGCAGGTGCGATGGTGTCGGTAACCAGGGAGCTCTTACCCGATCCCGACACGCCGGTAACAACCGTAAGCGTACCAAACTCGATCTTGGCGGTAACGTTTTTGAGGTTGTTGGCGCGGGCGCCCGTGATCTTAAGGCAGCCGCGACCGGGCTTGCGGCGTTCATCGGGAACCCGAATCATTCGCCTGCCGGTCAGGTAGGCACCCGTCATCGAATCGGGGCACGCCATGATATCGGCAGGCGTTCCCGCGGCGACCACGTGTCCGCCGTTCACGCCCGCGCCGGGGCCCATGTCGATCACATAGTCGGCAGCACGAATCGTATCCTCATCATGCTCGACGACGATGACGGTATTGCCGATATCGCGTAGGCGCTCAAGCGTCTTGATCAGGCGCTCGTTATCGCGCTGATGGAGGCCGATCGATGGCTCGTCCAAAATGTACAGGACACCCATGAGGCCGGCGCCGATCTGCGTTGCCAGGCGAATGCGCTGGGCCTCGCCTCCGGAAAGCGTCGCCGAGGCACGGTCGAGGGTCAGATAGTCGAGTCCGACATCGACCAGAAAGCGCAGGCGCTCCAGGATTTCCTTAACGATGCGCCCGCCGATAAATTGTTGGCGCTCGGTAAGCTCCAAGCCCTCAAAAAACTCGAGCGACTCGCGGCACGATAGGCAGCAGACCTCGTAAATGGACTTACCGCCTACGGTAACGGCGAGCATCTCGGGGCGCAAACGAGCACCATGGCAACTCGAGCACGGCTCCTCGCGGATGTACTTCTCCAAGCGCGCCTTGGTGTTCTCATTCGTCGTCTCGGTATAGCGCTCGTACAGGATATTGCGCACGCCCGAGAACTTGGTGTCCCACTGGCTGCGGCGCCCATCGAGCTTTTGATAGTCGACCGAAATCTTCTGGTCGCCCATGCCGTCTAAAAACGCACGACGCACCCGCGGAGGCAGATCCTCCCACGGCGTATCGACGCTCACCTTAAAGTGTTTGCAGACCGCAGCGAAAATCTGCGGATAGTAGTTAGAGTTGCCAAACAGGCTGCCAAAGACCCCGTCGGCGATCGACTTCGAGGGGTCTTCGATTAGGGCCTCGGCATCGACCGTCTTCTTAAAGCCCAGGCCATCGCACTCGGGGCACGCGCCATAGGGCGCGTTGAACGAGAAATCACGCGGCTGAAGATCGTCAATGGAGTGTCCATGCTCCGGGCACGCCAGGGCCAACGAATACTCCAGCAGCTCGCCCTCGGTCCCCTCGGGAGCATCACGATCGGGCAGCATGTACACGTTTACATTGCCATGAGCCAGCGCAGTCGCTTGTTCAACGGACTCGGCAATACGGCCCAGCGAGTTCTCGCGAATCACGATGCGGTCGACCACGACCTCGATATCGTGCTTGAATTTCTTATCCAAATCGATAGGGTCATCAAGCGAGCGAACCTCGCCGTCGACACGCACGCGGCTAAAGCCCTCGGCGCGAAGGTCCTCAAACAGTTTGGTGTACTCGCCTTTTCGCCCGCGTACCACCGGTGCCAGCACAAACGCACGACGACCCTCTCCCGCCGCCAGGACCTTATCGGCGACCTGGTCGGTGGTTTGGCGCTCGATAACCCGACCGCACTCGGGGCAGTGCGGCGTACCGACGCGAGCAAACAGCAGTCGCAGGTAGTCATAAATCTCGGTTACGGTGCCCACCGTCGAGCGCGGGTTCTTGGATGTCGTCTTTTGATCAATTGAGACAGCCGGCGAAAGGCCGTCGATTGAATCCAAGTCGGGTTTGTCCATCTGGCCCAAGAACTGGCGCGCATAACTCGAAAGGCTCTCGACGTATCGACGCTGGCCCTCGGCATAGATAGTGTCGAATGCCAGCGAACTCTTGCCCGAGCCAGAAAGACCGGTAATGACCACGAGTTGGTCACGCGGAATGGAAACATCGATATCCCGGAGGTTATGCTCACGAGCGCCGCGAATAACGATAGAAGAATCAGACATGGAAGCTCCTTGCCTCCTATTGCATCGAATCATACTGCCGATGAGTTTAGCGCACTCGACGCGCACAGATGTTCGTAATACAAGATTCGCAGACCTTTAGCTTTGCGTATCGGGCGCTTTGTTTCTCGAAATGCCGTGGAAAGGTTACAGTAATCTAATACTGAACTTAATTTGCTGTACCAGAGGAACGTCCATGACCGAAGATATCCCCCTAGAAATCACTTCGAGCGACATGGCCAATCTGCCCATATTCATCGCCGTCCTTATCGTGGCCGCCGTCGTCGTGCGCGTGTATTTTTCAATCAAACGCAACGAAAAGCCACCCATTGCCCGCGTCTTTTGGTGCGCGACGCTCCTCATCCCGCTCGGCGTGGTAGCTGCATGGGTTACGAATCAATTGCTCGTAAATGAGGGCAGCTCCCTATGGGTCCTTTCTTATTCGGCGCTCGGTGCTGCCGCCGTCATGCTTCTTGTCGAGCCCTTGGTTTCGGGACTTATCGACCAAACCGACCTTACGACGGGAACGGTTGCCTGTATTTGCCGTGACATCCTTGTCATCGCCGCTGTTTCAGCGCTCTCGTTCATTTCACTTGAAATTGCCTGCAACGAAACGTTCTATCGCATTCCCGCCAACTCATTCGGGTTTTCCGTCGGGCTGCTCGCGACGGTTCTGCTCTCCCTTTATTTGCTGGGACAGCGTCATGGAGGCGTCATGGCCCTCGTGCCCGTCGTCTGTTGCATCCTTGGCATTGCCGAGCACTTCGTCATAACGTTTAAAGGCGAAGCCATCCTGCCAAGCGATATCTTGGCCCTTGGCACCGCAATGGAAGTGAGCGAGGGATACGAGTTTACCTTTACCGCCGGAATCGTAACCTCTCTCGCCCTGCTGGAGATTTCCCTGGGGCTTCTTTCGCTCATCCGACCGCGAAAGCTCCGTACGCCCACCCATGTCTTCCCCGCTATCGCCGCTAACCTCTGTGCTTTTCTGCTAGTGACCGTTGTGGGGCTCTCGGGCTTTTCCAGCATCGACTTGGAGCAGGCGCTGAATTTTGGATTTGACCGTTGGCAGCCCATCACCACGTATGCGTCTCAGGGTTTTATCACTTCGTTCACCGAAATGGTCAACGAGTTGCCCATTGAGAAGCCCGAAGACTATACGCCCGATGAGGCGCAGAGCATCGAGCAGGAGCTCGCCGCCGTCTACGACAGCACATATGGCTCGAGCGAACAGCGCGCGGCGGCCGTTGCCCAGTTCAATGAAATCAAGCCGACGATTGTTGCCGTCATGAACGAGAGTTTTAGCGACCTTTCGTGCTTTGAGCAGCTCCAGACGGCCGGGTACACCGGCCCCGCATTCTACAACTCGCTTCCCGACACACTTGTTCGCGGCACCATGCTCGCTTCGGTCGCCGGTGGCGGAACGGCGAACTCCGAATTCGAATTTTTGACCGGAGCGACAACGGCCTTTGTCGGATTAGGCAAGATCCCCTATCAGCTGTATCAGATGAATGGCGTCAACAGCCTGGCAAAGGACCTTAAAGAGCTTGGGTATACCGCTACCGCTATGCACCCGCAAAACCCCGTCAACTACCATCGCGATAAAATCTATCAGCAGCTGGGCTTTGGAGACTTTCTTTCAATCGGCGATTTCGAAGGTGCGCCCTATTACCATGCCGGCGTATGCGACTACGCCACCTACGACAAGATACTCGACCTGCTTAGAACCGACGAAGCCCCACAGTTCATCTTTGACGTCACGATGCAAAATCACGGCGGCTACGACTATGGCACCGTTCCCGCCGAAGAGCTGACAAACTATTGGGTCGAGGGAGCCAGTGAGGGTGCCAACAGCGCGCTCAACACCTATCTCACCTGCATCAACGCATCCGACCGGGACCTCGAGTACTTTATCAACGAGCTCCGCAATATCGGCAGACCGGTTGTTCTTGTCTTTTTTGGCGACCATCAGCCGAGCGCCGCAACGACTCTCAACGACGAGCTGTACCCTCAGGAAGATACGGCAAGCCACGCTTTCCGTATCTATCAGTCGACATATCTCGTCTGGGCTAACTATGAGATCGCCGGCAATACCGAGCTTAACGTCTACGACACCGTCGGGGCAAACGAGATTGCAGCCATTACCCTTAATAAGATCGGCGCCCCGCTCACCAATTACCAAAAGGCCCTGCTTGCGACAAGGTCAGATGTGCCCACCATCAATGTCGCCGGCTATCTCGGTGCCGACGGGCTGCGCTACGACTTGGAATCGGAAGACAGCCCCTACGCCTCGACGATCGACAAGCTGCAGCGCATGCAATACCTCGAGTTCGCCAGCAAAGTTCAGTAAGCCCGCCCATTCGCTTGGGCCCATCGTATTGCAAGCACGCTCGGCCCAAACGCATCGCAAATGACTCCCACTCGCAAACGAGGGTACAATGACGCTCGTGTCACATCGCGGGGCCCCGGCCCCAGCATATACAAAGGAGTCATACATGGGTTGCGAACACGCACAGGCCGCCGGCGGACAAACGTCGCCGTCGCAATTTGAGGAGAACACGCTGTCCGAGGTCAAGCGCGTCATCGCCGTGCTTTCCGGCAAGGGCGGTGTCGGCAAGTCATTTGTCACCGGTGCCATCGCCACCGAGCTTGCCCGTCACGGCCACAAGGTCGGCGTCCTCGATGCCGACATCACCGGTCCCTCTATCCCCAAGATGTTCGGTATGAGTGGACGCCACGTCCATGCCCTTGGCAACCTTATGCTGCCCGAAATCTCCGAGCACGGCGTCAAGGTCATGAGCTCCAACCTGCTGCTCCAAAACGAGACCGACCCCGTCCTTTGGCGCGGCCCGGTCATCGCAGGCGCCATTAGGCAGTTCTGGAGCGAGACCTCGTGGGGCCCCATCGACTACCTGCTGGTCGACATGCCTCCGGGAACAGGCGACGTTGCGCTCACCGTCTTCCAGTCGCTGCCGGTCGACGGCATCGTCATCGTCACGAGCCCACAGGATCTGGTCTCGATGATCGTCGCCAAGGCGGTCAACATGGCCGAGAAGATGAACGTCCCCATTCTGGGCATTGTCGAGAACATGAGCTATATTGAGTGCCCCGACTGCGGCAAGAAGATCGAGGTCTTTGGCAAGAGCAAGCTCCCCGAGGTCGCAGAGCGCTATAACCTCGACATCTTGGGTCAGCTTCCCATTAATCCGGCACTCGCCGAGGCCTGCGATAAGGGCGAGGTCGAGACCGCACTGCCCGATGGCATGTTGCCCAAGGCAGTCTCTGCCGTCGAGGCCATTACCCCGCACGAGACCGACGAGGCCTAAGTGAACACGAGCGCCTTCTATGACGTCCTGGTAATCGGCGGCGGGGCTTCAGGCCTCGCCGCCGCCATTACGGCCGCACGCGCTGGCAAAAGCGTCTGCATCGTTGAGCGCGATGTCGCCTGCGGCCTTAAGCTCCTTGCGACCGGCAACGGCCGCTGCAACCTCTCCAACGAATCGATTGATCCACAGCGGTATAACCACCCCGCATTCGTCGAATCCGTCATGGGCCCCCAGCCCGAACAAGAGCTTATGGGGTTCTTCTCCTCGCTGGGTATCATGACAACCTCCGAGGAAGGCCGGCTGTACCCGCGCTCCCTTCGCGCCGAATCGGTGCGCGACGCGCTTCTCAGCGTTTGCGACCGCCTAGGTATCACCTTAATCTGCGGAGCCAATATTGCCACGGCGCACAAAGCTTCCGAAGGCTGGGCACTCCAAATAGACCGTCCAGCGCGGGCGCTCAAGGCAAAAAAGCACGATGACCGAAAATCGGAGCTCCGCTCGCTTCGGAAAGCGCTCGCCGATGTCCCTCGCAAGAACGAGGCCCTGCAGGCACATGCCGTAATTATCGCCACGGGCGGCAACCCCACCGGTATCGCCGATACGTTTGGCCTCCCCCTCACCTCGCTGCGCCCCATCCTCTGCCCCGTATCGGCAACGGTCGTTGGCGATCGGGCGGCACTCAAGACGTTGGATGGCCTGCGCGTCCGTGCCCGCTTGACGCTCGCCCACAATCATAATGAGCTCTGGCACGAAGACGGTGAAGTGTTGTTTCGAACCTTCGGTATCTCGGGCGTCGCTGTCTTCAACCTCTCTCGTCGTATCCAGCACGGCGATACGATCCTGCTCGACGTTTTCCCCGACCTCTCCAAAGACGAGTTGCTCGATATGCTCAACCGGCGCGTTGAACTGCTCGGCGGCTTTTCGCCCCGCGATCCCCGTTGGCTCGACGGCATGCTCGCCCCGCAACTCTCCCGCGTCGTCTGCACAACGTTCGAGCAGTGCCATCCAGGCTCCAACGATGTCATCCACCTGGTCTCGATCCTCAAGCACTTTAAGTTGCTCGTCGAGGGAACAGCCGAGGAGCGCTCGGCGCAGGTCACGCGTGGTGGCGTATCTGTCGAGAGCATCTCAACACCCAGTCTACGCGCGCGCAGCGTTGTCGACGCCCCGCTTTACGTCTGCGGCGAAGCGCTCGACATCGACGCCGATTGTGGAGGCTTTAACCTTGCGTGGGCCTGGCTCTCGGGCATTCGCGCTGCAAGCAGCTCTTAGCCGCGCAGTCTATAATCAAAAACGCATTCGGGCCGTCTGGGATACCGGACGGCCTCTTTCTTGCCTCTAAGGAGACCTCGATGATTGAAATCACCCAAGTCAACGCGTCGCTCGATGAAGCCGGCGATGAAAATGCCTGCCTCATTGTTGGCAAGCGAGTCGCCAAGCGCGTCCTACGTTGCAAGGACTCCGAGATCAAGTCCATCGAGCTCCACCGCAAGTCAATCGACGCTCGTAAAAAACGAGACGTCCATTTTATCCTGAGCTTTCGTGTTGAGCTGACTAGTCCCCACCTCGAGCGAGAAGCGGTCGACAGCGTTGCCGAGCGTGACCGCTCGCGCGTACGCGCGATAGAAGACGATGAGCCTTCATTCCCCTCCCCCGCCTCCGACGCACCTCAAGAACGCCCTGTCGTTGTCGGCGCCGGATGCGCCGGCCTTTTCGCTGCGCTTACGCTCGCCGAAGCAGGTCTTAAGCCCTTGCTCATCGAGCGCGGCGACCCGGCATTTCGCCGCTCGCAGGCGATCGACCTCTTTCTAAAGGAGCGCATCCTCGACCCCGAGAGCAATATCCAGTTTGGCCTGGGCGGCGCGGGGACTTTCTCGGACGGCAAGCTCAATACGGGAACCAAAAATCCCGCCCATCGCCTTATCCTCGAAACCTTCGTCGAGGCGGGTGCGCCCCGCGATATTCTGTGGGATGCCAAGCCGCACATTGGCTCCGACATCCTTCCCACGGTTGTCACCGCTATATCCCAGCGCATCGAGCAGCTCGGAGGTGTCGTCCGTTATCGAACGAAGCTCGTCGACATTCGCATCGACGCGTCTGGCGCCATCACCGGTATTGATGTCCAATCGTCCCAAGACGCCGCTTGCGAGCCAATCGAGACAAAGCACCTCATCCTCGCCTGCGGGCATTCTGCTCGCGATATTTTTGAGCTCCTTAAGGGCCACAACGTGGCCCTCGCACAAAAGACCTTTGCCATGGGCGTTCGCATCGAGCATCCGCAGCGCGACATCGACCGAGTCCAATACGGAGCCTCGGCGGGACATCCTGCCCTCGGAGCAGCCCCTTACAAGCTCGTCGCCCATCTTCCCAACGGCCGCAGCGTGTTCTCGTTTTGCATGTGCCCCGGCGGGCAGGTTGTCGCCGCCTCTTCCGAGCAGGGCCACCTGTGCGTCAACGGCGCCAGTCTCAATGCCCGCGACGGACGCAACGCAAATGCCGCCCTGCTCGTTAACGTCACACCCGAGGACCTTCCCAACGATGACCCGCTCGCCGGCATCGAGCTCCAGCGTGCCTGCGAGGCGGCCGCCTATCGCCTGGGCGGTTCCAACTGGAACGCACCGGCACAGCTCGTCGGAGATTTCCTCGCAGGACGTGCCAGCAAGGCGCCCGGAAAGGTAAAGCCCACCTATCCGCTCGGTGTGACCTGGACGGCAATTGACGAAGCCCTGCCGCAGCATATCGTCGAGTCGCTCCGCCTGGGACTTCCCCTACTCGGAAAAAAGCTACGCGGCTACGACCGCCCCGACGCCGTTCTTACCGGCGTGGAGACTCGTTCGAGCTCACCGGTCACTGTCACCCGAGACCGAACGTGCCATGCCGTGTCGACCCCGGGCCTCTACCCTTGTGGTGAGGGAGCTGGATATGCCGGCGGCATCATGAGCGCGGCCACCGACGGCATCCGTTGTGCCGAAGCCTTGATCGCAGACCTCTAACGCACGAATTCCAGCGCGCAAAAGACACAGGCCCCAAGCTCCACAGGGAACTCGGGGCCTGTTCGCTATTTCTTAAACCGTGCACCCTGGCGTTTTCTGCCCGATGCGAACGTGGAACCCTTGCGGGCCTGCGAACGTAAGCGCTCAATCGTCTCGTCCTCAGACGCACCCTCGAGCATCGCCCGAATCTGAACGACGGCATCGCGCAGGCGCGCCGCCTCCTCAAAGTCCATGGCGGCAGAAGCGTTACGCATATCCTCTTCCATGGTTTCGACGATCCGCACAAGCTCGTCATGCGGCAGTTCTTCCAACTGCTCCGCAAGTGTCTGCTCGGGCGCCACCGTTTCCGGCACGCCACCCTCGCCCGACTCATCGGGCGTATAGAATGCGCCATGGCCAAGAGAGTCGCCCTTCGAGCGCCCCTTGGAACCCACGGTTTTTTCGGCCTCGGCAATAAAACTTGAGATGTCGTTGATGGCCTTGCGCACCGTCTTGGGCACAATGCCATGCTCTTCGTTATATGCCATCTGAATCTCGCGACGGCGCTGCGTCTCCTCGATGGCCTCTTTCATCGAATCGGTCACAACGTCCGCATACATGATGACTTCGCCATCGGCGTTACGGGCCGCGCGGCCAATCGTCTGAATCAGCGAACGGCGGTTGCGCAAGAAGCCTTCCTTATCGGCATCGAGAATTGCCACCAGTGAGACCTCGGGAAGGTCTAGGCCCTCGCGAAGCAGGTTAATGCCAACGAGAACATCGATCTTGCCCTCGCGCAGCGTTCGCAGGATCTCGACACGGTCCATCGTCGCTGTATCGGAGTGCATGTAATTGACCTTAATGCCGGCATCAAGCAGATGGTCGGTCAGGTCCTCGGCCATGCGCTTGGTGAGCGTGGTCACCAGCACGCGCTCCTTGCGGGCAACGCGCTCGCGAATCTCGTCCTCAAGATCGTCAATCTGCCCACGAACCGGACGCACATCGATCTTGGGGTCGAGCAGACCGGTCGGACGAATAATCTGCTCCACGTCGTTTTGGCTCACCCGCAGCTCGTAATCGCCCGGCGTGGCCGAAACATAGATAAACTGGGGTATCCTTGCCTCAAACTCATCGAAACGAAGCGGGCGATTATCGAGTGCCGAGGGCAGGCGAAAACCGTGTTCCACCAGCGTTACCTTACGCGAGCGGTCGCCTTCATGCATGCCGCGGATCTGCGGCACCGTCACATGGCTCTCGTCGATGATACAGAGCATGTCCTTAGGAAAGTAATCGATCAGGGTAAACGGCGGCTCACCCGGCTTGCGACCATCCAGATGACGCGAGTAGTTCTCGATGCCGTTGCAAAAGCCCATCGTCTCGAGCATCTCAAGATCATAATCGGTGCGCTGCTGCAGACGCTGCGCCTCGAGCAACTTGTCGGTCGCCTTGAGCTCCGCCACGCGCTTCTCGCACTCTTCGCTGATCGATTTCAGAGCCGCCTTGACCTTTGGCTTCTCGGTCACGTAATGCGAGGCCGGCCACACGGGAATTGCTTCGTACTCACGCAGCATCTCACCGGTGACCTCATCGATCTCGGCAATCAGCTCGACCTCGTCACCAAAGAACTCAAACCGCAACGGATGCTCGGCATAAGGCGGATACACGTCGACGACATCACCGCGCACGCGGAACGTGCCGCGCGCTAGGTCATAGTCATTGCGATCATATTGAATGTCGATAAGTGCATGGATAAAGTCATCGCGCTCGAGCGGCACTTTCTTGTCGACATTCGGCGCCAGACCCGCATAGTCCTCAGGAGAGCCAATGCCATAGATACACGAGACCGATGCGACAACGATCACATCGCGTCGAGAGAGCAGTGACGCGGTCGCCTGATGGCGCAGCATCTCGACCTCTTCGTTAATCGAGGAGTCTTTCTCGATATATGTATCGCTTTGCGGCACATACGCCTCGGGCTGATAGTAGTCGTAGTACGAGACAAAGTAGACCACAGCGTTGTTGGGAAAGAACTCTTTGAGCTCGCTCGCAAGCTGAGCGGCGAGCGTTTTATTGGGAGCCATGACCAGCGTCGGCTTCCCCAGGGCCTCAATAGTCTTAGCCATCGTGAAGGTCTTGCCCGAACCAGTCACGCCCAGCAAAACCTGATAGCGATCTCCGTCCCTCACACCCTGCACAAGCGACTCAATGGCCTTAGGCTGAGAACCTGCAGGCTCATAAGGAGATACAACCTTAAATGGCACCTCAGAGCCCTCAACGCCAAAACGTTTGAGCTCTCCTCCAACACGCTCAACTTCAAATTCCGCCATGGATACTCCTAACTCATATATCTGCAGTATACGCAGGCGGCAGGCATAGTCCTATACGAACCGATCGGGATAGAGGGTCTTATAGCGAACCCAGGCATTATTGACACGAATCAGATACGCCTGCGTCTCGGGAAAGGTGATTGCATTATGAAGCGACGTGCTCTGCTGCGCCCATCCGTCGACATTGCCCATGCCGGCGTTATAGGCGGCAATGGCGCTGTCAGTCGACCCGTTAAAATACGTTAGAAGATACGAAAGATACGCACAGCCAAACTCGATGTTCGTAGCGGGATCGTTAAGGTTGTCGGCGGAATACTCGCTACCATCGACAAGACCCTTGGCAATCATATCCTGGGCAGTCTCGGGCATCAGCTGCATCAATCCCCGAGCGCCTTGATTCGACTCAGCCTCGGGATCCCAATTCGATTCCGACTTTATGACAGCACACACCAGATATGGATCAAGATTGTGCGAAATGCTCGATTGCTTTACATATGCCTCGTAGTCAATTGGATACAAAGGCTTAAAGAAGGCGGCAGGAGCATACGAGTAGACGAGCGAAATAAAGCCGAAGACGAGCACAACGGCAAGTGGCGCAACGCGATACCACGTAAAGAAACGTGTCTTAGGCATCGGCCTCCTCCTTATCCGTTACATCCCCGAAGCCATGGCGCACAAGCCATGCGTCCAGTTGTTCAAAGAGCGAATTATCGCCTCCCGCATTATCGATTACCGTCGTAGCGAGATTGCAAAGCGAAGCCTCATCAGGTTGGCATGCAGAGCGAGCATCAAAATCAGAGGACTCCATACCACGATGAATGGCACGCTCGCGACGAACTGCCAAAGGAGCACTGATAACCAGAATTTCATCAGCCAGGCCAAAAGCATCCTCAAAACCAGTCGGGGCAGAAACCTCGACAACCGCAAAGGGATAACGGGGGGACGAAACCGTACAACAAACCGGATCGAGAATCCTAAGCGAAAGCTGTTCAATGAGAACGGGGTGCACAAGGTCATTGAGCCGTGCGACCGAATCAGGAGAAGCGAAAGCTCGAGAAGCGAGGATGTTACGGCGAACGCCGCCCTCCTCGTCCAAAATA
>JAJWXI010000125.1 GCA_021641225.1 Collinsella aerofaciens | reverse complement strand
ACGCCTTACGACATTTCCCGCCACTGCTATCTGCGCGGCAGCGGCTGCGGCTGCGGCCTTCTCGGCCTCGACGAAGGCCTTGGGCTTGCGACCGCGACGGTGCGGGCGCAAAGCCGGATCGACAACGGGAACTTCGCTGGCCTCGACAGGCGCAGCGGGCTCAGCAGGCGATGCGCCCTCCCCTGCCGCGGAACGGAGCGAAGCCTCAGTGGGCTCGGGGGCTACCTGTTCCGCAACTTGCTCGGCCTTAGCAGCCGTGCGGCGGCGTGTGCGCGGTGCCGGCTTCTCGGCCGGCAGGTCGGCGGCAGGGGTCTCGATGGCGGCAGGCGTCTCGGGCACAGACGGAGCTGCAAGCTCGGTCAGAGCCGCGGCCTCGCGCTCGGCAGCACGACGGCGGGCGCGCACCACCTGAGCCTCGCTAATCTGCGCCAACGCACGTGCCTGCGCGACCTCATCGGAAATCGGCGCCGAGGAGTCGGCTGCAACGGTGCGCTTGGCGCGCGTCGTGCGCGTGGTACGGCGCTTGGGCTTGGTGACCTCCTCGCCGTCAGCGGCAGGCTTGGCCGTGCGGCGCGTGAGCTTGGGCTTTGCCGGAGCAGCCTCCTCACCAGTTGCAGGCGCAGGCGTCGAAGCAGCCTTAGGCGTCTCAGGAGCCGAGGCTTGCGCGGGCGTCGCGACCTGGTCCGACGCAACCGGTGCAGCGGGAGCGGCCTGCGTCGTCGTTATTTCATTTTCTTGCTGTTGATCAGACACAGTGTTTGCTCAACTTTCTTTTCAAGCCCTGTGATCACATGCTCCCTGCATAAACCTTCAGGGCGGCTAAACAGTCTAGCTCCGTTCAAAACGACGGACATCATTGATCTGTATCGAGATGATTGCGTCAACTACGCAGCGTTAGTGTAACACAACCGCCGCCACCTGCAACTTAGTCATCGGGGACGTTCATAAACGACTAATCAAAAGGTACACTCTTTGATTTACCGCCCACGAATCTGACCGCCTCCGCCAAAACTATGGCGGTTTACTACGATGAATCGCTCAACCGCGACCACTCCGAAACTTGTTGAACTAAAACCGCAGGTAGATGCTTTGCACTTTTTAGAGAAAAGCCGGCGTGGTTGGAATTCCTCAATTCATCGTAGTAAACCGGCATAGTTTCGTATTTCCAGCAGTTCCAAATTCGTCAATACATCGGCGTTTGCGAAAAAAGCCCGACCTCCGTGGGAGATCGGGCTTATAGGGCTCAGTTAAACCAAACCTACACGGTCAAATGACCCGCAGATTACATCTGCTCGGGCGCGGAAACGCCAACGAGGGTAAGCACCAGGGCGAGCGTCACGCGGACAGCGTCGCAAGCCGCCAGACGGGCGCGCGAAAGCTCGGGGTCGACGGGACGGCCCTCGCTCGGCAGCACCTGGCAGGCAGCGTAGAAGCTGTGGAAGTCGCCGGCGAGCTCCTCGGCAAAGTGCGTCAGACGGAACGGGGCGCGATCGCGAGCGCAGCTGGCGATCAGGTCGGTGAGCTCATTGAGCTTGCGCGAAAGGGCGAGCTCGGTCGGGTCGGTCAGCAGCGAGTAATCGACGTTCTCACCGATGGCCTTGGCGGCAACGGCCTTCATGCCCATCTCGTCGGCCTGCTCGGCGGTAACGTCGGCGGCACGGCGCAGGATGGAGCACACGCGGGCGTGAGCATACTGCACGTAATAGACCGGGTTGGAGTTGTCGCGCTTCTTAACGGCCTCAATGTCGAAGTCGACCATCTGGTTGGAGCTCTTGGAGATGAGCGTGTAGCGAGCGGCATCGGAGCCGACCTCGTCGACGAGCTCCTGCAGGGTCACCATGGTGCCCTTGCGCTTGGACATACGGACGGGCTTGCCGTTGCGCAGCAGGTTGACGAGCTGGCCCAGCAGAACCTCAAACTTGCCGGGATAGCCGAGAGCGTCGCAGACGCAGCGGACGCGCTCGATGTAGCCGTGGTGGTCGGCACCCCAAATGTCGATGACGTGGTCGACGCGCTGGAACTTGTCCCAGTGATAGGCAACGTCGGAGGCGAAGTAGGTGTACTCGCCATCGGACTTGATCAGGACGCGGTCCTTGTCGTCGCCCAGGTCGGTGGAACGGAACCACAGGGCGCCGTCCTTGGTGTAGAGGTAGCCCATCTTGTCGAGCTTCTCAAAAGCGCGGTCGACGGCGGAGGTGCCGGCGGTCTCGCCCTCGGTGTCCTTCACGTACAGCGAACGCTCGGAGTACCAACGATCGAAGTCGCAATTGACGGCGTGGCAGAGGTCGCGCATGTTGTCGACCATCTTCACATAGCCGCGCTCGCGGAAGCTCTCCATGCGCTCCTGCGGATCGGCGTCGACCCACTTGTCGCCGTCGGTGCGCCAGAACTCGGCGGCCTCGTCGATGATGTAGTCGCCGCCGTAGGAGTCCTTGCCCAGGGTCTCGGCAAAGTTGTCCTGATACGGATGGGTCTCGGGATGCTCGTCGTTCTCGTCGGCAACGAAGGCGTCACGGTCGGCGATCAGCAGCTTGTGAGCCTCGTCGATATCAACGCCCTGCTTGGCGATGATGTCGGCAAGCTGCATATAGCGCGTGCTGATGGAGTTGCCGAAGGTGTTCATCTGAGAGCCGTGGTCGTTGATGTAGAACTCACGCTGGATCTCATAGCCGGCGTGGTCCATAACGCGGCAGAGCGAATCGCCCAGCGCGGCCCAGCGGCCGTGGCCGATGTGCATGGGGCCGACGGGGTTGGCGGAAACGAACTCGACCTGGGTCTTCAGGCCACCACCGACGTTGGACTTAGCGAAGTCCATGCCCTTCTCGCGAGCCTCGCCAAAGATGGCATTCTTGACGGCAACGGAGAGGTAGAAGTTGATGAAACCGGGGCCTGCGATCTCAACCTTCTCGATCGCGGGATCCTCGGGCATATGGGCAACGATGGCCTCGGCGATCTTGCGCGGGGCGCAGTGGGCCAGCTTGGCGGACTTCAGGGCCATGGTAGAGGTCCACTCGCCATGAGAAGTGTCAGCCGGTCGCTCGATAGCGCAATCGTCAAGTTCAAATGCGGAAAGGTCGCCGGCCTCCTGGGCCGCAGCAAGCGCAGCGCGTACCAGCTCTTCAATCTTCTCGGGCATAGATCCTCCTTGTGTTAAAGCCCCCGAGCTCTTGGTCACTCGTAGGGCAAAAGCCAGAGTTTGTAGCACTCTATCACAAGCGACGGGCACTATCGCAGGGTAAAGCCAATCGAAATTGCATATGCACAAAATTGACTACAGCTTGTATGGAGTCACTCAAAGATGCCAGTCTGCCTGCAGATTATGCACGCGTTGAAAATGCATAAAGGCGTGAATGAGCTGTGTCTTTTATCGAATACTCTTACCTATCGGAGTTGTGTGCTTTTCCTGCATAAAGTAAGGGTTTCCGCACGTCAGCGTGGTATTCTAGACATACGCAAATTCGTATAAGTTGGAGGTAGCATGTTCTCAATCGGTCAACACGTCATTCATCCGGGTCAGGGAGTCTGCACCGTCGTCGGTTTTAGGGACGACACACCGCAGCCCATGCTGTTGCTCGAGACCAAGCAGGGACATGCGCAGACGATCCTCATGTACCCCGTGGCGCAGGCCGATCGTTTGCATGCCGCCATCTCCCAGCAAGATGCCGAGCACCTGCTGAGCCACTATGACGAGCTGGAGTGCGACACCTTTACCGAGCGTAACAGCTCGCTTGAGGAGACGCACTTTAAGCAGCAGCTCAAGCTGGGCGCGCCCGAGACGGTCCGCGTGGCAAAGACCATGATGCACCGCATTCGCCAGGCCGAGGAAGCTGATAAAAAGCCCAGCTCCTACTACATGCGCGTACTTAAGGAGGCCAAGCGCCGCTCCATAGAGGAGTTCGCCGTGGCCCTGGGCGTCACCGAAGAGGACGCCGAAGCCCGCCTAGCCCAAGCCGCCCTCAACTAACCCATCCGCGCCAAAAACCACCACAAAGGGGACAGGCACCTTTGTGGTGGTTTTTTCGTTCTAGTCGTTCTAGTAGTATTCATTCTTAGCGATACCTGCGAGCACAAGGAGTCTTTTATGGCAGAGCCACTTTCCGCCGGAATCACCCGCGACCGTGCGTTCGAATTGCTCAACGAGCACAATAAGGACCCGTTCCACATCACCCACGGCGAAACGGTCGAGGGCACCATGCGCTACTTTGCGCGCGAGTTCGACCCCGAGAACGAAGAGTTTTGGGGCATCGTCGGTCTGCTGCACGACCTAGATTGGGAGGAGCATGAGGACGACCCCATGAACCACACCATCTATGCGGCCGAGATCCTTGAAGGCGAGGGCGCCTCTCCCGATCTCATTCGCGCCATTCAGACGCACACGTCGGACTTCAACACCTCGCTGCCCAAGCCCGAGCTGCAGATGGAAAAGATCCTGTTTGCCTGCGACGAGCTCACCGGCCTGATCGGTGCTGCCGTCATCATGCGTCCGAGTAAGAGCGTCATGGACTTTACGACCAAGTCGCTCAAGAAAAAGTTCAAGGACAAGCGCTTTGCCGCCGGCTGCTCGCGCGACGTGATTACGCAGGGTGCCGAGATGCTGGGCTGGGAGCTCCCCGAACTCTTCGACCGTACCATCGCGGCCATGCAGTCCTTCGCCCCCGACCGCGACACCTTTCAGGCTTAATTCCAAAACCACCACAAAGGGGAGAGGCACCTTTGTGGCGGTTTTCGTTTACGAGGGGTTTAGGGGCGGACCTGGCCGGTGCCGCGGAGCTTGTATTTGTAGGTGGTGAGGGCCTCGGCGGCAAAGGGGCCGCGGGCGTGGAGCTTTTGGGTCGAGATGCCAATCTCGGCGCCCAGGCCAAACTCGCCGCCGTCGGTAAAGCGCGTGCTGGCGTTGGCATACACGGCCGAGGCATCGACCTCGTCCAGGAAGCGCTCGCAAGCATCCGTGTCCTCTGCAACGATGGCCTCGGAGTGCATCGTGCCGTAGCGGTTGATGTGCGCGATGGCCTCGTCCTCGTTCGCCACGACCTTCACGCTCATCTCGAGCGCCAGATACTCGCGACCCCAGTCCTCCTCAGTCGCGGCAACGTAGTCATCGCCCTCGGCAAGCCCGGCGTCGGCGCATGCGGCGCACGTGGCCTCGTCGCCGTGCATGAGCACGCCGTGGTCATGCAGCACGGCCACGACCGCGGGCAAAAACGCATCGGCCACGGCACGGTCGACCAGCAGCGACTCGGCAGCATTGCACACGCCCACGCGCTGGGTCTTGGCATTGACGATAATGTTGAGTGCTTTATCGAAGTCGGCGGATTCATGCACGTAGATGTGGCAGTTACCCGTGCCCG
>JAJWXI010000124.1 GCA_021641225.1 Collinsella aerofaciens | reverse complement strand
TGGGGACGTTCCTTATGTGCCGGCACTTTGGGACACTCCTTGTCAAGGTTTTGTTCCATCGTGCGGGTTGCTATTTAACGTGCGACAATGCCGTGTGGAAATCGAAATGTCTCCTGGGGGCTATCTATGCTATACGAATTTTGCGCCGAGAACTTTGAGCGGGTACCGGTGGCCATCAAGGCCGGTGCGGGTCGCATTGAGCTGTGTGACAACCTCGCCGTCGGTGGCACCACGCCTTCCGCCGGCGTTATCAGCGCTACGGTCAGCTATGCCCACGAGCATGACGCGCGGGTGATGTGCATGATCCGTCCGCGTGGCGGCGACTTTCACTACAACCAGGACGAGCTGCGCATGATGGAGATGGACCTGGGCCTTGCTGTGAGCGCCGGCGTTGACGGCCTGGTCTTTGGCTGCTGCAAGCCCTGTGCCGGCGGCTGGGCGCTCGACGAGCTCACCCTCGGCGCCCTCGTTATGGCTACGGGCTGCGCGACCGAGGAGTGCAAGCGCGAGTCCCTTGACATCACCTTCCACATGGCATTTGACCAGCTCTCGCCCGAGGCTCAGCTCGATGCGATTGACACGCTTGTCGACTGCGGTGTTACGCGCATCCTCACGCATGGCGGCGCGGCCGGTACGCCGATCGAGGACAATTTCGATCACCTGGCTCGTTTGATCGAGTATGCGGGCGATCGTTTGACCATCCTTCCCGGCGGCGGCATCACTACGGCAAATCGCGACGCGGTCGCGGCGGCACTAGGTGTCTCCGAGCTCCATGGCACCAAGATCGTGCCGCTGGAGGTATAGCCCGTGGCGCTCGTATTTGACGTCCAGCAGGCGAGCGGCAAGCCCGACGATAATCGTCGCCCTGGCACCGCGTGCCCCTTTTGCGACACGGAGGGGCTCGCCAACATCATCCAGCGCGATGGTGACTGCATCTGGCTCGAAAATAAGTTCAAGACCTTGCGGGCCACCCGTCAGACCGTATTGATCGAGTCGGCCAATCACGACGCCGACCTGGTGACCTATGAGCCGGATGAACTCCACCATGTGATGCGATTTGCCCTGAGCTGTTGGCAGCAGATGATCGATTCCCAACAGTACCGCAGTGTGCTCATGTACAAGAACAAAGGCCCGCTTTCGGGCGGAAGCTTGGCGCATCCACACATGCAGATTGTGGGCTTGGAACAGGAGGACGGCTATGCGGCGCTGACCTCAGCCAACTTTGAAGGCATCGATGTCTGGCGGCAGGGGAGAATCTCGGTCAACATCTCAACCGAACCGATCATGGGGTTCTTTGAGGTCAATGTTTCAGCCCCGCAGGGAATCGCCGCCAGCGATGACACGAGAGACCAAGCCGAGACGGATCTCTTCGCCGATGCGATCCAGGTAGCTCTGCGCCATATCCTAAACGAGCACCACGGTGGTCGCGCAGAGTCGTACAACTTGTTCTTCTATCACCTGGGCGGTCGGACCATTGCCAAGGCGCTGCCGCGTTGGGTGGTTTCGCCCTACTTTGTCGGCTATCGTTTGGCCCAAGTCAATGCCGAGACGACGCTCGATATCGATGCTGAGCGTCTGCGTGCGCATCTGGAAACGCTCGTATAGCAAGACTAACACCCGCGTAATGCGGACAGCCTAGCGCGCCATGGCGTCGCGGCCGGCTTCGACCCGCTTGCGCTGTTTGGTGCGCTCCTCGCAGGTTAGGCACTCAAAGAGATGCCCGATAATCGAGGCCAGCACCTGCTGAAACAGCGTGCCGCACATGACGGGGAACACGACCTCGCCCGGAAAGTACTGCGTGGCGATGACGGCACCCGAAGAGATGTTGCGCATGCCGCAGGTAAAGCACATGGTAGTCGTCTCGCTATATGGCAGATGCAGCGCACGTGCGACCAGAAAACCGACGACAAAGCCGCTGATGGCGAAGACCAAAATAAAGAGGGCGACTTCCAGGCGCACCGCGTTTATGTGCAGCACGTACTCGCTCATAGCGGTGGAGTTGGACGCGATGACGCCCATCATCATGAACTTGCAGGCGGGCGAGAGCGCGGGAGAGAGTTTCTCGTGGCCCCAGCCGCGCGTGAGTTCATTGATGACAATACCGAGTACAGCGGGGATGGCGATCATAAAGGCCATGTTCTGCATCATGCTCGGCACATCGATCGAGACGGTGGCGCCCAGCAAGAGCTTGAGCGTGAGCGGAATCGTCACGGGCGAGATGACCGAGGACGTCAGGATAATGGTGAGCGCAAGCGGGCCGTTGCCGCCGAACATGCTAATCCACATAAAGGCGGTGACTGCCACGGGTACGCTGTACTCGAGCACGATGCCGCAGACAAGGTTGGGGTTGGAGCCAAAGAAGAGTGACCCCATGGCATACGCCGCGATGGGAATAAGCACTGCCGAGACCAGCAACGCCAGAATCAGGTGCAGCGGACGGTGGAACACCTCGGTTACCTGGTGAAAGGTGTTGCTGAGCGCACCCTGAAACGTCATAAAGGCAAACAAGGTGGGAACGATGGGCTTAAGTACGTCAATCTGTTGGGGAAAGAGCACGCCGAGCGCCACGCAAATCGGAACGATGACCTGCATATGCCCCGCGAGAAACTTGCCCAGTCCAACCCATTGCTTCATATGCGCTTGTGACTCCCTTTGCCCGTGAACCCGTTTTGAATGGATATGCTAGACGCTCGCGTGCGTCCGTGCGTCAGAAACGCTTGAATATTTCGAGGCTATTACCGGCATCGTTTACCGAAACCGCGGCGTACTGCGGCGATTTGCGTCCGCGCTGCACGGTATAATTAATCCGTTCAACAGATCTGCCTGCCGAAGCGGGCATACACAGAGGACTCATCGCTATGAACCGTGAGAGGTATCGCGGCGACCTGCCCCTATCGGGGGTGGGCGCCTATGTCATCGCTTAAGACGACGCATCGCTGGGCGGTCGCTCAGCAAAACCCCGAACTCGAAAAGGAGCTTTCGGCTGGCCTGGGAATACCCGGGCTGGTGGCGCGCATTATGGTTGCGCACGGCATTACATCCATCGAAGAAGGCCAGCTGTTTTTGACGCCTTCGCTCGATCGCGACTGGGCCGACCCACTCATTATCCCGGGCATGTCGGTCGTTGCCGACCGCGTCGAGCGTGCTATTCGCAACCACGAGCACATTGCGGTCTTTGGCGATTTTGACGTTGACGGTATTACGTCGACCTGCCTGTTGACCGAGGCACTGCGCACGTTTGGCGCCGATGTCACGCCGTTTATTCCGCATCGCTTTGACGAGGGCTACGGTCTTTCGCGCGCGGCGCTCGACCGCGTTAACGAGCTCGCTCGCCCCCAGCTGATCGTGACCGTCGATAACGGTATTGCCGCCAAGGAAGAGGTTTCCTATCTGGAGAGCCTGGGGATCGATTTGGTGGTCACGGACCATCACGAGCCCTCCGACCAGGTGCCGCAGGGTGTGCCCCTGACCGACCCCAAGCTCGAGGACGAGGGCCCCTCGCGCGAGCTTGCCGGTGCTGGTGTGGCGCTCAAGCTGGTGCAAGTCCTGGGTGAGCGCCTGGGCAAGCCGTCGTATTGGCGTTCGCTAATCGAGGTCGCGGCGCTGGGCACCGTGTCCGACATGATGCCGCTCACGCCCGAGAACCGCGCGCTGGTTGCCGAGGGCATCCAGCAGATGCGCGTAACCGCTCGTCCCGGCTATATCGCGCTTGCCGCGCTCGCCAAGGCGGACCTTTCGAGCATTACGGCGGATGGCCTATCGTTCTCGCTCATTCCCCGCTTAAACGCTGCCGGTCGCATGGCCGATCCCAAGCTGGCGCTCGACCTGCTGCTTGCCCGCGATCCCATCGAAGCAAGCGCACTGGCGGCTGAGCTCGAGGAAATCAACCGCCAGCGCCGTGAGATCGAGGCGGAGCTCACGCGCGATGCCATGGCAAAGGTCGAGAAGACCTATGACGGCGGACGCGCAATCGTCGTGGGTGGCGAGGGCTGGCACGAGGGCGTCAAGGGCATCGTGGCAAGCCGTCTGACCAACCGCTATCACGTGCCGGCGCTGCTGTTCTCGATCGAGGACGGTATCGCGCGCGGCTCTGGTCGCTCGGTGGGCAAAGTCAACCTGTTCGACGCCGTCGAGCGCTGTTCCGATCTGCTGATTCGTCGCGGCGGACATGCCGGTGCGGTGGGTGTGACCATCGAGGCATCCAAGCTCGATGAGTTCCGCCGCCGCCTTTCCGCCGTGCTATCGGAGCTTCCCGCCGAGGACTTTGAAGACACCGACGAGGTCGCCGCCACCGTCGACCTTTCCGAGCTGAATATCGAGACCATCGAGCAGATCTCCCGCCTTGAGCCGTTTGGCCAGGGCAACAAGGTGCCGCTGCTGGCTGCCGAGGGCGTGACGATGTGCGACCGCGCCGTGGTGGGCAAAACCGGCGAGCACATGCGCTTTGTGGCGACCGATGGCGCCGCGAGTGTGCCGGCCATTATGTTCCGCGTGCCGCAAATCGATAAGCTCATTAACTGCGATAGCGCTGTCGACTTGGTGTTCGAGGCCGTTGCCGAGCATTGGCAGGGGCGTGTGAAGCCCAAGCTCATGATCAAGGATGTTCTGGTCCGCGATACCACGCTGCCCAGCGTCGACGATCCGGCATGCGAGCTTCGTCGTGGCGTGCAGCCGGCGGATTCCGGCCTGCGCCTGGAGTCGCGTAAGCGCGAGACGCTCGCCCAGCTTTCCTATACCGAGCTCACGCGCTCGCTTATCCATAGCCTTATCGGATCGAACCAGCCGCACCGCGCGCAGGCTGAGGCGCTCGATGCCTTGGCCGACCACCAGAGCGTCTTGGCCGTTATGGGAACGGGCCGCGGCAAGTCTCTCATCTTCCATGTACATGCTGCGCGCGAGGCTGTCCTTCGCGGACGTGCGAGTATCTTTGTCTATCCGCTGCGCGCGCTTGTTGCCGACCAGGCCTATCACCTCTCGTCGACGATGGCAGCGCTTGGCATTGGCGTTGGCGTGCTGACCGGCGAGACCGTGGAGGCCGCACGCGATGACGTGTTCGCCGGCCTAGCTTCGGGCCGCACCGGTATCGTGCTCACGACGCCCGAGTTCCTATCTATCCACCGTGACCGCTTCGCGCGTTCGGGCCGCATCGGCTTTGTCGTTATCGATGAGGCGCACCACGCCGGCCTTGCCAAGGGCGGCGACCGCAGCGCCTATCTCGACATGTCTGATATCCTCAAAGCCCTGGGCGACCCGGTTGTTATGGCTGCGACGGCCACCGCGACGGCTCCGGTCGTGGCCGAGCTTGCCCGCATGCTGCCGATTACTCGCACGGTGGTCGACGAGACGGTGCGCGAGAACCTGCAGCCCGAGGACGACCGCGA
>JAJWXI010000009.1 GCA_021641225.1 Collinsella aerofaciens | reverse complement strand
CATCACGTTTTTCCTGGGGTAAAACGTGAGAACTCTCACATTTTCGGAAGTTTCTTAAATATGACGTCTGCTCCTTCATTGCATGGGGTTGGTGGAAATCGCGGTCTAATACTTTTCCCGAGAAGTGAACGACCTTATTTGGACCCCTGAAGCATCGGCACTTTCTGGAGTCGGTTTCCTGCGGTTTTGCCGAGTCTTTCCTGCAGTTTTGCTGCTGAAAAATGCGGATGCTTCGGGGGTCCGATTTTGCTCGTTCACTTCTCGGGAAAAGTATTAGACCTCAATTCGCAGGGGTGGGGGAGGGCCCTTTTCCTGCGTCGTGGAATTGCGCCATGGCGAGCGGATCGCCGAAACCTGGACGCTTTGAGACCTATAGTTTCCAAAAAGTTAACCGTTGTTGACCTGATTTGTTAGATAAACTAAACTCTTTCCCAAAAGTGTGCTCGAGCAAACTTACTAACTCGGGTGCTAAGGCACCGTGCCGCAGTTGTTGCGGAAAAGGGAGAGACATCATGAAGAAGTCCACGTTCAACACTCTGCTTGTCGGTGGCGGTTTTCTGCTTGGCACGGCCGGCATCAAGCTGCTCACCAGTGCTCCGGTTAAGAACGCCTGCGTGCAGGGCATCGCGTGCGGCATGCGCATCAAGAACGGCTACCAGGATATGGTCGAGCAGGCAAAGGCCAATGTCGACGACATGGTTGCCGAGGCAGCCTACATCACCCAGAGCGAGGCTGACGCTGCGAGCAACGCAGCCGAGTAGCGCCCCCAGGCACAAACTATGAGATTCTCGATTATCAGCGAGATCCCCGGCAGGACCCGTCTTCAATTGGCGGGTCCTGTGCCAGAGAGCGATCTCGACGCACTTCTTAAGCTTGGCGGCGATATCGACGGCGTGCACAAGGTGCGCGTTTATGGCCGTATTGGCCAGATGGCGCTGGAGTACGACGAGCCGCGCCGCGCGAGCGTGCTCGACGCCCTGGGCGCACTCGATGCTCAAGCTATCGCCGATGCCAAGTCGGGTTACGTGATGCAGCTTGAGCCGCGCAAGCACAAGCTCGTTATGGACCTTGCCACACTTGTCGGCGCCCACTATGCGCGCCGCTGGTTCTTGCCGACGCCTCTGCGTGCGGTGTTTGTCGTGGCCGGTTACATGGCATTTTTGCGCGCTGCCCTTCATGAGCTGGCGCAGCCGCGCCTGACCGTTCCCGTGCTCGACGCTTCGGCCATCGGTATCTCGTTTGTCAAACGTGATGTCGACACCGCGGGCCAGACGATGTTCCTGCTCAATGTGGGAGAGCTGCTCGAGGACTACACGCGCGCCATGAGCGAAAACGAGCTCATCAACTCGCTGCTCGATGTGCCCGACAAGGCGCAAAAGGTCGTCGGCGACACCGAAGTAAGCGTTGCTGCGACCGAGCTTGAGCCCGGCGATCTGGTCGCCGTGCGCACTGGCATGTCCATTTGCATCGACGGTGTTGTCGAGCAGGGGAGCGCTATGGTCAACCAGGCGACCCTGACCGGCGAGCCGCTGGCCGTCGAGCGCAGCGTGGGCGACGACGTATTCGCCGGTACCGTCGTGGAAGACGGCGGCATTTTGGTGCGCGTGCGCGCCAATACGGCGCAAACCAAACTGCGCTCAATCGTCTCGCTCGTGCAGACGGCCGACTCGCTCAAGTCCGAGGGCCAGTCGCATATGGAGGACCTTGCCAACAAGATCGTCCCGTGGAACTTCCTGCTCGCGGGCCTGGTTGCGCTTACCACCCGCAGCCTCATCAAGACCTCAGCGGCGCTGATGGTCGACTACTCGTGCGCACTCAAGCTTACGGGTTCCGTCGCCGTCATGACCGCTATGAGCGATGCTGCCAAGATGGGCGTCATGGTCAAGGGCGCGAAGTATTTTGAGTCGTTTGCCAAGGCCGACACCATTGTGTTTGATAAGACCGGCACGCTGACCGAGGCGCAGCCGCGCCTGGCTTGCGTGCTGACGACCGACGGCTGGAGCGAGGACGAGATCCTGCGCCTTTCCGCTTGCCTGGAGGAGCATTTTCCGCATCCGGTGGCGCGCGCCGTGGTCAATGCGGCACGTGAGCGCGGACTCGAGCACCGCGAGCGCCATGCTGCCGTCGAGTACATCGTGGCGCACGGTATCGCTTCGTCCATCGAAGGGCGTCGCACGATTATCGGCTCGGCACACTTTGTGTTTGAGGACGAGAGCGCGCAGCTTGAGTCCGACATCAAGGAGCGCATCGAGTCCCAGATGCAGGGCTTGTCGCCGCTGTACCTGGCGGTCGACGGCACGGTCGTTGGCGTGCTCGGTATCGAGGACCCGCTCAAACCCGGCGTGCGCGAGGCCATCGCCGACCTGCATGCGCTGGGCGTCAAGCATGTCGTTATGCTCACGGGCGATTCCGAGCGCACGGCCGAGCGTATTGCGCGAGAGGCAGGAGTCGACGAGTTTAAGGCCGAGCTGCTGCCCGAGGACAAGTACGCGTATGTAGAGCGCATTAAGGGCGAGGGGCGCCACGTTGCCATGGTGGGCGACGGCGTTAACGATTCGCCGGCGCTGGGCCTGGCCGATGTGGGGCTGGCCATGGGCGGCGGAAGCGACATCGCCAAGGAGGTCGCCGACATCATCCTGACCGATACGGATCTGGCCGCGATCGTGCGCCTGCGCCGCATGAGTCAGGGCCTCATTGATCGTCTGACGAGCTCCTACTCTAAGGTGATGCTCACCAACTCGGCGCTCCTGGCGCTGGGCATTACCGGCGCGATTACCCCGCAAGCGTCGTCGCTGCTGCACAACGGCTCGACGATTGCCTACAGCCTGAGCAACGCAAAGGCTTACCTACGTTAGCAGACGTGTTCGCCCACGTTATTTGGCCTGCGCCCAGACGGCATCGGTGTCGTCCGAGCGCAGGTCTTTTGCATTTGACCATGTGCTAGCTTCTTTATATAGTGGTGCTAGCATGGCTAGCAATTGAAGGGAGCGGGATCGACGTGGGTGCTGTTAGTGGCATGGCACAGGTGAACGTTCGCGTGGATCGCCAGGTCAAGAACCGTGCCGAGGAGGCGCTGCGGCTTTCGGGCGGGTCACTGCCCGACCTTATCAAAAAGGTGGTGGCCAAGGTCGCGCAGGGTGGCGGGCAGTGCGAGGAAGTGCTTGCGGCCGTCGACGATCGGCGGCAGACCGTCGCGCCCGATACACCGTTCGCCGCATCATGGGCGGCGGCGGATCAGCTTTACGCGGACCTGGGCATCGCTACGTCGCCCGTATCCGACGATCGCGATTGGGACACAATCTATTCGGAAGCCATGGACGATCGCTATCGCCAAAAGGGGATGATCCTGTGAGCGGAGCCCCTCTTAAGATCATGGTGGATGCCAACGTTTGGGTCGATTCGTTTTGCGCCGACCATGCCGAGTCGCTCGCTGCTCGTGCCTTTATTAGGCAGGCGGCGGAGACGGGGGCGTTGCTGTTCTTTCCGGTGCATATTGCTAAGGACGTGCTGTACGTTGTCCAACACGAGCTGAAGCGTAGCGTTCTTGCCAGCGGGGGAGCGCTCGACGAGGCTTCTGCCCGCGCGATTGGCGATGCGGCGCTGGCGTTTGTTCGGAATATGACCGAAAACGCCACAGCCGTGGGTGCAGATGCGTCGGACCTTTGGCTGGCCGACAAATACTTAGCGCTCCATCGCGATTACGAGGACAATTTGGTGCTCGCCGCGTGCAAGCGCGCGCAGGTCGATTACTTGGTGACCAACGATCGCAAGCTGCTCGAACATGCCGATCTTGCAGCAAAGACACCTCGTCAAATGATGCCGATTCTTGCTTTGGCCGAACGCGGTGGGCGGGTGTCCTGTTAGCGCCTGGCTGTCTGCGTGGCCTTCGGAACGTTGGCGCTCAGAAGGCCACGCATCCTTTAATTACAAAAGCGCTGCCTTGATGACGGGAGCTTCGGCGAGCTGCTCGGCTGCCTTTTCGTCGGAGCCGTCGAGTGCTGCCAGACTGCGGTAGACCCACTCGTTGACCTGGGTGTTCTTGACGCCTGCGGTCTGCATAAGGGCGCCTACCTCGCGGATTGCTGCGAGCAGATCGGCTTTGGGACCCGCGAGCTCGACCTCGATGCCGTGGTAGGCGGTCACGCCGCGGTTCTCACTCACGTGGTCGATAAAGCCCCCGACGGTCTCAAGCTGCTGGGCGAGAGCTGCATTATCGTCAGCGTCCAGCGCGACGAGTGCGTTCGATACCGTGAGGGCGGGATGTCCGCAGGGGACAAAGCCCTCGATGACATCCATAGCTTCGGTAATGGTTGAGCCCAGGCCTGCGAGGGCATTGACGAGTTGCTGCTTGGTATCCATAACGGTCCTTTCGACGGGTCAATTTTGCTTGGCGAAAATATACGTGACGCGATCGGTAACAAAAGTGCGAAGTGCGGCGCACATTGGGGCCTTCACAGCTCGTGCATAGAACAGCTGTCCGCTTTCAGAACGTGGTAAGATAACACTCCACAAGCGGGGCTCGCCCCGCATGTTCCTTGAAAAGTCGACGGTTATCGGGTGTTTGCAGGCCCGATACCATCCAGACTTTCCCAACATTCGGGGGCGACTGGTTTCGACACGATAGCTCTGAGAGAGGAAGCAAGCCGAGGTCTCCTCGCCTCGTTAAACAGGGGTACCGTCAAATTGAATTGACAACAACTCTTCTTTTGAGCCTATGGCTCTCGCTGCTTAGTTTATAGCGGCGCGTCAACCCGGTGATTTCCCCGACACCGGCGCGACGTCATTTTAGGGGAATGCTCCTGCGCACGTAATCGGTATGGCGCAGGCTAAGACCGAACCGGTTAGGACGCCGCGAGCGTGTCGCTGCGCGCAAAGCGTCCGAGACTAAACCAGCGACTGAGCTTGGAGATGCCAATCAGGGGGCTTTCGTGGACCGGAGTTCGATTCTCCGCGCCTCCACCAATAGTTACAGGCAGGTAGATACTTATATCTACCTGCCTTTTTATTTCTAGTCTGTACCGCGGAGAATCGAACTCTATGCAGGGCGCGAGCGTTAAGTAATCGCGAAGCGTTTGTAGCGAGCGGGCGAGGACGCCGGCAGGCGGCCGAAGCCGGTGCGTATTTGCGAAGCAAATACGCGGATTCTCCGCGCAAAGCTTCAACCCTATGCAGATGCGATGCCGATCGGATTGCAGCCTGCCATGCCCCGCATCAACGTCGCCCCAAGCGTAAAATCCATCCCAGAATTCCGGCTCAGACTGGGATGCGGTTTCCGGATGACGTTTCAAGCGGAAACTGCATCCCGGAATCGACGCTCGGAATGGGATTCATTTTCCGGAAGACGCCTCAAGCGGAAAGTTCATCCCGGAATCCGCGCTCAGAACGGGACACGCTTTCCCAACGGCGGTCCAAGCGGAAAGTCCATCCCGGAATCCCGCCTCAAACTGGGACACATTTTCCGCTTCACCTGCCGCCTCGAAAAACCTGCGCGACCGCCATCCCAAAACTGGGTAGAAGAAAGCCAAAACGCAATCGCAGGAGGTCAATATGACTGCAGAAGATAAGGCAAAGAACGCCGGCAAGGTCGCGCTCGTCCTGGAGGGCGGCAGCTTCCGCGGGCAATTTACCGCGGGCGTGCTCGACGTTCTCATGGAGGCCGGTGTCGAGATTCCGGCTGTCTACGGTGTATCGGCCGGCGCCCTCAACGGCGTGAACTACAAGTCGCATCAGATCGGCCGTGCCAACCGCATCAACCTGGCTTTCTGCAACGACAGCCGCTTCATGGGCGCCGCATCGTTTGCGTCCACGGGCTCTATTGTGGGCTACGACTTTATCTTCAACGATGTCCAGGACCGCCTGGATCCCTTTGACAACGAGACGTTCGACGCGAGCCCCATCGAGATGTACGCCGTCGCAACGGACATGCTCTTTGGAACCGCCACGTACCTCCCGGTCAAAAGTGCCGTGCTCGATCTCGACGCCGTGCGCGCCTCGACCTCGCTGCCGCTGGTGACGCCGCCGGTCGAGATTGACGGGCACAAATACGTCGACGGCGGCGTGGCCGATTCGGTTCCTATCGAGCATGTGCTCGAGGAGGCCGGCTTTGAGCGCGCGGTCGTCATCGTCACGCAGGACCGCTCGTACGAGAAAAAGCCCTACGAGTTTATGCCTGCCGCGCGCGCCCGCTATGCCGACTACCCCTATCTGCTCGAGGCTATCGAGACGCGCCACGACCGTTACAACATCCAGCGCATGCACCTGTGGAAGTATGAGCGCGAGGGCCGTGCGCTGGTCGTCGCTCCGCAAAAGCCGGTCGAGGTCGGCCATGTCGAGCACGATCCGGCAAAGCTTTTGGACCTGTATATCCAGGGCCGTCAGGAGGCAAAGCGCCTGCTCGCGGAAATCCAAGAGTTCGTTGAGCGCTAGCGACGGCAAACCCTCAAAAAATGACAACAGCTATAGAGCTGGAAAAATCACGGCTCGTGGATGACATGTGCAGAAACTCTGGTCGGAGCCAAAATACCTGTTGACTCGTACGGCGAGCGGGGTAATATGGACGGGTTACTTGCAGAGCCCCGTGAATCTCTGTAACAACACGTACTGTACATGGAGGAGTCTAAGTGATTTCGAAATCGACTCACTACGCCAAGCAGGGCGAGGTCCAGCGCAACTGGGTTCTCGTCGACGCCGATGGTGCTGTCCTGGGCCGTCTTGCCACCCAGATCGCAATGATCCTGCGCGGTAAGAACAAGCCCCAGTTCACGCCCAACAGCGACTGCGGCGACTTCGTTGTTGTCATCAACGCCGATAAGGTCCAGCTTACCGGTAACAAGGCCGACACGAAGACCTATTATCGCCACAGCGGCTACAACGGCGGCCTCAAGGCTGAGAGCTTCCGCCAGGCAATGGAGAAGCACCCGGAGAAGGTCATCGAGCGCGCCGTTCGCGGTATGCTGCCCAAGACCACCCTCGGCCGTGCCCAGATGACCAAGCTTAAGGTCTACGCTGGTGCCGAGCATCCGCATGCTGCCCAGAACCCCACGAAGATTGAGCTGGAGGCTTAAAGATGGCTGAGAACACCGTTGTCTACCAGGGTACCGGCCGTCGTAAGAACGCCGTCGCCCGCGTCCGTCTCGTCCCCGGCACCGGCAAGGTGACCATCAACAAGCGTGACGCCGAGCAGTATTTCGGCCGTCATCAGCTCGTTGAGAACGCCCTTGCTCCCTTCAAGGTGACCGACACCGCCGGTCAGTTCGACGTTATCGCTCTGTGCGATGGCGGCGGCATCTCCGGTCAGTCCGGCGCTCTGCGCCTGGGCATCGCTCGCGCTCTTCTGAACGCTGGCGACTACCGTGCTGACCTCAAGAAGGCCGGTTTCCTTACGCGCGATGCTCGCGTGGTCGAGCGCAAGAAGTACGGCCTCAAGAAGGCCCGCCGCGCTCCCCAGTTCTCCAAGCGCTAAGGTTTTATCTCCTTTCGAGATACAATGTACAAGCGGGGCCTGCCGATTCCTCGGCGGGTCCCGCTTTTCTTTTTCGACTAGGGTGGGCGGTTGCATATCGCCTGCTAGGGAAGGAGCGATCCTATGCCCCAGAACATCTTCGGTACCGACGGCGTCCGTGGCGTCGCCAATGCCGACCTCTCGTGCGACCTCGCGTTTCGCCTGGGCCGCGCGGCGACCAAGTTTCTTGGTCCGGACATCTGCATCGGCCGTGACACGCGCCTTTCGGGCACCATGCTCGAGAGTGCTCTGACCGCCGGCATTATGGCCGAGGGCGGCCGCCCGCATTGCTGCGGCGTTATCCCCACGCCCGCCGTGGCGTTGCTCACCGTTCAGAACGAGCTCGACGGCGGCATCGTCATCTCTGCTTCGCATAATCCGCCGGAGTTCAACGGCATCAAGTTCTTTAGCCGCAAGGGTATGAAGCTTCCCGATGCTGTCGAGGAAGAGATCAGCGCCTGGGTCATGTCCGAGGAAGCCATGGCTGCCGATACGCTGCCGACCGGTGCCGGTGTGGGCCACATCATCAAGATGAAGGACGCCCGCAAGGCATACGTCGACCACGCCATCGATACGCTTGATGGCCTGAGGCTCGACGGCCTGGTTGTTGCCGTCGACTGCGGTCACGGTGCTTCCTGCCAGACTACGCCCGCCGCGCTGCAGCGCCTGGGTGCCACGGTGCACGCCATCAACACCGATTACTGCGGCACCGACATCAACGTTGAGTGCGGCTCTACGCACCTCGAGCCCCTGCGCGAGCTCGTGCTGCGCACCCATGCTGACATCGGTCTGGCCCACGACGGCGACGCCGACCGCGTGCTGTTCGTGGACAGCGAGGGCAATGAGATCGACGGTGACTACATCCTGGCTATCTGCGGTTCTGACCTCGCCGCTCGCGGCAAGCTCGCCAACTCCGAGATCGTCTCGACCGTCATGTGCAACCTGGGCTTCTCCATCGCTATGAAGGAGCAGGGCTTCGAGATGGTTCAGACCGCCGTGGGCGACCGTTACGTTCTGGAGCGCATGCTCGCGGACGGCGCCGTCATCGGCGGCGAGCAGTCCGGCCACATCATCTTCCTGGAGCACAACACCACCGGTGACGGCTTGGTGACGGCTCTGCAGCTGCTGGCCGTGCTCAAGCGCACCGGTCGTACCCTCACCGACCTTGCCGGCATCATGAAGAAGTACCCGCAGGTACTCGTCAACGTGCATTCCGACAACAAGGCTGGTCTGGACGATTGCCAGCCCATCTGGGATGCCGTCGCTGCTGCCGAGAAGGAGCTTGACGGCCGCGGCCGCATTCTGGTGCGCCCGAGCGGTACCGAGCCGCTGGTCCGTGTTATGGCCGAGGCCGAGACGCACGAGCTGACCCAGCGCGTTGTTGACAACATCGTCGAGGTTGTCAAGCGCGAACTTCCCTAATGGTCAAAAACCGTTGCCAAGTGGTAAACTGTTAAGGTTATTTTGATTGATTGGTATGTCCGAGGGGGAGCATGTTCACTAAAGTCCTAAGGTCTTTTGGTATGCGTGGTCGAGTCCTTACGCTGGATGCTCCCATCTCGGGCGATGTCATTCCGCTTTCCGAGGTAAACGACCAGACGTTTGCTACCGGCCTTTTGGGCCAGGGCGTGGCGATTCAGCCCACCGGAACGCGCGTGATCGCGCCGGCTGATGCCAAGGTCGAGGCTATTTTTCCCACGGGACACGCCGTTGCGCTTAACACGGTCGATGGCTTGGACGTGCTCATCCACGTTGGTTTGGACACTGTTCAGCTCGAGGGCAAGCACTTTACCGTACATGCGCAAGTGGGTGACATCGTTCATAAGGGCGATGTACTCATTGAGTTCGATCGCGAGGCAATTGCTGCCGAGGGCTACGATGTGACGGTTCCCATCTTGGTGTGCAACTCCGTTGAGTTCTCGAGCATCAAGGGCTCCGTTGGCGTGCATGTCGAAGAGATGGACCAGCTCATCGTTGCTCGCGAGCGCTAGCAAGTGCACGTGGCCATTAGCCTACAATTCAAACACGTTTACGGAGGGCGCCCTTGAAAGAGGACGCCCTCCGTGGCAAGATGGGATTTGTCCGAAGCTAAACAGCTTTGGGTCACCGTGGACGGGCAGGGGCCTCGACGCGGCTAGACACGAGACACATACATTACGCGACCTCGCCCTGGTGGCCGCACACGTTGGTTGCGGCCGACGCGGGCCGCGGGCAAGTGCTTGTAAGGGGAGCCTTGCCTCTCTTGTACGAGAAAGGACGCGTAATGAAGATCATTAAAGCTAAAGACTACGAGGATATGAGCCGCAAGGCCGCCAATATCATCTCGGCGCAGGTTATCCTCAAGCCCGACTGTGTGCTGGGCCTTGCCACCGGCTCCACCCCGATCGGTGCCTACAAGCAGCTCGCTGCTTGGTACGAGAAGGGCGACGTCGACTTTGCCGAGGTCAGCACCTACAACCTGGACGAGTATCGCGGCCTTTCGCACGACGATCCCCAGAGCTATCACTACTTCATGCGTGAGAACTTCTTCGATCACATCAACATCGACCTGAACAACACGCATGTGCCCGACGGTTCCAACCCCGACGCCGCCGCTGCCTGCTCTGAGTACGACAAGATCGTCGCCGAGGCCGGTTACCCGGATCTGCAGCTGCTCGGCATTGGCAACAACGGCCACATCGGTTTCAACGAGCCCGATGACCACTTCTCCAAGGGCACGCACTGCGTCGACCTCACCGAGAGCACCATTCAGGCCAACAGCCGCCTGTTCGACAGCATCGACGACGTTCCCCGTCAGGCCTACACCATGGGTACCCAGACCATCATGTATGCCCGCATGATCCTGGTCGTCGCCAACGGCGAGGCCAAGGCTCAGGCCGTGCATGACATGTGCTACGGTCCGGTTACGCCCGCGTGCCCGGCTTCGATCCTGCAGCTGCACACCAACTGCGTTGTCGTTGCCGACGAGGCCGCCCTTTCGCTCTGCGAGTAGCGCGAATCCTGCACCTCGACATAGCCTTGCCTAAGGCCTCCGCTTTGCGGGGGCCTTTTTGCTATCCCTTTCCGCCCGCTTGACCAAAATCTTGCCGCAAGCTTGGCGAATGCCGGATGTCAAACAGCTTGATTCATTCCATACCAGATTCTATGCAAAAATGCCACTAAAAGGTCGTAGACGGTAGCGGGTGCTAGGCGAGTTGAATGACATGGCTGAACCTTGTTCATTTGCGTTACACTGCCGCTTAGATGGGACAAGCTGACAAGCTCATTTACCTGCTTAAAGACCGATTAGTCGGGGGATTAATAAGAATCGGCCCTCGCTGTACAAAAACTTGCCGCTTGCGTACCAAAAGACAACCTAAAACACAAGGTCGCTCTATTCATAGCGCGGCTTGTATGGTCTTGCGGCTACAGTGTCCATACGGTCGAGTTGAGGAGCGGGCATGGTAAACGATTTGGGCAGTATGGACGACCTCGAGCTGATGCCGCTGGGCGGTGGCTATATGGTGCGACGCGAACGCTTGATGAATGAGCTTCTCGCCAAGGGCCGAAAGGCCGGCATCGTGGTTCTTTATGCGCCCGACGGGTTTGGGAAGACCTCGGTGCTGCTGCAGTACACCCATGAGGTTAAATGCGACCCGACGCGAGGTCCCGTGCGGATTATCGAGGCCGATCGCGCCACTGGGCGCGAGGTGTTTATGCAGCTCGAGGTGGTTACCGAAGAACTCAAAGACAAACCGCACTCCCTTATCGCGATTGATAATGTGCCAAACCTCGATCAGCACGATACCGAAGACCTCATCGACAGGATTCGCGGCCTGCGCGCCATGGGGGTAGGGGTCTTTATCTCCTGCCGTCCTTCAAATCGTCAGCTGATTCATGGGCTGGGCGATTCGGTTAAGATCAATGCGCAGATGCTCAAGGTGCATGCCTATGAGTATTCGGCGTGGGCATCGGCGTTTTCGATCAGCACATCGCTCGACTTTTATCAGCTCACACAGGGCGTGCCCGAGCTCGTTTCGGCATTGCAGACGGGTCTGTATGGCCAAGGCGACGTAGCCGGTCTGCTCGAAAACGAGATTGTCAACGTATATGGCGCGGCACTTGTCGATCTGGCTTCGCTCGACAATAATGCACTGTTTTGCGTGGCATGTCTCATGATTTTGATGGGCGAGGGCAATATCGCAGAACTCGAGGCTTGCGGGGTGAGGCTATCGATGGTCGACCAGTCCTACTTCGTACGCGACTACCCGATCTTTGGCTTGGACCCCGCCGAGCGGAGTTTTACGTGTCTGGGCACGGAGGATAACGGACGCTTGCGCTTGCGTAAGTTGGTGGCCGATGTTCGCCCCGAACTTGTTCCGAGGGCGGCCCGGATTTTGCTTAAGGCGGGCCGATGCGATGCGGCGATGGGCCTGGCGGACGCCTTTTTGGACCGTGGAGCGGTCCTTGAACTTGCTGGGCAGTATGGGGTCGATCTGGCTCTGACGGGGCACGGGGCCGATATCTGCCGAGCAGCGCTGGGCACGATCGATGCCGAGGATCCGGCTCCAGAGCCAACGCCTGCCGAGGCGCTCGGCGTGTATTTGGCAGCGGTCAGCGTGTCCAATACAAAGCTCGCTCGCTATATGGCATCAGTCATCGAGCGCGGGGGCGAACGGGCGGCCTGCGAAATAGACCCTGTTTCATGGAGGGTGGCCCAGACACTGACGGCTGTTTGCTATGGGGACAACGGGCTTGGGCTTCCTACGAACCTGGCCGTGCCAGAAATCGAGACATCCCATACCGCGCTCGATATGTTGTCTGCGCATATCGAGGTCAAGCGCTGCCTGACCGAGCGGGGAGATGACGGCGGCGTTCTACAGCAGCTCAAAACGAGCAAGGCCTACGACTGCGAGCTCGACATCGCGGGGATTGTTATACGGGCCGATAGCATGCTGGTGGAGCTCTTTGACGGGTCGTTTGCGGGAACCGACGAGCGCGACGACGAGATGACGGTGGTGCGGGAGGCGCTCGACGTACGTGGGCTTAAGGCGATGGCTATCTGGGTGCGCATGGTGCTGGCGGCACGGCGGCTCCTTTCCGGCCTGCCGGTAACCGACGACGCGGCGTTCAACGAGCTCGATCGTTTTGCCGTGCGCATGCGCGATAACCAGATTCAGCTGTTTGGCCTGTTGCTAGAAGGCTGGCAGTCGCTGGCAGAGGGACGGCCGGTTAATGCAAAGTTCCGTGCGGTCCAAGTGCTCAAACTTGCCGAGGAGTCGATTGCGTACATGCGCGATAACGCATTGCTGCTGGAGCGCGCGGCGTATCTGCGTAACACCTCGATGGTTTCGGTACGTGAGGAAGCGGAGTTGCTCGATATAAGCCAGACGCAGGTTGGTGGAGCGGAGGCCTGGATGGTGGCGCTGCATTTGGCCTGTGCGGGCCGAGACAGCGATCTTGCGGCCTGGATGTCCATGAATCGTGCGGGGATTCTGGAGCCATCGTATCGGCTCTTTGCGCGCCTTGCCATGCATTGTCTGGGCGAGCCGGCGACCAGGATTCGCAAGAAGCTTCCCGTGCGCGAGCTGTCGCGGTACTCGCTGCGCGACGATTTGGAAGAGGAGGGCGAGCGCCTGTTCCAGGCCGGTGAGGTTGAAGCCGTTGATACCATTGACCATATCGAGATTCGCATGTTCGGTGCGTTTCGCGCCGAGCGCGACGGGTTTCCCATCACGGACAAAATGTGGCGCCGCAAGAAGGCGGCGACACTTGCCGAGCGGCTTGCGCTGGGCATGGATGCGCTCGTCGATCGTGAGACGCTGGCCATGGAGCTGTGGCCCCATGCCGAGTTCAATAGCGCCCGCAACAACCTGTACTCGACGATATCGCGCTTGCGGTCGGCTTTGGGGCCGACGCCGGATGGCAAGTCGTGTGTGCTCATCCAAAATGAATGCATCGGACTTAACGGCGACTACGTCAAGACCGATGTACGGCTGTTTGACCAGATAAGCCGCGAGGTTTTGGGAAATCGCACGGGTGCGCGCGGGCCCCATTTAGTTGAGCTGTGCCTTAAGATTGAGCAGCTTTATGCCGGACCGCTGTATGTTCCCAATGGCTGTAATCCCACCTACTTTTTGCGTATGCGACGCATTATGCAGTCAAAGTACATCGATTGCATGATTAAGGGAGCAAATGCCGCCCTAGAAGAAAACGACCTGCAGTCGGCGATTTGGCTGGCGGAGTCGGGGCTTCGGCAGGAAACAGCGCGTGAGGATATGGTGCGCTGCGCCATGCGCGTCTACAGTGCGGCGGGGCGGCGGCGCGATATCGTCGAGCTGTACAGCGGGCATATGCACCATCTAAGGGAGCAGGTCAATGGCGTGCCCGAGCCCGAGACGCGGCGTCTATACGAGCGCTTGGTGGAAGGGCGGCTCAATCGCGTGCTGGTCGAGCAATAAAAAATGGGCGCCCGAAGTACTTGGGCACCCGTAAGCTTGCTATGTGTTGGCTCGCCGGATCAATGGCTCTTAGACGAGCTTGATCTTCTCGATGTCCTTGCGCGAGGACTCGCGATACAGCGAGAACTTGCGGCCGATGACCTGGACGACCTCGGCGTGGCAACGCTCAGCGAGCTCTTCGGCGGCCTCGCGGGCAGAAAGGCTGGAGCCATCGAGCACGGAGCACTTAACGAGCTCGTGCTTCTCCAGGTAGGCGACCGTCTGCTCGACGGTGCCCTCGTTGACATCGGACTTACCGATGATGATGGCGGGGTTGAGGTGATGGGCCATGCTGCGAAGCTGCTTGACCTGGGCTCCTGTCAGTGCCATGGGTTCTCGCTTTCTATGTATGGGGCGCCCCGCGACGGGGCCTTAATCTACGTGAGCTGTCCCACGATAGCGCAGGAACGGCGCGGTGTGGAGCGCGTTTGCCCAGTTCAAAAAGAATGCGGATGCCGAGTGAGTGGGCGGTGCGGGCTGCGAACAGGCTATGAGCTGGGCGCAGAGACCGGATCCCATGCAATAAACGCCCAACGAACCTTGCGGACATGATCGAGCATATAGCGCCCCTGCGGCACGCCCTTGGAGCCCGGCTCGCCGGCATGGGGATTCTCAATCATGTGTTGGGCGATGTAGTCGCGCAAACGGTCGATCTTATCCTCGTTGCCATGCTCAAGCATGCGGGAAAAGTCCGCCACGCCCGCTTCAAGGCTGTCGAAGGTATCGCGACGCGGCGATTCAAAGTATGTAACCTGCGGCAGGGCACCCATCTGAATGAGGATGTTGAAGGCGTACACAAAGCCATTACTGCAGGTAACCGAGGCACCGATAGCGTTCATCAAGTGCAGATCATAGCGCGGGCTGGAGTTAGCGACCATCGTGACAGCACAACGGCGACGAGCCGTACGGTCGAGCTTGGCAAGCGCACCTTTTAGATCGGTCGTCGTAACCGACCGACTGGCAAAGGCAACATCCACCGCTTTCGCGACCGGTCCAACCAAATCCCAATCATCATCCCAAGCAAGCTCAAGCGGCGTAATGAGATCCTCGAGCCCATAGTACTCAATACCAGCATCAAGCGTGCCCAACATAGCAGGGGAAAAGTCAGCAGCAATCACAGGATGCCCAGCCTGAGCAAGCGGAATAGCAATCGACCCAGCCCCGCACCCCATATCCAGCACCGATTCACCAGGCTTTAACGCCAACAGCTTCATAAAGTCCCGAGCATAAGGGGCAGTCTCCAGCGGCCGAAAATGCCGAGCCCTTTTATCCCACTCAAAAGAATCATCAGCCCGCCGCCGACCAGCTTGCAAACGCATCCATTCGCCATTCCAATCCGCAGCAAGCAGCTCAGATTGAATTACACCATCAGCCACGGGCCATCCTCCTCACAACAAAAAAGCGGCTCCTCCCAAAAGAAGAGCCGCAACAAGCATATATCAGAAAAAGAACCGTTCCAACGCCAAACCGCCATACCAGCAAAGTAGGGCAGAAGCGAAGCGACTGCCAAAGGGATAGAACCCAACCGAGGGCCCGTTGTGCGGGAGCCCCGGGGAGGGCAAATATATAAGGTCGATCGCGAGTTCCGCACGAGCCGGAGAGTACTTAATGTGCTCTCCGTGCGAGCCAGGACTGTCCGAGCAGGCGACCTTATATATTTGCCCTCCCCGGGGCTCCTCGCCAGTCCCCCTCAGCTAGTTCTTCAGCGAGTTCAGCGGCGCCGGGAAGCGTCCACCACGGTGGGCAAGCACGGTGCCGGCGTTGGGGTTCACCGGCATGATGGGCGCACGGCCGAACAGGCCGCCGTACTCGACGCAGTCACCCACGCCCTTGCCGATGGCGGGAATCACGCGGACGGCCGTGGTCTTGTTGTTGATGACGCCGATGGCCATCTCGTCGGCGATGATGCCGGCGATGGTCTCGACCGGGGTGTCGCCGGGGATGGCGATCATGTCCAGGCCAACGGAGCACACGCAGGTCATGGCCTCGAGCTTCTCGAGGGAAAGTGCGCCGGCCTCGACGGCAGCGATCATGCCGGCATCCTCGGACACGGGGATAAAGGCGCCCGAGAGACCGCCCACGCTGGAGCTGGCCATAACGCCGCCCTTCTTGACGGCATCGTTGAGCATGGCGAGCGCGCAGGTCGTGCCGGGGCCACCGCAGGTGCCCACGCCGATGATCTCGAGGATGCGCGCGACGGAGTCGCCGACAGCAGGCGTAGGTGCCAGCGACAGGTCGACAATGCCCTTCTCGACACCCAGGCGATGGGCGGCCTCGCGGCTCATGAGCTCGCCGGCACGGGTGATCTTAAAGGCGGTCTGCTTAATCTTCTCGGCGACTTCCATCATCGATGCGGAATCGGGCAGCGTCTCCAGGGCTGCGGCCATAACGCCGGGGCCCGAGACGCCTACGTTGATGACGGCGTCGGCCTCGCCACCGCCGTGGACGGCGCCCGCCATAAACGGGGAGTCCTCGACCATGTTGGCAAAGCAGACAAACTTGGAAGCGCCGACGGAATCCTGGTCGGCCGTGAGTTTAGCGGCATCGATGATGGTCTGGGCGGCCATGAGCACGGCATCCATGTTGATGCCGGCGCGCAGGCTGGCGACGTTGACGCTGGAGCAGACGCGGCTGGTGGTAGCGAGCGCCTGCGGGATGGACTGGATGACGCGGCGGTCGGCGTCGCCGATGCCCTTCTGGACGAGCGCGGAGAAGCCGCCCAGGTAGTCGATGCCGAGGGTCTCGGCCGCGCGGTCGAGGGCGTGCGCGATGGGGGTGAGGTCCTCATCCTTGCAGCACGCAGCGATCTGCGCCACCGGGGTGACGGAAACGCGCTTGTTGACGATGGGGATACCGTACTCGCGCTCGAGGTTCTCGGCGGTTTCGACCAGATGCTCAGCCGTGTGCGTCACGTGGTCGTAGATCTTCGTGCACATGCGGTCGAGGTTCTCGTCACCGCAACCCATGAGCGAAACACCCATGGTGATGGTCCTGATGTCGAGGTTCTGCTCCTCAACCATGCCGCGGGTTTCCGCGATTTCTGCGGGCGTGATCGCCATCCTTGCGCTCCTATCTGCCAAAACGAGCATAGTCTTTTCTATTTTAACGTGCCGCACGTGCCAAGTGGCGCATACGGCACGTTTTGGTGCTCGGTTGTTTCCGTTGTGTTACTGCCCAAAGACCTCTTCGGCGATGCGCGCGCTTTCGGCGGCATCCTTGGCGTAGTAGTCCGCGCCGATCTGCTTGGCGTATTCGGGGGTGAGCACGGCGCCGCCCACGATGATCTTGACGCCCGGAACCTCGGCATGGAGCAGCTTGATGGTCTCCTCCATGGCGACGACGGTGGTGGTCATAAGCGCCGAGAGGCCGACGAGCTTAATGTCACGCTCCCGCACGGTCTTGAGCACCTCTTGCGGATCGACGTCGCGGCCCAGGTCAAAGACGGTGTAGCCGTAGTTATCGAGCAGCATTTTGACGATGTTCTTGCCAATGTCGTGGATGTCGCCCTTGACGGTGGCCACGCAGATCTTGCCCTTGTCGGCAATCTCGCCGGCGGGCATCAGGCGCTTGATGGTGTCGAAGCCCACGCGTGCGGCTTCGGCCGAGGCCATAAGCTGCGGCAAGAAGAACTTGCCTTGGTCAAAGAGGACGCCAACCTCGTCGAGGGCGGGGATAAAGTGATTGTTGATGAGGTCCATGGCGTCGTGGTCTGCCAGCAGGCGCTCGGTCTCGGCCGCGATCTCGCCTTTGCGGCCCGAGACGACCATGCGACGAATCGGGTCGTCGTTGCCGTCGGTGCCGGCGGTGCCAGCGGCGGGCACGGCGTCGGTCGAGGCGGCCTGGGCGGCCGCCGGGTTCGCGGCGATCTTATAGGGATCGGTCCAGCCGGCGTAGCGCTCAATGTATCCAGTCGAGCCCTCGTCCTCAACGCTCAGCACGCGATAGCTGTAGACGGTATCCATAAAGCGTTTGGAGCCCGGGTTCATGATGGGGGCGTCGAGGCCTGCGCCAAACGCGGCGGCCAAAAAGACCGAGCCCAGCAGCGGGCGGGCAGGCAGGCCAAAGCTGATGTTCGACACGCCGAGCGCGCATTTGACGCCCAGGTGCTCCTTGCACAGGGACATGGCGCGCAGGATCTGCTCTGCCTGGCGCTGATTGGTCGAGGCAGTCATGACCAGACAGTCGATGAGGATGCGGTCCGGGCCGATGCCGTAGCGGGCGGCTTCTGCCACGATGCGCTCGGCGATGGCGAAGCGGGCCTCGGCGGTATCGGGGATGCCGCCTTCGTCGAGCGTGAGGCCGACGACGTTGGTGCCGTAGTGGGCGACCAGCGGAAAGATCTCATCCATGATTTGCTGTTTGCCGTTGACCGAGTTGATGATGGGCTTGCCGGCGTAGCGGCGCACGGCTGCCTCGACGGCGGCGGGGTCGGTGGAGTCGATCTGCAGCGGCAGCAGCGTGGAGCCCTGGAGCTGCTCGGTTGCCTGCTGGATGATCTTGACCTCGTCGATCTCGGGCAGGCCCACGTTGACGTCCAGGATGTCGGCGCCCTGTTCCTGCTGGCTGATGCCCTGGCTTACGACGTAGTCCAGGTCGCCGTCGCGCAGCGCCTGCTGCAGGCGCTTTTTGCCGGTGGGGTTGATGCGTTCGCCGATGACGGCGATCTTGTGGCCGTCGCAGGGAAGGTCCACGACCGTCTGGGCACTCGTGACCGACATGCTGGGCTTGCGGTGGCGCGGGCTGGGCGTGTGGTTGTCGATAAGCGTGCGTAGGGCTGCCATGTGCGTCGGCGTGGTACCGCAGCAGCCGCCTACGACGCTCACGCCGTCTTCGATCATGCCGGCGACGGCCTCGGCGTATTCGGGGGCCTGGATGTCAAAGACGGTGTTACCGTCGTCGTCCACGCGGGGGAGTCCCGCGTTTGCCTGTACCATAACGGGCTTGTCGGTGACGGTGAGCATGCGTGCGGCGAGTCCTCGGAGCTCGGCCGGTCCCTGGCTGCAGTTGATGCCTAGGACGTCGGCACCGATGGCGTCGAGCGTGATGGCGGCCACCTCGGGGCTCGTGCCCAGGAAGGTGCGCCCGTCTTCCTCAAAGGTCATGGTGGCAAAGACGGGCAGGTTGGAGTTCTCGCGGCAGGCGAGGACGGCGGCCTTGATCTCGGCCAGGTCGGTCATAGTCTCGATGATAAAGAGGTCCACGCCCGCGGCGACACCCGCATGCACCTCCTCGGCAAAGAGGTCGTAGGCCTCGTCGAAGCTTAGGGTGCCCAGGGGGCGAAGCAGCGCACCGATGGGGCCGATGTCACCGGCTACATAGCAGGCACCGGCCGCGCGGGCGCAGGACACAGCGGCGGCAAAGACATCTGCCACGGTGGCGGCTCCGTCGAGCTTGTGGGCGTTGGCGCCAAAGGTGTTGGCGGTGATCACGTCGCAGCCGGCCTCGACGTACTGACGTTGGATGTCGGTGATGACCTGGGGCTCCTCAAAGTTGAGCAGCTCGGGTAGGGCGCCGGCCTTCATGCCGGCTGCCTGCAGCATGGTGCCCATGCCGCCGTCGAACAGCAGGTGCCCCGTGCCCTCGATAGCCGCACGCAGGCAATCGTCCTTAATGCGCAGATCGTCGATCGTGCGCGTCTTGTACGTGGCACCGTTGCGACGTGCGGCATCAACGGGTGCCGCCAATGCAGTGCCGTCAGAATCATGAGTGATAAACGGAGTAAACATCGAGGGCTCCTAATGGCTGGAATAGCAGGTGGTGTGGGCGGCGCGGAAGCGGCAGTGCTCGCGCATGCGGCATATATTGCAGGTGGGGCGGCTCTGGGCGTCGTGGACTTCGCCGTCGAACAGGCCGATCACCGCGGTCACGCTTTTGGTGGGCATGAGCAGGCTGGTCGGCGTGACGGTAAGCCCGATGAGCCGCGTGGCGTTGAGCGCATTCACGATCGAGCGCTGGGCCGTAAGCGGGCAGTCGCCATAGCCGGGACTGAAGCGCCAGTTGCCGGCGAGCCCGTGTGCGGCGGCCGCAGCCTTGACCTGCTGGTCCATTTGCTCAACGGCGGCTTCTACATAGGCGGAGCACGCGGCATCGAGCACGGCTCCCTCTAGGGGCTGCTGGGCTCCCGTGGTGCGCAGGCGACGCTCGGCGTTCATGCCGAGGGTGCATGCCATGAGTGCGGCAAAGCGGGCGTCTTTGAGATGGCGATAGATATCGCGACCTTGCAACTCAACGTTGGTGCCAACCAGACGGATGCAAGGCTCTCCCTGCTCGTCCACGCCCGTGGCATCGATGGCAAATACGCGGCGCACGCCACGGGGCTCAATGTCCAGCTCAAGGTGCTCGACCACAAGCTCAATACGTCGTGACAGCTCGGGCTCAATCTGCTGGCCGCCGTAACCCAGATACCGCAGCATCTCGGCACGGTCGACACGGGGATGGTGCGCAGCATCGACACGGTAAAGCGCCGGCGACGCAAGGTCGGCCGGCACTTCGACAGCGGTTGTATCGATGCGCGGTTTTTCCATTACCCTAGGCGCTCCATAATGGTCGCGGCGATCGCAGGACGATTCATAGTGTACAGGTGCAGACCGGCGGCACCGTGCTCCTTAAGGTCGCAAAGCTGACGGGCGGCATAATCTACACCGGCTGCCTGCAGGCTCTCGGGGTCGTTCTCGTACTTGGCGAGAATCTTGATGACGGGGGAGGGCAGCGACGCACCGCACATAAAGACCATGCGGCTGATTTGCGACTTGCCCATAAACGGCATGATGCCCGCGGTAATCGGCACGGTGATGCCCGCCTTGTCGGCAAGCTCGCGAAAACGGTAGAAGCACTCGTTATCAAAAAAGAGCTGCGTCACAAAGAAGCTCGCACCGGCATCCTGTTTTTGCTTGAGGTATTCGACTGAGAGGTTGAGGTCCTCGCAGGCAATGTGGCCCTCGGGGTAGGCTGCGGCACCCACACAAAAGCCGGCGTCGACGAGCTCGGGGATGAGGTCGCGGGCGTAGGCGTAGTCGGAGGCGGGCTTGTCGTCCTCGGTCGCGCCAGCGGGAAGATCACCGCGCAGGGCCAGGATGTTTTCTACGCCGGCGGAGCGGTATTCATCGATCTTGGCGGCGATATCGGCGTGCGAGCGGCCCACGCAGGTAAGGTGTGCCACCGAGGGCGTATCGAATTCGCTCGTAATCATATGCGCGATGGGGGCGGTGGTGGCGCCATTGCCCGAGCCGCCGGCCGAGCAGGTGACCGAGACAAAGCCCGGCGAAAGCTTGCACAGATTGCCTGCCACCTCGCGAGCCGTGTCGAGGGTAAGCTCGCCCTTGGGCGGGAACATCTCAAACGAAACGGGTGCGGTGCCCTGGGATGCCGCCTGCTTAAAAAGCTCGTCGACGCGCATATCGTGCTCCTTTAAATACTTGATAGGGTGATGTGTTGTAAGGATTCTACAGCACCACTGTGCCACGGTGGAGTTTCACTCACTATTTGGGGGATACCAATCAAAGATGCCTTGCTATCGACATTCCCTATAGCAGAGCAGTCAATCTAGGATGGGGCTATAAAGACTGGTATCTGATGCGAAATACCAGTTAATAGAGTCCCATCCCAAATTGACTACCCTTAAACCATGGGGAGAGGTCTGCAATTTATACAGTTGATTGACTGTTGAGGGCGGCAACGCCGCCGCGATGCGGTAACCTCATTGATTGGTTTCGCGACAGCAACATAACGGTAATGTCGCGGAAACACGGCGAGTCTAAGCTATGACTCGTTCGTTAGTAATCAACACCGCATCTCACGCGGTGCCGATACGAAGGGAGTTCCGTATGGCCGATCTTACTGACCGCTTCGGGACCATGGTGTTCTCTGAGGAAGTCATGAAGGACTACCTCCCCAAGGACATTTGGAAGCGCCTTGCTGCAACCCTCGAGGACGGTGAGCCGCTCGACCTGGATGTGGCCAACGCCGTTGCCCACGCCATGAAGGTCTGGGCCATCTCCAAGGGCGCGACGCACTACGCGCACTGGTTCCAGCCGCTTTCGGGCATTACTTCCGAGAAGCACGACAGCTTCCTCGAGCCCAACCACGACGGCACCGCCATTACCAAGTTTACGGGCAAGAACCTCATCCAGGGCGAGCCGGACGCCTCCAGCTTCCCCAACGGCGGCCTGCGCGCTACCTTCGAGGCCCGTGGCTACACCGCTTGGGATCCCACCAGCCCCGCCTTTATCAAGGACGATGTCCTGTGCATCCCCACGGCTTTCTGCTCCTACACGGGCGAGGCCCTGGACAAGAAGACCCCGCTGCTGCGCTCCATGACCGCGCTCTCGCGTGAGTCAAAGCGCGTTTTGGCGCTGTTTGGTAAGACCCCCAAGAAGGTTGTTCCTTCCGTGGGCGATGAGCAGGAGTACTTCCTGATCAAGAAGGACGCTTACCGCAAGCGCAAGGACCTGGTCATCACCGGCCGCACCCTCTTTGGCGCTGCTCCCTGCAAGGGCCAGGAGCTCGAGGAGCACTACTTTGGCGCTATCCGCCCCACCGTCTCGTCCTATATGAAGGATCTGGACGACGAGCTGTGGGCGCTCGGTATTCCCGCCAAGACCAAACACAACGAGGTCGCTCCCTGCCAGCATGAGCTCGCACCGGTCTATGGCGAGGTCAACGAGGCCATCGACCAGAATCTGGTCATGATGGAGAAGATGAAGCTCATTGCCTCCCGCCACGACTTGGTCTGCCTGCTGCACGAGAAACCCTTCGAGGGCATCAACGGTTCGGGCAAGCACAACAACTGGTCGCTTGGCACCGAGTCCGAGAATCTGCTCGATCCGGGCGACACCCCGCTCGACAACCTGCAGTTCATCGTCTTCCTCACCGCGGTGATCGAGGCCGTCGATAACTATCAGGAGCTCTTGCGTGCCTCCGTTGCCTCGGCCGGCAACGATCATCGTCTGGGCGCCAATGAGGCTCCTCCGGCGATTATGTCCATCTTCCTGGGCGACCAGCTTACCGAGGTCGTCGAGAAGATCATCGATGGCAAGGCTTCCGTCCATGCCACGCGCGGCGTGCTCGACCTGGGCGCCGATACCCTGCCCAAGCTGATGCAGGACAACACCGACCGCAACCGCACCTCCCCGTTTGCCTTCACTGGCAACAAGTTCGAGTTCCGTGCCTGCGGCTCCGAGCAGAACGTCTCCGACTCCAACCTGGTGCTCGATGCCGCCGTGGCCAAGTCGCTCAAGTCCTTCGCCGATGCCCTTGAGGGTACGCCCGAGGATGATTTCCAGGACGCCGCGCTCGAGTACTGCAAGAAGGTCCTGACCGACCACCAGCGCATCCTGTTCTCCGGCGACGGTTACTCCGACGAGTGGCCCATCGAGGCCGAGAAGCGCGGCCTTGCCAACAACAAGACCACGGCCGACGCTCTTCCCGCCTTTGTTTCCGATAAGGCCATTGCGCTCTTTGAGGAGACGGGCGTCCTGACCAAGGCCGAGGCTCAGTGCCGCTATGACTGCAAGCTCGAGAAGTACAACAAGCTCATGAACATCGAGGCTACCACGATGATTCGCGAGGCACGTCGTACCTATCGCCCGGTCATCACCGCCTATGCCACCAAGGTCGCTAAGGGCCTGGAGGCAATCCGCGCTGCCGGTGCCGATGCTGCCATGCAGTGCGAGCAGAACACGCTCAACAAGCTCTGCAACGGCATCACCGCCATCAACGACTCCATCAAGGCGCTCGACGCCGTACATCAGAAGGCCGAGGCTCTCGATGGCCAGGAGCAGGCCAACGTGTATGCACACGAGGTCGTTCCCGCTATGGATACGCTGCGTGCCGCCGTGGACGCCATGGAGGAGATCGTGGCTGCCGACTACTGGCCGGTCCCGACCTACGACGACATCCTGTTCTACGTGTAGAACGTAACTGACATATCGTCACGGTATTGAGCCGGGGTCCGCATCGTGCGGACCCCGGCTTTTTGTTTGCGAAGGACGCTTTGGATCCCGCTTTGCAACTGATTCGCCCACGCAATAAGGGGTCGTGGGCAAAAAACGTCAAATATGAGTACTGTCACAAGCCCTGTAGCATTATCTTTTTGCAAAATATGCAGTGTTACGCAACATATGTCCAAGTACTTAGCTGATAAACGCCTGCAATTTCTCCGCTGTAGGACGCCTTGCGTCCAAATCGCCTTCTGATGGCATGAAATCGCTGTTACTAAATTGGTAACAGTACTCATATTTGCTATTTTTTGTCCACGGGCCCTTGGATGACAGTGTGATTTTATGCCTTCGGGGTTCGAATCCCGGCATATCGGTAGCAAAAAGCCCGCTACCGAATTGGTAACGGGCTTCTAAGATTCTGTGGTGCCCCCAGCGGGATGTCCGCGTGCGGCTGGCGCCGCCCGCTTTCGCTGCGTCGCTCCGCTCCTTGCGTGCTGCGCTGGAAAACGCTTACGCGTTTCCTCAGCTCCGCACCCTGTCGGGTTCGAATCCCGGCGTTGGAGAAGAAAAAAGCCCGTCACCACAAGGGTAACGGGCTTTGCATTTCAAATGGTGCCCCCAGCGGGATTCGAACCCGCGATATCCACCTTGAAAGGGTGGCGTCCTTGGCCGCTAGACGATGGGGACAGCGGGAAAGAGTATAGCAGACTTTTTTGCCGGCGCGTATATCGTTGGCAAACTGGAAAACCACCACACAGGAGCCGACTTCTATTCCGATTTTCAAATATCTCAATCTGTAACATCTAAGCGGGTAAATCGGCTCCACCTGTTACAGATCAAGACAAAAGGCAGGTGCCGGGACGAACATCTCGTTCTGTAACAGTAAGACGACTTTTAACGGTCTAGATGATACAGATTGAGACAAACCGTTGGAACGGGCCAAAACCACCACAAAGGTGCCTGTCCCCTTTGTGGTGGTTGGGGCGTTAGGGGAGGAGCTTCATGGCGGCGTCGTGGGCGGCGTGCTCGTAGGTGTCGTCGAGGGGTTTGAGCGGCAGC
>JAJWXI010000123.1 GCA_021641225.1 Collinsella aerofaciens | reverse complement strand
CCGGTGAAGTGGGGTTGAAGTCAAGCACGGCCACTCATTGGGGACAGACTTAAATGAGTGCCGCCAGGGACAGTCCTTGCCTGCCCGGCCGGCGAGCCGGCGAATCGGTAAAGACTGTCCCCGATGGCTAGTCGTTTAAGAACGTCCCCAATGACTACTCTTGCACCTTGAGGGCTTCGGCCAGGCTGACGCGCTTGATAGAGCGCGTGTGTAGCAGTGCCACGACCAGGTAGGTCGCAAAGCCAATGCCGACGCATGCAGCCATGGACCAAGCGGGCACGTAGATCTCGATATTGCCGTTGTAGGCGAGCAGCATCGAGCGGAAGATGGCCGTGAGCGAGCCAATAATGACCGGCAGGCTCAGCACGAGCGACGCCGCCACGCACAGCGTGATCGAGCGGATGTACAGATGCGAGATCTCGCTATCGCGATAGCCAAAGACTTTCATGTAGCTGATCGAACGGGCGCTGTGGTCGATCACAGCCTTGGTCAGAAGATACATAAACAGCAGGAAGATAAACACCGCGAGCCCAATCATCATGCCGATCATTTTGCTCATCATGCCGATGAACTGGTCGCCCACGGCGCGCATGTCGTCGGGCGTAGTGTCACCGGCAAAGTAGCGCGCGTCGAGGTCGAGCTTCTCGTTGCTCACATAGCCGTTAAAGTAGGCGGCGTCGTTGCCGAACAGCTCGTTAAAGTCGTCGATGCTCATATAGACATTCATATCCGACTTAGAGCCCCAAATGCAGTCCTTGCCCGCATACTTAAAGGAATAATGCTCGCCCTCATACTTGTCGTGGAGCGTGACCTTCTGGCCCTCGCTCCAGCCAAACTTGTCGAGCAGACCGCCGCCAAAGACGACGCGCCCATCGCCGACGTTGAGATCTTTCCAATAGCGCGAATCGGGCGAGATGCCGTAGACAGAAATCGTCTCCTCGCCATTACCGTCGCCACGGTCGTACTGCAGCTGGTAAACGGCATATTTCTCGGCCTGCGCGATTGCGCCCGCGCCGTTGTCGGTCGTATTGACCGGGTGGATATCGTCGTTGTCAGTGTCGATCTTAGAGGCCTTGTCGATCAGGTCGATAGCCTCGTCGCGGTTGCAGCCGAGGGCATCGGCAAGATCGTCAAGGCGCGCGTAGAGCGCATCCTTCTTGTCCTGGACCTTGGCAAGCGCATCCTGCGTTGCGGTCAGGCTCTCGGCAGACGGAGATGCGGTCGCGGCATCGGCTGCCGTCTGCGCCGCATCGGCCGCGCCGTCAAGCTCGTCATCGGCATCCTGGGCGGCAGAAAGCAGCGCGCCGTCAACCGACTGCAAGCGCTCGAGTGCCGACCACTGCTCGCGCTCCTCGGTAGTGCCCTCGAGCTCCAGCGGCGCCTTGAGTGTGTACTGATGCTCGGCGACCAGGCTCGTCTCCAGGTTGTCCGCATAGTGCGTCATCGTGGGCAGGATCGCCAGGCCAAAGAGCAAAAGCAGCGACCCAAACACGATGCCCACGAAGAGCGTGGCGAAGCTGCCCAGGTTGCGCAGGAAGACGCGCAGGCGGAAGCGGGAGACAAAGCCCATGCGTTCCGGCAGCTGCAGACCGCGCTTGGTACCCGACTTGCCACTCGCCTCGTGACGAAGGAACTGCAGCGGCGTCTTGCCCATTTTGCGGAGCAGACCCACCAGCGTGATGAGGATGAGCGCGGCGGCGGGGACCACAGCGCACTTCACAAAGATTTCCCAGCTCCAGTACACCTGGAAGGGCGGCAGGCTGTACGAGCCGTAGTAGAGACCGCGCATGGGCTCGGTAAAGAACGCAACGCCGAGCGCGGTGCCCAAAAGTGCCGCGAGCACGCCCACGATGGCGGGAAGTGCCAGGTAGTGCAGCACGATCTCGCGACGGCGATAGCCGCTGGCGAGCAGCGTGCCGATGATGGCGCTCTCCTCCTCGATGGTGGCGTCGGTGAGCACCACAAAGACAAACGCCATGATCACGATGATAATGTCGAGCAGCGTCATCCACATCATGGAGTCGCCGTCTACGTCGTCGCGCGCGTAGCCAATACCCTGGTTGGAATCGGCATCGATCAGATCGTCCACGCGCGCATCGGCATCGGTCAGCGCCTCGACCATATCCTGCTCCGCATCGATGCGATCCGCGGTGGGGAGATCGCGGTCGGTAAAGGTAAAGGAGTAGGTGTAGGCAGGCGCGCCGCCGGCGTCCTTAAGCGCGGTAAAGCCGGCGTCGGCGACCTCGGCCACGCCGTACGTGATGGTGTTCACCGTGAAGTCCGAATTGTTGAGGAACAGCGCCTGGCTATCGGGCTGGGTCATGATGCCGCAGATGGTGTAGGTGCGACCCTCGAGCTCGACCTTATCGCCCACGGCGAGGTCGTTGTTAGCGGCAAAAACGCGGTCGATGGCCACCTCATCGTCCGTCTTGGGCTGCCTGCCCTCACAGTAGGACGCGATATCGACCTTGGTGCGGTGCGCATAGGTGCGCAGGGTGCGCTTGGTGCCGTCGTCGCCGGCGGTCTTTTTGATGATGGCGTCGATGGAGAAATTCTTGTAGAGCGTGACGCCGCCGACGTCGTCGGCTGCATCCTCGGCTGCCTTGAGCTGGTCTTTGGTGGCCTCGAAGGAGGTGGTCACGCGGCCGTCCTCAATCGTGTACTCGTCGCGCATGTCGTCGATGAGGCAGCCGATGGAATGCGCCGCGAGCAAAAAGCCCGAGGTAAGGGCGATGCTTCCGCACATGAGCAAAAAGATGCCCAGGTACTTACCGATATTGCGGCGCAGCTCGCGCGGGAATCGTTTTACGAGAGGTGTCATGGCGCCGCCTACCAATCGAGCTCGGCGGCCGTAACGGGCGACTCGTTGAGCTCATCCTCGACGATGCGGCCGTCGCGCAGGCGCAGCACGCGGTTGGCCATGCGCGCGATGGCGGCGTTGTGGGTGACGATGATGATGGTGCAGCCGTAGGTGCGGTTGACGTCCTCCATGAGCTGCAGGATTTCCTTGGATGTCTTGTAGTCGAGCGCGCCGGTGGGCTCGTCGCACAGCAGCAGGCCCGGGTTTTTGACGAGTGCACGGCCGATGGCGCAGCGCTGCTGCTGGCCGCCCGAGACCTGGCGCGGGAACTTGTTGCGGTGCTCGTAGAGGCCCAGCGAACGCAGCAGATCGTCGACGTCGAGCGGTTTTTTGGACAGGTGCGCCGTGACCTCGATGTTTTCCTTGATGGTAAGGTCGGGCACCAGGTTGTAGAACTGGAAGACAAAGCCCAGCTCGCGGCGGCGGTACTCGCCCAGATCGGCAGGCTTGAGCACGGTGAGGTCGCAGCCGTCCACCATGATGGAGCCGCCGTCGGCATCCTCCAGGCCGCCAATGAGGTTGAGAAAGGTCGACTTGCCCGAGCCCGAGGGTCCCAGCATGGCGCAGATCTCGCCGCGGTTGATGGACGTGTCGATGCCGTCGAGCACCGTCAGGCGCGCATCACCGTCGCCATAGTGTTTCTTGAGCCCTTTGACCTGGACATAGGCTTGCTTTGTCGCCATGCTATCCCCCGTTGTTAGCCTGTTGCTACTTTTCTAGGGTAATAGTAAACCCCGGCGAACTATTTTTAAGCGACGTGCGCGACTTTTTCCAACCTACTCATTGGGGACAGACTTAAATGAGTGAAATCGCTCATTTAAGTCTGTCCCCAATGAGTGGTCCCCAAGTGCCGACATATTGGGACAGTCCCTGCCAGCCCTGCCAGCGAATCGGCAAAGACTGTCCCCAATGACTAGGTGGCTAGACGCGGGATTTGTTGTGGGCGAGGGCTAGGCCTACGGCGGCGATGGCCGCGGCAAAGAGCACCGTGACGCCCAGGTCGCAGGCGATGTCACCCAGCACGGCAGACGTCAGGTCCGAGGCGAGCGCCTTGCCGATCGCGTCGTTCACCCAATATGTCGGCACAAAGTGCGCTGCCGTCTGCACGGCCGAGCCCATGAGCGACAGTGGCATCCAGGCGCCGCCCAAAAACGTCATGAGCATGCCAAGCAGGTTACCCACGCCGTTGAGCAGCTCCTCGCGCGCGCCCAGGCTCGACAGCGCAAAGCCAACAGCCAGGGGCGTGCACGCCAGGGCAAACGTCGCCGCCAGCGCCAAGCACACTCGACCCACGCCGACCTCGGCAACCGCGCCGGCAAAGCCCACGACGCCCATCATGCTCGACACAAGCCAGATGCAAACGGTGAGCACGGCGGCGGCCGCGAACACGGCGAGCGAGCGCTGGCGCTCGGAGACCGGGCCGGCCTCCATGCGGCGCACGCGCTCGGGCTCGTTCATGCCCGAGAACACCAGCCCCACCGACACGATGACCGACGAGATGATCGCGTACGCGCCAAAGTTGAAGTACGACTTGAGCGTGGCAGCGGCAGTCGAGTTAACCTTAACCTGCTCGATCTGAACCTCGGCGCGCTTGGCGGCGGCGTGTTCGGCAGCCTTGGCGACGTCGCCGTCGGAAGCAGCGGGTTCAAGCGCCGCCGCAGCACCCGCGAGCGAGATCCAGCGCGAGGCCTCGGCAGACGAAAGCGCCGCCGCCATGGTGCCGGAGCCGTACGTCACATCGAGCATGGGCAGGGTCTCCCCCGCACGGGCGGCCGCGATTAGGTCGTCCTCAAACCCCTCCGGGATAAAGAACACACAGTCGGCGCTGCCCTTGGCACTGTTGCTCTTGGAGAGCGCGTCCGCAAGATCGTACGTGTCGTCGCCGACGCCTGTGACCAGGTCAAAGCGCGACCCCAAGTGCTTGGTGAGCGCCCGCGAAAGGTCGCTGTCGTCGCGATCGACCACGATCACGTTGGTGTCGTAGGGCTTGTATTCGGTGAGCTGCGACGAATTCCAGCTCACCGACGCCGCAATGAACACGCCCATGAGCGAGATGAACACCGTGTAGATGAGCAGGTAGAACGGGTGCGCGAGCGCCATGCGAAGCGCGGTCTTAAAGGTGCTCATAGCGGCTCCTTCCAAAGATCAGCGTAGCGGCGGCGACAAACACCAGAGCCATGAGGACCAGCGCGCCGGCGCGAACAGCGAAGGGCCCCAGGTCCTCAAAGAAATACAGGCGATTGAACATGTCGCAGATGAGCTTGACGGGATTGAGCCAGCACTCGGCCGGGCAGGCGCGGGCGACGTCGTCGGCAAGCGCCATCGCCGGCTCGCCGTAGAGGCCGGCGAACAAAGCGCACGTGGTGGCAAAGCCCGTGAGGATGCCCGACTTGGATGCCTTGCCGCCCTTAACGGGAAGCGTGCCCACAAAAAGCCCCAGGCCCGTGGCGGCAAGCGCGGATGTAGCCCCGCCCAGCAGGCACAACCCCTCGCGCCCGCCAAAGTCAACGCCCACGACCAGGCGCACGTAGCCGATCGCAACCGCCATCGATGCAAAGGAAACCAGCCACGAGCCGACAAAAATGCCGG
>JAJWXI010000122.1 GCA_021641225.1 Collinsella aerofaciens | reverse complement strand
GCAATGTCAACGGCCTCGTTGAGGTCGTCGGTAATGTGTACCAGATCCGGATCGAGCGGACTGATCATGCCGGCGTCCATCACCGGACCGTTGAGCCAGTCGAACAGGCCCTGCCAGTACTCGCTGCCCACCAGCACGAGCGGCATGCGCTTGACCTTGTGCGTCTGCACCAGCGTGAGAACCTCGAACATCTCGTCGAGCGTGCCAAAGCCGCCGGGAAATACGATGGCGCCCGAGCTGTACTTAACGAACATGGTTTTGCGCACAAAAAAGTAGCGGAAGTCCATGCCGAGGTTCACGTATTTATTGAGCCCCTGCTCGTGCGGAAGCTCGATACCCAGGCCGACCGACTTGCCGTTGGCGCTCGCCGCTCCCCTGTTGGCTGCCTCCATGACGCCGGGACCGCCGCCGGTGATAACCGCCACGCCGCGCTGGGCGATTTTGCGCCCGACGGTACGCGCCGCCTTGTAGAGCGGATCGGTCTTGGGCGTGCGGGCACTGCCGAAGATGGTCACCGCGGGCCCGAGCTCGGCAAGCGCGCCAAAGCCATCGACGAATTCTGCCTGAATACGAAGGACGCGCCACGGATCGGCATGCAACCAGTCGGTTGAATCCTCGGGCGCCAGCAGGTTGGCGTAGGTGTTGTCCTTAGGAATCATGGGGCCGCGCATGACCACGGGGCCGCGCCGGTACGTCTCGTCGTAGGCGGGCTCACCCTCGACGTTCTCATTCTTAATCATGGGTACTCCTATCGAAAATAGAAACGGGCGGGGTCGACGCCATGCGCCAAACACCCGCCCGAACATCAACTATTCGGTATGGTACCCACGATGCATCAAGTGCTTGCAAGGCATCGGTCAGCGGTCGCGCAAGCGGTGTTAGCAAACGTGATGACCGGCCGGCGCTCGCCCCTTGCCGTTGCCCGCGCTCTGCAAGCGCCCGTGCTGCTCTTAGTAATCCACCGCCGCAGGGCTGTTCATCCAGTCGCTCACGAACGCGCCGTAGCGGCCCTCGATAATGGCCTGGCGGGCCCGCTGCATAAGGTTGAGCAGGTAGTAGATGTTGTGCATCGAAAGCAGAATGCCGCCGAGCATCTCCTTCTGCGTGACCATGTGACGGATGAGCGCACGGCTGTAACCGCCCGTGCACACCGGGCAGGTGCAGGTGGGATCGATGGGACCGTCGTCGTGCGCAAAGCGAGCGTTGCGGAAGTTGAGGCGACCCTCGCTGGAGAATGCCGTGCCCATACGGCCGGTGCGCGTCGGCAGCACGCAGTCAAACATGTCGATGCCCACGCCAACGCCGCGCACGAGCGTGGTCGGGTTGCCGACACCCATCAGGTAGCGCGGCTTATGCTTGGGCATGTACTCGCTCACGAGCGGCGCCAGGGTCTCGAACATGGTCTCGTGATCCTCGCCCACCGAATAGCCACCGATACCATAGCCCGGGAAGTCGCCGCACTCCTCCAGATGGCGCAGCGAACGCAGGCGCAGATCCAGGTGCATGCCGCCCTGAACGATGCCAAAGAGCGCCTGGTCATCGCGGGTATGCGCCTTATAGCAGCGCTCGGCCCACATGCTCGACAGCTCAACGGCGCGCTCAACGTAGGCGCGCGTGGCGGGATAGCCCGGGCACTGGTCGAGCTGCATGCAGATATCGGAGCCGAGTTTCATGGCGATTTCCATGTTGTCCTCGGGCGTCCAAAACACGTGGCGGCCGTCGTAATCGTTGACGATAAAGCGCACGCCCTCATCGGTGAGCTTGACGGCATCGTTGTGGCTGAAGACCTGGAAACCGCCCGAGTCGGTGAGGATGGGGCCGTGCCAGTTCATGAACTTGTGCAGGCCGCCCAGCTCGGCGATGGTATCCTCGCCGGGACGCATGGACAGATGATAGGTATTGGCGAGCACGATCTGGGCGCCGAGCTTCTTGACAGTCTCGGTAGGAATGCCCTTGACGTTTGCCTTGGTGCCCACGGGCATAAAGATCGGCGTCTCGATGTCGCCGTGCGGGGTGTGCAGCACGCCGGCGCGCGCGTGCGTCGTCGGATCCTCGGCAATCAGGTCGAATTTAAAAAGGTTCTGGTCCATAAACTGGAACTCCTTGGTTGCGGTTCATACGCAAACCATTATACGGGCAACCCGCAAGAAGCACCGACTCGACAGAAACTGGTGCGAGGAGGATACGGCAGGGACACGGCAAATGAGCGTGGATTTTTGGACGCTTACCGGATGAGCGTGGATAATCTCCCACTTTTGCCCAAAGCACAGCCCAAAAACGGGAGATTATCCACTTTCATTCTGCGGGCACTCATTTAAGTACGTCCCCGATGAGTGGAGCTATTTACCAGCCACGGCAACGCCGATATTTTGGCAACGTCAGCGAGCGGGTCGCATTTGAGACAAGGTGCCGTGAAATGAAAGGGCGCTGACCTTCTGGTCGCGCCCTTGAAATTGAACGGCAGATTGTCCAAATGCGGCCCGCACAGCGTCGGCCGGTCCGCCGTTCGGTAGAACGGCGGAACCCCTAAGGACGCTGGCCCATGCCACCCTCGAGGGTGACGGTCTCGCCGTTCATATACTTAAAGTCGGGACCGCAGAGCTGAACGACAACGCGGCCGATTTCCTTCTCGACGTCGCCGTAGTGACCCGCCGGCGGCATGTGGACGTTGGCCTTGAACGCCTCGGGATAGGCATCCTGGAAGTTCTCGAGCGCGGCGGTCCAAGCAAGCGGGCAAACGATATTGACGTTGATGCCGTCCTTGCCCCACTCGTTGGCAGCGACGCGGGTCAGACCGCGGATGCCCTCCTTGGCAGCGGCGTAGCTGCACTGGCCATAGTTGCCAAACAGGCCGGCGCCCGAAGCAAAGTTGACCACGGAGCCCTTGGTCTCCTTCAGGTGCGGGTAGGCCTTCTGCATGTACAGGTAGGTGGCATACAGACCGGAGTAAATGGCGAGGTTGAACTGGTCCATGGTGTGATCGGCAATGGTCACGCCCGAGGCGCTGGCCTGAGCATTGTTGACGACGGCGTCGATGCGGCCGAACTCCTCAATAGCCTTGTCGATGACGTTCTGGACGACGGCCTCGTTGTCCTGACCAGCCGAGACATCGGCCTGAACAGGCAGAACCTTGACACCGTACTCGGCCTCGAGAGACTCCTTGGCGGCCTCGAGCTTGGCGACGTTGCGGCCAGTGATGACAAGGTTCGCGCCCTCCTTGGCAAATGCGATATCGATGCCGTAGCCGATGGAGCCAGCGGAGCCGTCCTTAAGCGTGGCCTTGCCGCCGCCGGTGACGATCACGGTCTTACCAGTGAAAAGTCCCATATAAAGTCCTTTCAAATCGCGACGGGCGCACCCGCCGACTGCGCGCATCCAAATAAACGCGCCAAAAGCTGAAATGCAACTTTAACGGGTTCAAGTGAAAAATAAAGCCCATGGCAGGCGAACGGCGCAACGTCTTTCGGCGAAGGGAATGTCAAGTAAAAAATGGATAGAGTGGCCGAGTTTTTGCTATCGATGCGAGCCATCGAACACGTTTTGAAACTTTGCTGCGGCGCGCGGGAAGTCGGCGCGAGACTTTATCATAGGGTGACAAACAACGATGAGGAGCACATACCTATGACAGACGAGCTGGACCCCCAGACTCAACAGCATATTGATGATTCCGCAGACGTCACCGCAGATGCTGATGCTGTGACCTGCGATGATATTGACCTCGACGACCCCATCTTGGACGAAAGCGCTACGGCGGAAACCCCTGGCGCCGAAGATGCAGGCGAGCAAAACGACGATGCGCCCGCTCAGGACGACGACCCCGTACAGGATGCCGCTCCGCAAGCTGCGGGCCCTATCGAGGTGTCTTCGGAAGAAGAGCTCGACGCCGTCATGGACTCCATGATGGATGCCGTCAAAGCGATGAAAGACGCCGTGGCCGACGCTGACGTTGACGCCGAGGAAGAGGAGGCCGCCGAGGCAGCCTCGACCTTCGTACCCGGCGAGACTCCGGTTGCCGACCAGGGCAGCACCATGCCCTCGTTTCTGCAGCTCGAGCACCCCACGATTGGCGCCGATGCGGTCGACCCGCACGCAGCAGGCTTTTCTGTGGTCGAGGGCGGCACCGGCAACATCTCCGTGCCGCAGGCTGCCGATGCGGATGCCGCCGACACCGCTCGCCCGACCGCCTCGCACTCCCCTGCCGCGAACCGCGATCTGGGGACCGCTGTCTCGAACACCGCGAACGCCGTGGGCACCTTTATCGCCCAGGGCGCCTCGGCCATGCGCGAGATGAACGCCGCGAAAAAGGCACTTGCCGATGCCCGCGCCCACCTGGCCGAACTTGAGCAGCGCATTGCTGACCAGACCGAGGAACTCGAGACGCGCCAGGATATCGCAGGCCGCTACGACCAGATCGTCGCCGACCAGCGCCAAGCGATTGCCACGGCCCAAAAGACTGCAGCGGCCGCCGAGATTGACCGTGATGCCCACGCCTCCAAAGCGACAGAGCTCAAGGGTCAGCTCGAACAAATGAAGACAGAGGATGACGCGACTGAGCTCCGTCTGAAGGCCGCGCTCGATGCCGTGGAGGCCCGCGAGACGAGCTCGCGCGAGACCGGCAACCGCCTCGTTCGGCGTCTTGAGGATTCCAAGCGCATCCGCGACAAGGTGAAGGCAGAGCGAGACGCCGGCATTGCCGCCGCACAACAAACCGTCGACGCCACGCGCGCCCAGCTCGAGACGCTGCGTCATGAGTATGCCGAGCTGCAACGCAATCCCTCGGCAAATCCCGCCAACTATACGGTGCGCACCAGCGAGCTCTCGATGCTGATTTCCGACACGGCAGATGCCCTGCGTAAAGCCGAAGAAGATGTCCCGCGCATCACCGCCGACCTTGAGCATTCACTTGCCGCAGCCGAGCAGGCCGTCGAGCAGGCTCAAGCCCCTATCGCCGACGCAAAACGCGCGCACCAAGCCGTGACGACCGAAGCCGATGCCGCGCGCGACGAGTTGCAGACGGCGAAGACTGCCGCCGCGACTCGTCAGCGCGAACTGCGCGAGAAGATCGCCGCGGAGGACAAGGCACGCCGCGAGCAGGAGCAGACCATCGCCAACGCCCAAGCAGATGCCGCGCATGCGCAGTCGATTATCGAACAGGCGACCGAGGTGCACGACCACCCAGAGATCACTGAGTCGCTTGCAGGATCCTTGGCCCGAGACAAAGCCGAACACGCCGAGACCGAGCGAGAAGTCGCCCAGCTCGAGGCCACCGAGGACGCGGTGCGCGAGCGTACCCGCGACTCACGCATCAAATTCACCGGCGCCATCGTCTGCATCGTCGCCGCAATCCTGGTGATCATCCTAGTCTGGCTGTTCGCAAGCAAGTAAACCAGCCGCCAAGCAAGTAGTCATTGGGTGTTCCTATAGTTTTGTCAACCGTCGGGGCTACTCCCGGTAGGG
>JAJWXI010000121.1 GCA_021641225.1 Collinsella aerofaciens | reverse complement strand
CATCATCTTTGGCGTGGCTCCGCTGGCCATGACCATCTACTGCGTCGCCATCGCCGTCGGCGTTTCGCAGGGTGCCGAGTGGGCGCTCACCAACCCCACCCATGTGTACCAGAACAGCTGGTTCCACTACGCCAAGGTATACGCGGCGCTTGCCGGTTGCTGGGGCTTCATCGCCATTAAGTATCAGTGGGGCAAGATCGGCAGGGCGCACTGGTTCCGCGCATGGCCGTTTGTAATCGTCGCCATCAACATCATGATCGCCGTCGTGTCCGACTTCGAGAGCGCCTATCACTTCTTTGTCCTGGGCCAGTCCACTTGGGTCACCTCCGAGGGCGCCACGCAGCTCGCCGGTTGGAATAACGTGTTCAACGGCATCGCCGGAATCATCAACATCTTCTGCATGACCGGTTGGTGGAGCGTCTACGCCTCCGAGGACAAGACCGACATGCTGTGGCCCGACATGACCTGGGTCTACATCATCGCCTACGACATCTGGAACTTCTGCTACACCTACAACTGCCTGCCCACCCACTCCTGGTTCTGCGGCTTTGCGCTGCTGCTGGCGCCCACCGTCGCCGCCTTTATCTGGAACAAGGGCGGCTGGATCCAGAACCGCGCCTTTACGCTTGCTATTTGGTGCATGTTTGCCCAGGTGTTCCCCTACTTCCAGGAGGAGTCCATCTTTGTGACCCACTCCACACTCGACCCCGGCGCCGCCACCGCGGTCTCCATCGCCGCGCTGATCGCCAACGTCGCCGCGATCATCTACATCGCCTACCGCGCCAAGAAGCTCGGCCGCAATCCCTACAAGCAGGATGTCTTTGAGGGCACCAGCGACTGGGAGAAGGCTACCGCCCGCCGCGCCAAGGTGGATTACGCACACGCCGAGTAACATATTTATCCCGTCCACATTTGGATGTAGGCAAACTTAGCCGATGCCGCAATCGCGCGTCATGCGCAGCCCCGGAAAGCGATTCGCCCGCTTTCCGGGGCTTTTTGTTGTTGCGCGCATTCCCGCGCATATTCCATTCGCGCACACATTCAAAACCTCTCGCACAGATAAAATCAGATTTCCAACCGCCTGACAGCCCTATGTGACCCCAATTTTGGGTACATTGTTGTCCCGATATTGAGCTTGGGGGATATATGAAAGATGAGACGATGGACCAAGAGGATGCGGCCCAAGATGCAGAAGCATGCGCCGAGGCCCTGGAGAGCCTAGACCAGATCGCGCTGGCCGAGATTGCGTTTGACGATTCGAGCGTTGATGTGCAGGATGAGCCGGAAATCGAGGCGCAGCCCGATGATCAGGATGCAAAAGACGATGGCGCCGCGCCCACCGAAGACGAGGCGAGGCACGAGGAATCCGAATGCGAGGCCGACGACCAGCCCAAATCCGACACGAGCGAGGAAACCATCTTGCTCGACAGCTTGCCGGCCGAAGATTCGCTGACCCGCGAGCTCCCTGGCTTAGGCTCCGCGCCTGCCGTGGACGAGACCATCGCCATGGGCGATATTCCCCTGCCGTCCGTTCCCTCGGCGCGCGAGGCCGAGGTTCGTCATCGCAAGATGTCGCCCAAGCGCCGCAATCTGATGGTCGCTGGCGTTGTGGCCGTCGCGCTCGTCGCCGGCGGCGCAGGCTATGCTGCCTGGAACGGATACCGGCAAGAGCAGGCTGCCATCGCCGCCGCCAATGCCCACACGATGATGTCAGTGCAGATTGGCATGCATGCCGCGGGCCTCGACTGTTCCACCGGCTCCAAGATTCCCGTACAGGTGAGCGGTCAGGACGCTGATGGCTCCTCCGTGAGCGAAACGCTCTATGTTGACGAGCACGGCCGCGGCATCAAATTGCTGCCCGGCGATTACACGCTCTCCATTGCCGCCTCCCCCATCGCGTCCGACGGCACCGTCTATACCGTGCCGACCACCAAGGCGCAGGTCACGATCAAGAGCGACGGACAGGATCTGAGTGCCCAGGCCACCTTTAAGCTCAAGGTGCCTTCGGCCGACACGGTGACTGACGACCAGATCGATGCCGCCGCCAAGTATGCCGAGGAGGGAGGCACGAGCTCCGCCGCGGCTGCCAAAGTGCTCCAGCAGGCGGCAACCGCACGGCGCGACGCCGCCGTCAATGCCGTGAGCGCGCAAAAGGCACAGGCAGCCCGCGATGCTGACGCTCGCCACAAGGCAACCGACCTCTACCAGCTCGATATCCCCGTCGAGTGGTACGGCAAGGTCGAGACTTGGCAAAATGGCAGCACGCTATGCATCTATCTTGCCGGCGACAGCGATACGCCGATTGTGACGCTCGTCGCGGTGCGCGAGGGTGAGAGCTTTACGCCCGATGAGGGCGATACGGTTTTGGGTGCGGCCAATCTAGGCAACGGCTATACCGTCTACGCCAGCGGCCCCGTCTATCCGTACGTGGTGCCCCAGACCATCAACGGACGGACGCAGAATCCCGTGTCAACCTACCCCATGGACACGGCCATTGAGCTTGTCGAGCTCACGACCGGCAACCGCTATACCTATAGCCAGATCAAGAACGTGCTGGTCGGCAAAGACGGCAAGGCAGACGCCGCGACCAAACTTGAGACCGACTACCTCGCCCAGATCCTGCTACCAAGCATCAAGGCCCAGGACTAACCTCCTACGACGAGGGCAGTCTTTTTTGGACGGGGCTTTTTAGCTGCCACTACCTGCCGGATGATTTTTTATCCCCGTCCCAGAAAAAAACTTGCTCTCTAGCTAATCAAGATTAAGTTGTTTCTTGATTAGCTAGAGAGCAAGATTGCGTGTAACTTGATTAATGCTTAAGCAAGTTTTTCTGTTTCTGCCCAGATTCTGCTGCCTAGCGCCAGGGATCGGCTTCGAACATCGGCTCGCGCTCGGGGCGGCGATCGCTGTAGGGATCGTAGCCGTCGTCGTCCTCGTTCTCGGCACGAATGAAGGGGTCGCGCGGCTTTGGGGCCGGCTTGGGCGCAGGCTTGGGTGCGGCGGGCGCGGCATCGGTCGCCGGCTTGTTCGTCTTGGTCTCGTCTTTCATCTGCATATCTCCTTGCCATGTGCTCACGTTCAACATCATCGATTGTCGCACGAAAAAAGGGCGACGGACCCAATTGGATCCGCCGCCCTTGGCGTTTTGCGATGAAGGGTAGATTTTAAGGCATGTCCCAAAAATCTACTCGGCGTCGGGGACCTCGTAGGTGGCCGACGGCGTGTTGTCGCACACGACGGTAAAGGCGCCGTCCTTGTCGACATCGACCGTCACCTGATCACCCTCGCGCACCGTACCATCGATGATGGCGGCGGCGATGGCGTCCACGACCTCGCGCTGCACCAGGCGCTTGAGCGGACGAGCGCCAAAGACCGGGTCCAGGCCGCCCACGGCGAGCATCTGCTTGGCCGCCGGGGTGATGGCAAGCGTCATGCGCTCCTTGGCCAAACGTGCGCGGACGTCGGCGAGCTGGATGTCGACGATCTTCTCGATTTGCGCCATGCCAAGCGGATGGAACACCACGATATCGTCGATACGGTTGAGGAACTCGGGACGGAAAGTCTGAGCCATGGCGGCGTCGACCTGATGGCGCATCTCCTCCTCGTCCTTACCGGACAGGTCGGCGATGGCCTTGGAGCCCACGTTGGACGTCATGATGATGATCGTGTTCTTGAAGGACACTTGGCGACCCTGGCCGTCGGTCAGACGACCGTCGTCGAGCACCTGCAGCAGTACGTTGAAGACGTCCGGGTGAGCCTTCTCCATCTCGTCGAGCAAGATCACGGAGTACGGGCGACGGCGCACGGCCTCGGTGAGCTGGCCGCCCTCGTCGTAGCCCACGTATCCCGGGGGCGCACCGATCAGGCGCTGGACGCTGAACTTCTCCATGTACTCGGACATGTCGATACGCACAAGCGCGCGCTCGTCGTCGAACAGGCACTCGGCCAGCGCCTTGGCGAGCTCGGTCTTGCCCACGCCGGTGGGACCCAGGAAGAAGAAGCTGCCGATGGGCTTGTCCGGATCAGAAAGGCCCGCACGGCTGCGGCGCACGGCCGCGGCGACGGCGGTGACGGCCTCGTCCTGACCGATGACGCGCTTGTGCAGCTCGCCTTCCAAACCCTTGAGTTTGTCGAGCTCGCCCTGCATCATCTTGGAAACGGGCACGCCGGTCCAGGCACTCACGACCTCGGCGATCTCATCGGAGGTCACCTGTTCGTTAAGGCCTTCGCCGTCCTGCTCCTTCTGCGCCTCGAGCGCGGCCTCGGACTCCTGAATCTGCTGCTGCAGGCCCGGGATCACGGAATAGCGCAGCTCGGACGCACGGCCCAGATCGCCGTTGCGCGTCGCGCGCTCCTCCTCGCTCTTGGCCTCGTCGAGCTGGCCCTTGAGCTCCTGCACGTGGTCGATGGCGTTCTTTTGGTTGAGCCAGCCGGCCTTTTGCACGTTGAGCTTTTCCTGGACCTCGGCAATCTCCTGGCGCAGGGCCTCAAGACGCTCCTTAGAGGCGTCGTCGGTCTCCTTCATGAGTGCCTGCTCCTCGATCTGCAGCTGAGTGAGCTGACGCGTGGTGGCGTCAATCTCGACCGGCATGCTGTCGAGCTCCATGCGCAGGCGGCTTGCCGCCTCATCGACCAGGTCGATGGCCTTGTCGGGCAGGAAGCGGTCGGCGATGTAGCGATCGGAGAGGTCGGCGGCCGCCACGAGCGCACCGTCGGTAATGTGCACGCCGTGGAAGATCTCGTACTTTTCCTTGAGGCCACGCAGAATCGAGATGGTGTCCTCGACGGTAGGCTCGCTCACCAGAACGGTCTGGAAACGACGGGCAAGCGCCGCGTCCTTCTCGATGTACTTGCGGTACTCGTCGAGCGTGGTCGCGCCGATCGCGTGTAGGTCGCCACGGGCGAGCGCCGGCTTGAGGATGTTGCCGGCGTCCATGGAGCCCTCGGTGGCACCCGCGCCCACAATGGTGTGCAGCTCGTCGATGAACAGGATGATGCGGCCATCGGACTTGCCGACCTCCTTGAGCACGGACTTCAGGCGCTCCTCGAACTCGCCGCGGTACTTGGCGCCGGCTACCAGGGCGCTCATGTCAAGCTCGACGAGCTCCTTGTCGCGCAGCGTGGAGGGCACGTCGCCGTTGACGATGCGCTGGGCCAGGCCCTCGACGATGGCCGTCTTGCCCACGCCAGGCTCGCCGATGAGCACCGGGTTGTTCTTGGTACGGCGGCTGAGCACCTGGATGGTGCGGCGAATCTCCTCCACACGGCCGATGACCGGGTCGAGCTTGCCCTGGCGCGCCATGTCGGTCACGTTGCGACCGTACTTGGAGAGCGCCTCGAACTCCGGCTTGGAGTCCTGGCTGGTCACGCGCTCGTCGCCACGCAGGTTGTCGTAGGCCTCCTGGACGCGCTTGCCCGTGACGCCCGCCGCCTTGAGCAGCTCGCCGGCGCGGGTGTGG
>JAJWXI010000120.1 GCA_021641225.1 Collinsella aerofaciens | reverse complement strand
CTTGATCAGCAGAACCGAGGCGAGCGCACCGATGCACGAGACGGCAAGCGATGCGATAAACAGCGTCATGCTATCCATTGTTTACGCTCCCTTCTGCTTTCTCGGACAGGCCCTGGGCCACAGCCGCCACGTCGACAGACGGACCGTTCTCGATCGAACGCAGGCGCTTGGCCTCGTCGAGCTCGCGATCGGCCGCGCCGCCCATGATGGTAAGCGCCTTGGTGGGGCAAGCCGCCACGCAGTGGGGGCCGTCCGGGTCGAAGGCACACAGGTCGCACTTGACGGCGCAGGTGTACTGACCGGGCGCCCACGTGAGCAGGCTGCTCAGGGACTTGGGGTAGGACGGTGTCGGGTCGCACATGCCTGCGACGCCGGCGATGGACGTGCCATCGGGATGGATGGCACCGAAGGGGCACGCGATGGCGCACAGCCTGCACCCGATGCACTCCTGCTCCTTAACGTGGATGCGGTCGCCATCGTGCTCGATGGCATTCACCGGGCAGACCTCGGCGCAAGGGGCACCCTCGCAATGGTGGCAGGCAAGGGCGGCCGAGATGCCGCCGGTCTTCACGAGCGCCAGACGCGGCGTGTCCTGAAGACCCTGCATCCGGTGGGCGTCGGCACAGGCGGACTGGCATGTTCCGCAGCCGATGCACCTCTCCGGGTTGATGTCGATGAAGCGGTTCATCCCCACTTCCTTTCAAAGTAACGGGCCGGGCGCCCGAACGTACGGGACGCCCGGCCCAAAAAGCCAACGAGAACGGGACTACACGATTTGGTTCACGTGCGTCTCGTCGTCGAACTTGGCGGCACCAGGCTCAACGTCCTGGGGAGCGGCGGCGTCCACCAGAGCCTGCTTGAGCTCGGTGTACTGACGCTCGACCTCGCCCTCGGCCCACACCTGGTCGGCGATAGCGTCGACCTGGCAGGCGGAGAACTTGTCCTCGGGCGTGTGCGAGACCGGGTCGACCTTGTGCATGGTCAGCTCGTTGCACTTGCCGATCCACCACTGGTAGGTCATGTAGACCGTGCCCTTGTTGATGCGGTCGCTCACGTCGGCGCGGCTGTATACCTGGCCGCGGCGGCTGTGGATCGAGACGATGTCGCCGTTCTTGATGCCGCGCGCCTCGGCGTCCGCGGGATTCATGCGGACAAAGCCGGGCTCGTCGGCGAGCAGCGCCAGCGTCTTGCAGTTGCCGGTCATCGAACGGCAGCTGTAGTGGCCAACCTCGCGGACGGTGCACAGGATGAGCGGGTACTCATCGTCGGGAAGCTCGGAGGGCGCCTCCCAATCGTGCGCCATCAGGTTGGCGCGGCCGTCCTTGGTGGTGAACTTGCCACCCGGGAACATGTCGGCCGTACCGTGGTCGTTCACGTCGGTGGTCTTGACGGGCCACTGAGCGTAACCGCCCTCGGGAGCCATCTTCTCGTAGGTGGCGCCCACAAAGTTGGGGCACAGGCTAATGCACTCGTTCCAGATCTGCTCGGTGTTGTCGTAGTGCATGGGGTAGCCCATGCGCGTGGACAGGTCCGCGAAGATCTCCCAGTCGTGGCGGCACTCGCCCTTGGGCGGAACCGCGGCGTCGAAGTGCTGGAAGCTACGGTCAGAGGCGGTAAAGACACCCTCGTGCTCGCCCCAGGAGGTAGCGGGCAGGATGACGTCGGCGAGCATGGTCGTCTGCGTCATAAAGATGTCCTGGCAAATGAACAGGTCCAGCTCGGAGAGCGTCTTGCGCATACCGGCCGAATCGGGCTCGGTCTGCACCGGGTCCTCGCCGTAGTTGTAGAAGCAGTGCACCTTGCCCTCGTCGACCAGGTGACCCAGGTCGGTGAGCTTGTAGCCCTCCTCCAAGGGGAGCTTTTCCTCGGGCACGCCCCAAGCCTTGGCAAACTTGGCGCGCACGGCGGGGTCGGTGACTTTTTGGTAGCCAGGGTACAGGTTGGGCAGCATGCCCATATCGCAGGAGCCCTGGACGTTGTTCTGACCACGCACGGGCGCGAGGCCGGAGTTGGGTTTGCCGATCTGGCCGGCAACGCAGGCGATGGAGGCGATGGTGTGCACCGTCTTCAGGTTCTGCTTCTGCTGGCATACGCCCATGCCCCAGCCAATGATGGCAGAGGGCTTCGCCGTGGCGTACATCTCGGCAGCTTGGTGGATCAAAGCGGGCTCGACACCCGTGATGTCCTGTACGGATTCGGGAGTGTAGTTCTTGATGGTCTCCCACCACTCGTCAAAGCCGTTCGTATGCTCGGCGACGAATTGCTTGTCGTAGAGGCCATCGTTGACCAAGCAGTTGGCAAAGGCGTTGAGGAACGCCACGTTGCAACCGTTCTTGATCGGAAGGTAGATGTCGGCGATACGCGCGGTTTCGATATGGCGCGGGTCGGCGACGATGATCTTGCAACCCTTTTCTTTGGCTCGCACGATGCGCCTAGCGACGATCGGGTGCGAATCGGCAGGGTTATAGCCGAAGAGGAATATGCAGCCCGCATCCTCCATACCGGGGATGGAGCAAGACATGCAACCTGAACCAACCGTGTCCATCAGACCGAGGACAGTAGGGCCGTGTCAAGTACGGGCGCAGTTGTCCACGCTGTGGGTGCCGATGCACGCACGCGTAAACTTCTGCATGACGTAGTTCGCCTCATTGCCGCCGCCTCGCGAAGAGCCGGTGGTCATGACGGCGTTAGGACCATATTCGTCAATTATGGCCTGCATCTTAGATGCGGTGAAATCCAGTGCCTCGTCCCAGCTTACACGCTCAAGATCCGCGCCCTTGGTGCGACGGATCATCGGGTGCAGCACGCGGGGAGTCAAGATCTTGGTGTCGTTGATGAAGTCGTAGCCGCTCATGCCTTTCAGGCACAGCTCGCCCTGATTGGTGATGCCGTTGAGCGGTTCGGTACCCACGACCTGGCCGTTTTGGACCAGGAGGTTAAACTGGCAACCGGCGCCGCAATACGGGCAGATCACTTTATGCTTCTCCATGACACCCTCCTTCCTTTCGGTACTACCGATTATTCGGTACTTATTTGACAATCGTTGGGCTTGTTGGCCGGCCGTTTACGCCTCGTTTTCGATCGTGGCGCGGGCGCGCTCGGCGGTCAGTTCCGCCAGACGCTCCTCGTCCACCAAGGAAAGGCCCTTGGTCGGGCAGGCCTCGGCACATGCCGGGCCGCCGGGACGGTCCACGCACAGGTCGCACTTGAGCACAAAGCTCTTGGTCTGCGACCCCACGCGCACATCGCCCATCAAGACGGGGACCTGTGTGGTCGCCACGCTCACGGCGCCAAAGGGGCAAGCCATGACGCAGCTCTTGCAGCCGATGCAGTTGTCCTCGTTCACACCGATGCGATGGTTCTTTGGATCAAAGAACAGCGCGCCCGTGGGGCATGCCTTGGCGCACGGAGCGTCCTCGCAGTGATGGCAGGCCACCGGTGCGGAAATCTCGTAGGTGCGCGTCACGCGTAGGCGCGGTGCGGCGATGTTGCCGGGGATGTCGTGCGCCTCGATGCACGCCGCCATACAGGTTTGACACCCAATGCAGCGCGAAGAATCGGCGACGACTCGTTTATTGCCCATATTGTTCACTCCCTCCTGAATCCCTTGCCGGAGAGACCCTGTCGACGTTGCCCCAGACCGCCCGTGGTCTGGCATCGACGTATCGAAAGCCTGCGGCGAAACGGGCAATCGATGGAATCTCCCCAACGGTATACAGGTTGAATATACGCAGTTGCCACGGGCAAACTTGGGCATAAGCCCTGCAATACGGGTGTATTGCAGTGGTTTTGGCAGGTCGGGATTATTCTCGGTAGACTATAAAGTCGAGTGTATTACACGCGTAGGCATATGAGATTTTCACGCTCTCCTTCTGCGAATGTATTACGCTTGTAGTTATGTTTACACTCATTAACTTGAGTGAAATAAAGTGATGGATATAAGATAGTCAAATGAAAACACAGGGCGAATTTGACCATCCGTGTTGCACTAGATAAGGGGGCTAGCGATGTCATCGACTCAAAAACGAGCCATCCTACAGGTGCGCATTCGCGAAGAGGACAAACAGCATGCGGAGCGTCTCTACGACGCCATGGGTACATCGCTTGCCGAGGCCGTTCGCCTTTTTGTTTCGCAGAGCATCCTCATGCGCAAACTGCCTTTTCAGCCGATCGCCGTGCGCTCAAAGGATGGCACGGCTGCCTACGGAGTGCTTAAGGCTTACGGGGACCCCAATCGCCGGTCTGAGGAACGCAACGCCTGGATTGAATATCTCGCCGCAGAAAGCGACGATTCGATCTTGGGTCCCGAGGAAGTAGACATCCATGAGTAGCACCATCATCGACGAGACCGTTATCCTACGCTACCTGCTTAACGACGACGAGGTCCTGTCGCCGCGCGCCGCCAAGGTTATCGCCACGCGCACCACCCGCGTCTACCCCGAGATCATCACACGCGTCGCCGTCACGCTTCGCGACGTATACAAGGTCCCCCGCCCCGAGATCGCGGCGGCCATGACCAAGCTGCTCGACGATGTCATGGTCGACGAGCCCACCGTCATCGCCTTTGCCATCAAGCTGTTTGGCAGGACACATATGGACTTTAGCGACTGCCTGCTCGCAGCCCGCACCGCTATCTACAACGACGACGTCGTGAGTTTTGGCAAGCCCATCATCCAAGGCATGATCGATTACCGTCGCAAACGCATCAACGCTGCCGAAGCCCGCGAACGCGCCACCGATGCCCGCAGCCGCAGCACCGACGCCACCATCGACAAGCTCCGCCACCAAAATCGTCACTAATGCGACGGAGGGACAGTCCCTTTGCTACATTCGCCATCCTTGTCGAACCGTCACCAACATTTTTCGAGTTGTGCGGTCCATTCGGCAAATCCCAAGTGGAATACGCCTTAACAACTTGAGCGTTTATGTCCCACTTTGGGCTTTTATATGTCTACTTGCACAGCAACTTCACAGAATCAAACGCCAAAATAGACGCAGGTGATCCTAAGCCGGCATCCTTAATCATGAAAAGGCTTCCATGTGACCGCGCAACTCGATTTTTGCTGGTGAGCAGAATGCGCAACTGGAAAACGCGCCAAAATCGGCCATCCTATAAGTCAAAACCAGTCCGTACTTCTTAATTCCGCACCCAACAGGCTTGATTCCCGTCACCCGGCACGCATATGAAAACGGCCCTGATCCCAAAGGGAATCAGGGCCGTTAAGCTATCTTGTGGAGCGGGCGACGGGAAGTCCAAGGATTTGCTTCGCAAATCCTTGTTTCGCTGCGGGCCTTCGGCCCTTGCGTGCTGCGCTGGAAAATGCTCACGCATTTTCTCAGCTTCGCACCCTGCCGGGTTCGATTCCCGTCGCCCGGCACGTAAACGAAAACGGCTCTGGTCCCCATAAGGAGCCAAAGCCGTTAAAGCTATCTTGTGGAGCGGGCGACGGGAATCGAACCCGCGTCATCAGCTTGGAAGGCT
>JAJWXI010000119.1 GCA_021641225.1 Collinsella aerofaciens | reverse complement strand
TGTTGAGAGGGGGCTGCTTTTATTGCGGCTCTTTCTTTGGTTTTGGGTCTATTTGTTTTTGTTGGATTGTTCTGGCGGCTGGGTGCACTTGCGACCTGGAACGCTTCTTTTGTAGCCGTCTCGGCTCGTTGTTGAGAGGAGACTTACTTTTATGCGTATTGTGTTTATGGGTACGCCCGATTTTGCGGTGCCTTCGTTGACTTCGCTTGTTGCGGCTGGGAATGAGGTTGCGCTCGTTATTACTCGTCCCGATGCTGTTCGTGGGCGTGGTAAGAAGCTTGAGCCTTCTCCTGTTAAGGCCAAGGCGCTTGAGTTGGGTCTGCCGGTTGTTGAGGCCAATCGTATGACGCCTGAGGTTGTTGAGGCGCTCAAGGCCGCGGACGCTGATATTTTCTGTGTGGCTGCCTATGGTTGCATTTTGCCTGATGAGGTGCTGCATATGGCGCCGCTTGGCATTGTGAATGTTCATGCGTCTTTGTTGCCTCGTTGGCGTGGGGCGGCGCCCATTCAGCGTGCCATTCTTGCTGGTGATGAGATTGCTGGCGTTTCCATTATGCGTATTGGGCATGGCGTGGATACGGGCGCTTATTGTGCCCAGGCGTCTACGTCGGTTGCCGGAAAGCATGCCGAGGCGCTCACGATGGAGCTTGGCGAGCTTGGTGGCAAGTTGCTTGCCGATACGCTTCCTTCACTTGCTGACGGCACTGCTGTTTGGACCGAGCAGGATGAGTCGCTCGTTACACATGCTGCGAAGATTTCCAAGCAGGAGATGCGCCTGGATCCTCAGATGGCGGCGCTCGATTGCGTGCGTCATGTGCTGGCTTCGTCCGATACCGCGCCCGCTCGTTGCGTGATTGCCGGCAAGACCGTGCGTGTGCTCGATGCTGCGCCGGCTGATGTATCGCTCGCCGAGGGCCAGGTGCTTGTTAAGGCCAAGCGTGTTTACCTTGGCCTTTCCGATGGCGCGGTTGAGCTGTTTGAGGTTAAGCCTGACGGCAAGCGTGCTATGGCTGCTTCTGCTTGGGCTGCTGGCCAGCAGGGCGCCGACCTTACTTGGGGTGTTCTGTTATGAGCAAGTTGTCTCCCGCGCGAAAACTTGCGCTCGATGTGTTGATGGAGGCCGATCGCCGTGGCATGTACGCGCGCGACGTGCTGTCCTCCCGTGCGTCTGCCAAGGCCATTGACCAGCGTGATTCTGCGTTTGCCGCTCGCCTGGCGCTTGGCGTTGCCGCCACGCAGGGCATTTTGGATGAGTTGCTCGACCAGTTTCTCGATAAGCCCAAAAAGGTGGCGCCGCGTGTTCGCATGGCGCTTCGCATCTCGGCCTTCGAGATGCTCTATCTGCATACACCGGGTCGTGTAGCCGTAAGCCAGGGTGTTGAGCTGGTGCGCAGCGGCGCTAAGTCTGCCGCGGGCTTGGCTAACGCAGTGCTGCACAAGGTTGCGGATAACGTTGAGGATTTTGCCACCGCGTCCGATGCCGATGAGTCAGAGCGCCGTCTGGTGCGCCTGTCGCGTCTGATGGGTCTGCCGCGTTGGTTGTGCGCCCGCATTATGGCGTCGTTCGATACACCCGAGGGCGCGCTCAACTTTGCCGGCAATCTGGCGCCTGCGCCGCTCGCCCTGCACGAGAATGCGTTTGCGACTAAGCCCGATCCGTATATCTCGCAGCTCGTGGCGCCTGTCTTCCCGGGCTGCCATGCTCCGGTCGATGCGCAGGTCACGGTTGCTTCGGGCGTGTTTGAGCGTGCGGCTGCGGTGGCTTCGGACCTGAATGCTCAGCTCATTGCGACCGCCGCGACGCGCCCCGGGCGTTGTCTGGAGATTGGTGCCGGCCGCGGTACCAAGACCTACGTGATGATGTGCCAGGCCAAGCGTGCCGGTTACGAGCGTCAGCATACCGCGCTCGATCTGCACGACCGCAAGTGCGATCTCAATCTCGCGCGCCTGCATAAGGCGGGCATCAAGGGCGTTCGCACCGTCTCGGGCGATGCGTGTGAGCTCGATGAGGTGCTCACGTCCTTTGATGCCATGCTTGGCGAGCCCGCGCTGTTCGACACGGTCTTCATCGATGCCCCGTGCTCGGGCACCGGAACCATGCGCCGCCATCCCGAGATTCCGTGGCGCCTGACCGAGAACGATGTGACGACCGAGCTGCCTAAGCTGCAACTGACGATGCTCAAGGAAGCCGCTGCGCGCGTGGCTGCCGGCGGCGAGCTCATCTATGCGACGTGCTCGGTTTTCGACGAGGAGAACACGCAGGTCGTGGAAGCGTTCCTGAACTCTCCCGAGGGAACCGGTTTTAGCTTGGAGCCGCTCTCCGAGGCGCAGATCCTGCAACTGCCCGATTTCGAGCAGGCCAAGAAGCTCGTCTTCGTTCGTCAGAACGATCGAGGCCTCTTCCAAAGCGTGCCGGTAAATGCCGATTACTACGACGGCCACTTCTGCGCCAGACTGGTTCGCAAATAATTACTAAGTTGCGGTGAAATAGGGATTGAATAGCGGCTTCCTCCCGCCAAACAGTCCTTATTTCACCGCAACTCATAGAGATGCCTGGGTAGTTAAAGAATCAGCCCCGCGATTGGTGTCGGTCGCGGGGCTGATTGGTTTCTAGTGGCTGTGCGGGCAGTTGGCGCAGCAGCCGCTGGTGGCGCTGGTGCTGGAACCGCCGCTGCGCTGGTCGGTGTTGTAGAAGCCGCTGCCCTCAAACTTGATGCCGCTGGCCGAGAACGTCTTGGCGGCCGGAGCGCCGCAGCTTGGGCACACGACCTCGGGGGTCTCGGACATGGGATGCTCAACCTCAAACACGTTGCCGCAGCTCGAGCACTTGTAATCGTAGCGCGCCATAATACTTCCTTTTCAGCACAAAGCGGGCAGATCGCTCTGCCCGCATAAATTCAAACGTCTGTAACTGTACCCTATATCGGGGGTTTTATCACGCTTCGCCCCAGAATCTATGGGTGTTGCGCAGGAGCTGTGCAGTTTTGTCCTCGGCAGCCTCGATGTCCGCCTCGTCAGCCTGCCAGGTCCAGTTGCCCGTGGCGACGCCCGGCACGTTCATGCGTGCATCATCGCCCAGACCCAGCACGTCCTGCAGCGGCATCATCACGAGGGGAGCGTCGCTTGCGAGCGCGTCGCCCATCAGCTTGCCCGCAAACTCCTTACCGCTCGGCTCGTCGCCGCCCGCAAAGGAGCGCGTGCACCAACCGGCGAGCGTCGACGTGTCGTGCGTCGAGGTGTACAGAATCTTGCCCGGCGTGGAATGCACGCCACAGCGGACGTCGTAATCGCTAAACTCCAACACGTCCATGCCGGGGAAGCCGCAGGTCGAGGCCATCGCGCGAACGCCGGGCGTCAAGTAGCCCAGATCCTCGGCGATAAAGTTGAGCGGACCCAACTCGTCGTAGGCAGTCTGGAACAGATCCTTGCCCGGGCCTGCCAACCAGCGGCCGTCGGCGCAGGCCTTGCCCGCGGGAATGCTGAAGTAGCTGTGGAAGCCCAGGAAGTGGTCCAGGCGTACACGGTCGTAGAGCGAGAACGCACGGCGCAGACGGTCCATCCACCAACGGTAGCCGTTCTCCTTCATGTGGTCCCAGCGGAACGTCGGGTTGCCCCACACCTGGCCCTCGGGCGCAAAGTTATCGGGCGGCGCGCCAGAAATCTCAATCGCCTTGCCGGTATCGGACAGCCAGAAGTTCTCGGGCTCGCTCCACGCGTCAGCCGAATCGTCCGAGACATACATCGGAATGTCGCCGATAACCTCGATGCCCTTCTTGTGCGCGTAGTTCATGAGCTCGCACCAGGCCAGGTCAAAGCGATACTGCATGTATGCCTGCAGCTCGGCCTCGTCGTGGAAGCGCTTATCGTCAATCAGATGCTCGTTGTAGCGCGCGACATCGGCCGGCCAATCATGGCGCGATTCGCCTTCAAAGTACTTCTTGACGGCCATGTAGACGCAGTACTTCTCGAGCCAGTCGGCATTGCGATGCTTAAACGCGGTGTAGAGCGGATCGGCATCCTCGCCGCCGCGGGCTTTCCAGACCTTAAAGTCGGCGGCCAGCTCCTCATGGCTCTCCGGCAGCAGGTCGATATTGCCTGCAAAGGCCGAAGGGCCGGCGTAAGGGGAGCGGAAGAAGTCCGTCGGGTTGACGGGCAGAACCTGCCAGTAGCGCATGCCCATGGCGGCCAGATGGTCGATAAAGCGACGCGTGGGCGCGCCGATCGTGCCGGGCTTGCCGTCATCGGTTGGCACCGAGGTGATGTGGCACACGATGCCCGCGCCGTGATCGAGCGGCTCCTGTAGGCGCTGCTCGGCGTGGTGATAGATAATCGACGAACCCAGCGGGTACAGGTCGAGCGTGACCGTGCCGTTGTGGATCACGCACTCGTGGCCGCTAATGACGTCGCTTGCACATTCGCCGAGCGCCGGAATCGTCACGCGATGCGAATTGCGCAGGCTGCGGTTGATGATGACGGTCGCGGACTCGCCGCCCTTGCCCGTGCGGTTGTAGGCCAGCACCTCGTCGTTGAGCGCGAAGGCCTTGATCTCGCCGTCGATCATAAACGGCAGCGCACGGCGCACGGCCGAGGCGTTCTTGACGATCGCGAGCGTGTCGAAGTCGTGCAGGTCTTCCTTGGTCGGCAGGGTGCGACGGTTGCCCGGGTCGGTAAGGCCCTCCAGGCCGTACTCGTCGCCGTAGTAAATCGAAGGCACGCCGGGGAAGGTCATCTGCATGAGCGTCGCGAGCCAAAAGCGGCTCTTGGCAAGGCCCATTGCGCCTTCGTCCAGACGCCATTTGCTGCGCTCGCACTCGGGCAGCTGCGACTCGTCGGGACCGCCGCCGAGCACCGAGATGATGCGCGGGCGATCGTGGCTCGACAGCAGATTGAGCGCGCAGGACAGAGCCTCGCTCGGGTAGTTCTCACGCAGGGTCTCGATATCCTCGGCCGCCTGATAGGCGTTCTTGTAGCCCATCAAAAAGCCGATGACCATGTCGCGGAAGGGGTAGTCCATGGCGGAATCAAGCTCGGAGCCCTGCAGGTAGCGGCGCAGATGGCCATAGCTGACCTTGTTTGAGGCGTCCTCCCAGACCTCGCCGAGCAGCAGTGCGTCAGGCTTTTCGGCAAGTACGGCCTTCTTGATCTCGGCCAGGAAATCGTCAGAAAGCTCGTCAGCGACGTCCAGACGCCAGCCGTGAGCACCGGCGCGCAGCCACTTGCGGATGACGCCGTCCTTGCCCAAGAGCTTCTCGCGCACGAGCTCGGACTTCTCGTTGATCGCGGGCATGTTGCCCACGCCCCACCAGCAATCGTACGATCCGTCCTCGTGGAAGGTGAAGGCGTCGCGCCACGGGGAATCCTCGCTCTGCCAGGCGCCCACACCGGGGTAGTTGCCATAGCGGTTGAAATAGATGGAGTCGTCACCCGTATGGTTGAAGACGCCGTCCAGGATAATGGAAATGCCCAGCTTCTCGGCCGCCTGACACAGCTCGGTAAAGTCCTGCTCGGTGCCCAGGATCGGGTCGATCTTGGTGTAGT
>JAJWXI010000118.1 GCA_021641225.1 Collinsella aerofaciens | reverse complement strand
TCGTCCACGCGCAGGCTACCGTGGAACAGCGCCTTGACCACCGCGGCGATCACCAAGTCGAGCACCAGCACAATAACGACCGTCACCACAATGCCCAGAACCTGCGAGACAAGCAGCGACACGTCGCCCGTGTAGAACAGGCCGCCCTTACCGGTCCACGAGAGCTCCGGCACGCAGAACAGGCCCGTGAGCACACCGCCCAAGATGCCGCCGATACCGTGGCAACCGAACGCGTCGAGCGCGTCGTCGTAGCCAAACTTGGCCTTGAGATGACTGATAGCCAAGTAGCAGACGGGCGAGACAATCAGGCCCATGACCAGCGCTGCCCACGGCTCGACAAAGCCCGCGCCCGGCGTGACCACCACAAGGCCCGCAACCAGACCGGTGCTGGCACCCACCAGCGTGGGGCGACCGGTGTGCACGCGCTCGACGGCAAGCCACGAGACCATGCCCGCCGCGCTGGCCGTCACGGTGTTGAGGATGGCAAGCGCCGCCACGGCATCGGCCTTGAACTCGCTGCCTCCGTTAAAACCAAACCAGCCAAACCAAAGCAGACCGGCGCCCAGTGCCACAAACGGCACGTTATGCGGTCGATAGCTCACCATGCCAAAGCCGCGACGACGGCCGAGCATCAGGCAGAGAATCAAGCCCGTCAGACCGGACGAGATGTGCACCACGTCGCCGCCGGCAAAGTCCAGCGCGCCGATGATGTCGCCGATAAAGGAACCCTCGCCGCCCCAGACCATGTGGGCGAGCGGCGCGTAGACCACGAGCAGCCAAATGCCCAGGAAGGCCGTCATGGCGCCAAACTTAACGCGCCCGGCCAGGCTGCCCGTGACGATGGCGGCCGTGATCATGGCAAACGCCATCTGGAAGGCGATGTTGATAATCTGAGGATAGACGGCACCGTCCGCAGCATTCCCCTCGGCCGCCTGCAGCACCTGGTTGAGCACCGGCAGGCACAGCAGCTGGTCAAGGCCTCCAATAAACGGGCTGGAACCGTCGCTGCCGTAGGCCAGCGACCAGCCGGCAACAATCCACAGCACACCAACCAGGCCAATGACGCCAAAGCACATGAGCATGGTGTTGATGACATTTTTGCGCCTAGACAGGCCGCCGTAGAAAAACGCCAGGCCCGGTGTCATTAAAAACACGAGCATGGTGCAGATGAGCATAAAGGTTGTCGATCCCGTATCGTACATTCGCTCCCCCTTGGTCGCATGAACGTTGTCGGCGCTCATGATGGAGCTGAAGGGCAACTGGTGTAGACCAGATACGGCGTTGTTAAACGCTGCGTTGTCGAATGGAAACGGTGCCGCAATCTTGGAAACGGCACGGCAACGGACGTGAAACGAACGGGAAATGTGCGGGCGAAAGGGGTGCGCCCGGCCCGGCCCCGGCTAGCGACGGAACAGCTCGCGAGCGCGATCGCGGAGGTCGGTTGCTCGGATGACGCCCTCGTAGCGGTTAATGCGCAGGCGTGGGAAGGCGTTGAAAAAGCGCAGGTCACGACGGCTGAGCGACACGCTTGGCACCGGACGGCTCGCGCGTTTGCCGGCGCGGCGACGAGTAAGCGACGGGCGCGGCATACTCGGCGCGGCATCGGCAACGCGGCGAGCGGCAAGCGCCAGGCCGCGAGCACCGTCCGAGATAAACGTCGGCACCGAGGCCTTCTCGCGCAGGGCATCGAGTGCCGCATCGCCCAGCTCTGCCAGCCACGCGTTAATAGCACGACCGCGGATATGCGTCTGAGACACCGAGTCAATCGCCGAGTCGGGAATGCGCTCGAGCATGGAGTCCGAGGCATCGGCGAGCGATTCGTTGATGCGGTCGGCAAGGTCGGCGCGCACGCGCTCCAGCTGGTCGGACAGACGGCGCCAGCTCGCCAGCGAGCACAACGCGTCCACGATCATCGCAACGGCAACGGCAAAGGCCGCCAGCCGCACGATCAACACCGGCAGATGGCCGAGCAGCCCCAGCAGCGCCGGCTCCACCAGACGACAAATGCACAGCGCACCCAGGCCAAACGCACAGGCCCAGTACAGGCAGATGCGTCCGTGCAGGTTAAACGGCAGATGCGAGTAATCCCAAAACCGGGCACCCGTCGTTTTTTCCAACAGCACGCCCACGCTATATTCGATCACGCTGCATACGAGCGCGGCAGCGACAAACTGGCTCGAGGCGTCTGGGATTCCACGCAGCAGCAACCAGCACGCGATGCCGCCCGCACCGTAGATGGGACAACACGGCCCTAGCAAAAAGCCGCTGTTGGCAAAGCGTCCGTGGTTGAGCATGGCGCAGACTGTCGACTCCCATACCCAGCCGCAAAAACCGTAGAAGGCAAACGAGAGTACCAGCGCCGAGAGCGGACAGGCGGCAAGCGTCGCGCCGTCAAATGCCATGTCGATCGCGGTTCCCACCGTCTACCCACTCCTCTTTTCGTTCGATTCTTTGCTCGAGCCGTCACTCGAGCCCTCGTTCAAATCGTTCGCACCGCCTTTGCGCGGCAGACGGCCGGCAATCGTCTCGCGCAGTGCGCACCATTTATCCGCCAGGCACACAATCCATGCCTCACGACACGTCGGTGGCACCGGCACCAGCGGAAACATATGGCGCGCGATGATATTCCGCTCGCGCGACGTCAGCTCAAAATCTTCCTCGGCACGCGCCAGGGCAAAAAACGGATGCCGAAATCCGTGCAGTCGATGGCTCGGGTCGGGGTCATGCCAATCGTAGAGAAAGTAATCGTGCAGCAGGGCCCCGCGCAGCAGCGAGGCGCGGTCGATCGAAATGCCAGCACGGCCCAAGCGCTCGGCAAAGGACAGACTTGCCCGCGCTACCGAGGTCACATGCGTATAGACCGTCACATCGCCATGTTGGATAAACTCATGCGTCAGGCCCAAGCGGCCCGTCTGGGCAAGCTGACGGGCGGCATCGTCGACCTCGCGCGCGATTTTCTCGGCACGAACGGTATCGGACATGCTGCCTCCTTCCAGCGGCTCACGGCGGCAAGCCACGGCCTGCACACATTGAATAAAATCATCATCGAATTTACCAGTATGGCATCGGACAAAACGTTTTGCCCCACCAGTTGGCGAATTACCGCGCCGCCGTCACATATCAAACGCCAAAATGTGCGAGACTGTCTTGTGCAATTGTGCCGGCCGAGGGAGCGCCGGCGCTCGATTCGCATGGAGTAACCCACAACGATGCTGCTTACGCAAACGACAACGCCCGAGGACGTCAAGGCTCTCGATCGCGCCGAGCTTCCGCTGCTCTGCGGCGAGATCCGCCACGCCATCCTCGAAAGCTCCGCCGCCGTCGGCGGGCACGTTGCCCCCAACCTGGGCGTCGTTGAGCTTACGGTCGCGCTCCATCGCGTGTTTAACTCCCCCACCGACAAAATTGTCTTTGACGTGTCACACCAGACCTATGCCCACAAGGCGCTGACTGGGCGCGCGTACACTTATATCGACCCGGCACGCTACGGCGAGGCCTCTGGCTTTGCCAATCCCGACGAGTCCGAACACGACCTGTTCGCCATGGGCCACACCTCCACATCGGTGAGCCTGGGCTGCGGCTTGGCGCACGCTCGTGACCTGGCGGGCGATGCGTACAACGTCATCACCATCATTGGCGACGGCTCGCTTTCGGGCGGTCTGGCGTTTGAGGGCTTTAACAATGCCGCCGAGCTCGACAGCAACTTGATCATTATCGTCAACGATAACGACCAGTCCATCGCCGAAAACCACGGTGGCCTCTATCGCAATCTGGCCGAGCTGCGCGCCAGCAACGGTACCTGTGAGCGCAACGTTTTCCGCGCGATGGGGCTCGACTACCGCTATCTGGACGCCGGTAACGATGTGTTGGCCCTGGTCGACGCATTGCAGGAACTGCGCGATATCGATCATCCCATCGTGCTGCACGTCTCCACCGCCAAGGGCAAGGGCTTTGAGCCGGCCCAGAGCGACCCCGAGCGCTGGCATCACGTTGGCCCCTTTGACATGGCGACCGGCCGCAAGCTCTGCCCGGGCCATCCGAGCGAGCCCGCGCCGCGCACCTATGCCGACATTACGGGTGAGGCCCTGAGCGCCGCGATCGCGCGCGACCCGCAGGTCGTTGGCATCACGGCCGCCACGCCCTACATCATGGGCTTTACGCCCGAGCTCCGCGCTGCCGCCGGTAAGCAGTTTGTCGATGTTGGCATTGCCGAGGAACACGCCGTCACCTTTGCCACCGCACTCGCCCGCTCGGGCGCCAAGCCGGTCTTTGGCGTGTACGGCACGTTTTTGCAGCGCGCCTATGACGAGCTGTGGCACGACCTGTGCCTCAACGACGCCCCGGCGACCATCCTGGTATTTGGCGCGTCGATCTTTGGTACCACGTCCGAGACGCATCTTTCGTTCTTTGATATTTCCATGCTGGGCGCTCTTCCCAACATGCGTTACCTGGCGCCGGCCTGCATGGAGGAATATCTGTCCATGCTGAGCTGGTCGCTCGATCACCGCGAGCACCCCGTGGCAATTCGCGTGCCGGGCATTGGTCTGGTAAGCCGTCCCGACTTGGCGCCTGCCGAGGACGCCGATTACGGCGCCGTTCGTTACAACGTGGTGCGCCAGGGCCGCGACGTGGCCGTGCTCGCGCTCGGCGATTTCTTTGAGCTGGGCGAGCGCGTAGCAAACCGTTTGGCTGCCGAGTACGGCATCGAGGCCACGCTCGTCAACCCGCGCTATGCAACTGAGCTCGACCGTGAGTTCCTCGACAGCCTTGCCGCCGAGCATCGCGTTGTCGTCACTCTCGAGGACGGCATCTTGGACGGCGGCTGGGGCGAGCGCGTCGCATGTTATTTGGCCTGCACGCCGCTGCGCACCCGCACCTTTGGCATCGCCAAGGGTTTCCCCGACCGTTACGACCCCAACGAACTGCTCGCGCAGAACGGCATGACGGTCGAGAACATGGCCGCTGAAGCCGTAAGGCTACTGAACGAGTAAAAAACCTCCGCAAGGGAAGCACCCCTGCGGAGGTTTTTATTTTCGCGGCGCGATTATCTCAATCTGTAACATCTATGGCCCGAATTCCCGTCTAACTGTTACAGATCTAGACAAACCGTCTTTGCCCCTGACCTTTGTCTCAATCTGTAACAGATAGAGATCTTTTGTCCGTCCAGATGTTACAGATTGAGACATTCGAATTCCCCTGAAGAGAAAATCTCAATCTGTAACAGTTACTCGGCAAAAATGGCTGCAGATGTTACAGATTGAGACAAAGTAGCAAGGCAACTAGCGGTAGCTTTGCTTGAGGATTTCGACGACGTCGGGGACGGTCAGCGTCACGGGGTCGTGGCTAAACAGGACGCCGTTGGTCGTCAGAGCGTTGTGTGCGATGGCCGGCAGCTCTTCGACCGTAATCCCCCACTCGCTCATGGCGAGGTCTGCCACATGGCAAGCCTCCATCAGGCGAGTAAGCTCAACCAGAAAATCGTGCGGATCGTTCGCGGCGGCATTACGCATCAGGCGCGCCATGTAGATATAGCGCCCGGGCG
>JAJWXI010000117.1 GCA_021641225.1 Collinsella aerofaciens | reverse complement strand
ATCCTGTGCGGTTGACTGTGGCGGCGTTGACGGTGTCGCCGGCAGTCTTTTCCACGGGGATGGACTCGCCGGTAAGCGCGCTTTCGTCCACGGCCGAGGCACCCTCGAGCACCACGCCATCGACGGGGATGGACTCGCCGGGGCGCACGCGCAGTACCTGGCCGGGCAGGATGGCATCGACGTCGACGGTGGTCTCGGTACCGTCCTCGGCCACGACGGTCGCGGTCTTGGGCGCCAGGTCGATCAGCGCCTCGATCGCACCGCCGGTCTTGGACTTGCTGCGCGTCTCGAGGTACTTGCCCACGGTGACGAGCGACAGAATCGTGCCGGCGCTCTCAAAATACAGGTTGTCCATGCCCGTCATCATGGCCTCGTGCACCTGCCCGGCGGCCAGCTGGTCGGCCATGATAAACATGGCGTAGAACGACCAGGCAATGGATGCAGTGGCTCCGACTGCGATGAGCGCGTCCATGGTGGGCGCGCCGTGCACGAGCGACTTAAAGCCGTTGATAAAGTACGCGTCGTTGACGTAGACGATGGGGATGAGCAGGACGAGCTCGGTGAGCGCGAGCGTCATGCTGTGGGTATGGTCGGTGAAAATGCCGGGTAGCGGCCAGCCAAGCATGTGCCCCATGCCTATGTAGAACAGTGGGATGAGGAATACGATCGAGACGATGAGGCGGGTGCGCATGGCGGAGGCGGCGGCCTCCAGCTTTTTGGTAGGCGACTCCATATGGGCGGCGCCGGACCTGGCTTGCGCACTGCCGTTTGAGCCGGCGGCACCGGTGCCCACATCGACGGGCGAGGCCGAGTAGCCCGCGCGGTCGACGGCGGTGCAGATATCGTCGGGGGAGACCTGCGTGGGGTCGTAGTCGACCATCATGGAACCGGCGAGCAGGTTGACCGCGACGCTTTGGACGCCGTCGAGCTTGCTCACGGCACGGTCCACGTGCGCCTGACAGGCGGCGCATGTCATGCCACCCACATCGAATTTATCTTGAGCCATGGCTTCTCCTTTCTGTGACGTAGTGTCGGAAATGTTAACCAGCTGATACTATACACCCATACCCCCTGGGGGTGTTCAGTACAGAAAGAAATATATGACATTTCGCTACAGATGAGGGTAGTTGGTTGGCTGATGGACCGTCCCAACCAATCATCTCAATCTGTAACATCTAGCAGGGAAAATGACCTCTAACTGTTACAGACCAACACATAGAAATCGGCCGAAAACTAACGTCTCGATCTGTAACATCTAGGCCCCGTTTTACCGAGTATTTGTTACAGATCAAGACAAACAGTTGGCAGGAAACTCAATGTCTCGTTCTGTAACATCTAGCACCAAATATGACCTCTAACTGTTACAGATCGAGACAGACCGACCGCGGTCAACTCAAATGTCTCGTTCTGTAACATCTAGACCTGTATCTGCCGAGTTAGTGTTACAGATCGAGACAATTGACGGGGAGGGGTCCCGTCACGGCAAGACGCCCGCCGCCTAGATACAGAACCCGGGGATCACACAGGTTAGCTTGTTTGGCTTTTCCGCAGGCGTTGCGTACGTAAAGACGTCGCCGTCGTGCCCCACGCGGTTCATATAGAGCGTGCCTTCGCTCTCCGATGTGTCGGGGCTCACCGTGCGCTCCCACCAACAGGTGTCCTTGCCCTTCCACTGGCGAACCAACGTCTCGTTCGTGGAATACGGACTCACCTTGAGCTCGCGGAAGAGTTGGTACTCCTTGCCCTCGCCGTTATAGATGTCGGCCAGGTAGTGAAAGTCCTTGGCAAACGAATCGGGCGGTTGCGTACCGCACAGCTCGACCATGGCGGGCAGCCAAAGGGTTGCGGGCAACTCGCTCAGACACGAAGCGCTTCTGGCGGCGCCAACGTTATTCGAGATCTTTTTGACAGACTTGATGAGCGCGCGCAACTCGTTGGGCAGCAGCTTAAGGCCGTCGCCGTCGAGCCATTCTCGCAGCTCGCAATCTGCCCAGCCGGCGCTCGGCGGTTCAGTCGCAGCATCGCGCTCGGCAATACCCGCGTCGAACATAAACGTCAGCCCGGCCTTGCCCGTCCCGTCCAGAAGCTCATCGTGACGGATGCCCACAAGCTGCGCGCCGACCTCCAGCCCGTTGGCGAGCTTCACACGCTTGGTGCACGGATAGGGGATATGCCCATCAGTGTCGAGCAGGTGGTAGCGCTTGGCAATCTCGCGTGCCTCGCTACGGGTCTCGGCGGCCTTTATCTTGAGCGAAATCTCCTGCAGCTGATCCCAGGTGTAGTCGTCAAGCGAATCGCGGATGCCGTCCAGGTAGTCGGGGATGCCAAAGCCATGGGTTGCCGCCCCGATAACGCCGAGCCCCGCAACGGCTGCAACGACGCCGCCGATGACAAAGCGGCGGCGGGTCATAGCATCGTGACGGGCCTGCTCCAGGATCTCTCGTGCGCGCTCGCCGGCGACGTCGACCTTAAGGTGCGTGCCAGAATCGATATCAATTGCGGCCTCGTCTCCTGCGCCCTCGCGGTCCTCTGATTCTGCAGCGGGGAGGTACGTCGAGAGCACCTCGAGCATCTGCTGCTCGGTAGGGCGATCGCCCTGTTCGACCGAGATGCCTTTCATGATGATCTGGACAAGCGCCTTGTCGCCCTCGCAGCGTGGCTCGAGCGGCGCCGGCTTGGTCTTGGTCTTTATGAGGTAGAACGAGCCGGTCGCCGCGGCACCCGTCGACTCGACATCGAATGGCTTGCGACCGCTGTAGAGCTGGTACAGAATGCTCGAAAGCGCATAGACGTCAATCGCGGGCGAGCGGCGAAGGGCCGCGATGCCTTCGATATCCTGCGTGAGCATTTCGGGCGCGGCGTATGCGGGCGTGGCAAAGCGCCAGATGTCGGCGCGCCGGGTGATCGTGTCGTCGCCGAGGGCCATGGTCGCGGAGCCCATGTCGATGAGGCAGGGGTCAAAGGAGCAATCGGCAATCTGTTGCTCGAGCGTTCGGCTGGTGGTGCGGAACATGATATTGGCAGGCGACAGGTCGCGATGGACGACCGGATTCACAAGGCCTTGGGTCATCAAGAGCGCACGAAGCACGGCGTTTCCGACGGCGGCGACCATCTGGGTGGTCAGCCCGCCCGAGGCGTCGTGCGGAAGCAAGGGCAGCGCCTGTTTGAGCGAGGTGCCCTCGACCCACTCCATGAGGATAAGCGGGTCGTCCTCGCACGATCCGTAGCCATAGACGCGCGGAAATCCGCGCAGGTGCGAGACGGTACACAGATGACGGTATTCCTCGAACAGCGCGGCAGTGTTGGCCAGATGCGCGGCCGATTGCTCGGCGGAGCGGTCGGGCGTCTGGTCGGAAAGGATGGCGTTGTCCTTGAGTAGCTTGACGGCAAAGACCTCGCCGCTCGTGTTGGTCGCGCGCAGCACGTGCCCGATGTTGCCGTTGTTGCGGTGGGCCGTCTGGAGAATAAGCGTCATAAACCGACGCTTGGCGTCGTCCTCGGCGCTGGGGTCGACCGCCACGGCGGTGTCGAACGTGTCAAGACGGATGAGTTTGTCGCCATAGGCGCTATCGGTAGTATCCATGGCGTTCCTTTGTCTAGCATGGGTTGCTGCGCGTATACGTGGGCAGTGTGGATATCTGTAAAGTACCATGATAGCCACACTGCCCACGTATACCGCTGAGTATTGTCGTTTACGACGCAGAAGGTAGAAGACGAAAGACGGACGGCGACCGTCTTTCGATCGCCGTCCGCGCTAGTCCACAATGACAAGGAATGTCGTGTAGAGACCCAGATGGAGCCTGTCGCTGTTTTCGATTTCCACCGGGGGATAGACTTTGCCGGGCTCGCGTTGGTCGCGCGGCGGCTCGATTACGATATCGCCGTCGCCCGCGCCCGATTCGAGGACGGTGCCGTTGGTCGACCCAAGGCCCTGGGCGTACCAGTGTCCGCCTTCGAGCCAAATGCGGAGATGCTCGCGCGATGCGTCGGCGCCCACATCGGTGATGCTGGGCGAGGTTTTGGGCAAGGACCCAATTACCGTGCCGCGCGGATCGCGTGTGAGGGGATGGATTTGCATGTCGGCGCAGTTGTCGGCATGGGTTCTGAGCAGACCGAGGTTGAGGGCGACAGTGCGCGGCTGCTCCAGGCTGCTCATAAAGCCACGTCCGACGGTAGTTTCGGTGGTGCCAAAGTGCCCGCCTGTCTTGCTGTCGCAAAAGCGCTCGACGGTGGCCACGCCTTGGATGGGGTCAGCGAGCGCCCCCGTTGCCACAAAGAGCATAAGGTAAAGCGTACTCTTCTCGCGCACGGCATTGCCGTCAAAGTTGTCGATGTGATTGAGGGCATTTGCATATAGGCGGCTGTCCAGCTTGTAGCTGGCGAGAGCCGACATCATTTCGTTGGCGGCCGGGCCGCGATAGTGCTCGGCGATTGCCTGATAGGCGGACTCGCCGCCGCCGAGCTTGCTGCAGATTGCCGCGGAAAGATTGAGCGTGGTGACGGCAAAGTCGCTGTAGATGGCGGGCGCGCACTGGTCAGGCTCGCGATGGACGATGTAACGGGTGAGATACGAGCGGTTGGAAGAGCATTTCTCGAGCAGGGTACTGCCGAGATAAGAGTTTCCATTGATGAGCATTCGGGCGATCTCGAGATGTCTAAGACCGCCGAACGAGCGAATATCGTTATAGAGGACCGAGCAAGGTGTCTCTGCTGCCACGGATACCTCCTTTGATTGCTTCCTAGCCAATAAGGCGATGGGAATTAATGGCCCCCGGTGGGCGACGTATTAAATGGCTGCGCAATATGTAGCGTAACCAAAGCAACATTATAGGCCACATGTTCGAAATTGCAGGAAGAGCGAGAGATTTGGTTTGGACTGGACGGAAATCCCACTCTGTCTTGTTCTGTAACATTTGGGCCCGGTTTTGCTCCGTAATTGTTACAGATTGAGACAATTGGCCCAGACCTGCTCCGTCATCTGTGGTTTACGTGGGGGCATACGGAGTACGGGTATACTAACCCGCGGCGAATCTGCTCCATCGCTTAGAGCTGCTGCGTCTGGACGGCGCGTGATAGGGCTGCCAAAGCGATCGCCAGCGTGCTGAGCAACGTCCTCTCTGTGCGCACCCGTTTTTGTATGTATTAGCGCACTACCAAGCACGCCCGCGCGGCCGCATGCCGTGCCCATTGCGCGTGCAGATAAGGAACAACAACATATGCGTAATTCTGTGTCCGACGTCACCGACGCCGAGATCCTGGACGAGGCCCGCGAGGCCATGACCCAGGCTGCCTTCGATGCGGCCGATGAGGCCAATGCTGCCCAGGCCGTCGAGTCCGCTACCGAGAGCCTGCCCGCCTTTGACGAGCTGGGACTTTCGGACGAGATACTTCGTGCTATCGAGAACCTGGGCTACACGGCGCCGACGCCCGTGCAGGCCGGCTCAATCCCCGTGGTGCTCGAAGGCCGCGACCTGCTTGCCGCCGCTCAGACCGGCACCGGCAAGACGGCCGCCTTTTTGCTGCCGACCATGAACAATCTGGAGCAC
>JAJWXI010000116.1 GCA_021641225.1 Collinsella aerofaciens | reverse complement strand
GCTTCCATCGGACGCGTGAGCGCAGCGACAAAATCGTGCGGGTCACGCGCCTCGGCAGTCCCCAGCAGGCGTGCCATGTCGATATAGCGCTCGGGCGCGGCGCCGTGATCGATCATCCACGTGTGGTAGGCACGGGCAATCATGATGAGTCCGGCGCCGTGCGGCAGGTCGTGATGATGCGCGCTCATGCCATGTTCAAGGCCGTGCGAGCCCGTGGTGCCCGAGGCATCCATGGCATAGCCGCCGAGCGTGTTGGCAAACGCAAGACTCGAGCGCGCCTCCAGGTCATCGCCATTATTGACGCACGTAGGCAACGCGGCTGCAGCACGGCGGATACCCTCGCGGCAAACCATGTCACCCATGGGCGTGTTGGTATTTGAGATGTAGCACTCAACGCAATGGAACAGGGCGTCGAATCCCTGATAGGAGGTCAGACGCGCCGGGACGCTCACCATGAGCTCGGGATCGACGACCGAAAGCACCGGAAACAGGCGCGGATCGCCCAGGCGAAGCTTCTCGTCATTGTCCTCGCAGGACAGGACACCGCCCGCATCGACCTCGGAGCCGGTACCCGCCGTGGTGGTCACGCACACCAGCGGCAGCGGATCGTTAGGGATAGGCAGCCCGAGTGCGGTGCCGCCATTCACAAAATCCCAAATGTCACCGGGACATTCGTTGCCCTCGGCATCGGTATGCGGGTTGGCCGCCACCGCGCAGATGCCCTTGCTGCCGTCCATGACCGAACCTCCGCCGAGCGCCAGCACAAAGTCGCATCCATGGGTGTGCGCCATCCAGCCGCCTGCGTTGACGGTCTCGCGCAGCGGATTGGGCTCAATGCGATCGAACAGCTCATGCGCCACGCCGGCGCGATCGAGCTCGGCCTCCAAACGTCCCAGATATCCAAAACGCTTGACCGAGTTGCCGCCGGTGGTAACGATAAGCGCTTTGATGCCGGGCAGCTTCTGCGCGCCCAGCTCGCCCAACTTGCCCGCGCCAAACAGCACCTTGGTCGGCGCGAAAAACGAATAGCCGTTCATACGCGATCTCCTTACTTATATATGTGTCGCGTTGCCGCCATTATAGCGACCGCCGCGAGCGACCACGCCGTCCGAGAAACGCCGTCTCAGCAGTAATAACCGACGTTTTCCCAGATAAAACCTACCAAAATAAACCTGTCCCTTTTTGGTAGGTAGAATAACCTATAAGACAAGTATGTTTCTGAGTTATTTCGTGTTGACCCATTTGAGCGCGATAGGGTATAACTCTACTCAACCGCTAGGGATTTTATTGAGAAAGGTGTTCTCCTATGAGCAAGAACCTCTCCCAGCAGGTCGTTCTCGACCGCCGCGGCTTCGTTGCCGCCACCTTCGCAACCGTCGCCGGCCTTGGTCTTGCCGGCTGCTCCGACACCAGCGCCGAGGCCGACAAGGGTTCCGCCGCCGGCTCCTCCAAGAGCTCCGAAGATACCGAGGCTTCCACCACGCTCGACGCCAAGGCGTTCGACAAGCTCGTCGACAACGGCCCCAAGGCCGATGACGATGCCATCGCCGCCAGCACCTGGGCTACGGCCGTCAAGGACGCCGGCGTCTTTAAGATCGGTGGCGTTCAGACCTCTACGCTTTTCTCCCTCCTCAACGAGAAAGACGGTCAGACCCGTGGCTTCGATGCCGGCATCGCACAGCTCCTGTCCAACTACATTCTGGGCGAGAACAAGGTCGAGATCACCCAGGTGACCTCGGACACGCGCGAGTCCGTCCTGCAGAACGACCAGGTCGACGCTGTCTTTGCCACCTACACCATCACCGATGAGCGCAAGAAGCTCGTCTCCTTCGCCGGTCCCTACTACTACACCCAGCAGGCCATCCTGGTGCTCGCCGATAACGACGACATCAAGAGCGTCGACGACCTGGCCGACAAGAACGTCGCCGTCCAGTCCGGCTCCAACGGCCCCGCCATCCTGGAGGAGTTCGCTCCCAAGGCCAGCCAGCAGGAGTTCAAGACCGACGAGGAGGCCCGCCAGGCACTCCAGCAGGGTCGTGTTGACGCCTACGTCATCGACAACAACATGCAGCAGAGCGCCCTGGTCCGCGAGCCCGGCAAGTACAAGATTGCCGGCAAGCCCTTCGGCAGCAAGGAGCCCTATGGCATCGGCCTGCCGCTCGATTCCGACGGCGTCGCCTTTGTCAACGACTTCCTTAAGAAGATCGAGGATGACGGCACCTGGACCAAGCTGTGGCAGATCTGCATTGGCGACCGTACGGGCGACACCAATGTTCCCGAGCTACCCGAGATCGGCGCCTAGACAGCGAGCCTGGTAACGGCCGCAACGAAACCATATGGAAACGCATGGTGCGCTTTATTGCGCTAAACTGTTTCCTCACTGAGTTGTCGGGGCTTCCGTACACACGGGAGCCCCTTTCCTTATCGGCGGGAGGTCCGCATGAGTCTCTCCGAGCTCTGGTCGCTCTATGGCCAGAACTATATCGACGCGCTGCTAGCAACCTGGGGCATGACGCTTGAGTCGTTTGCCATCGCCATGGTGCTGGCCGTCGCCGTCACCGTGATGCGCGTGTCGCCGCTCAAGCCGCTGCGCGTCTTTGGCGACCTGTATGTCCAGGTCTTCCGTAACATCCCCGGCATCGCGCTGCTCATTATCGTCGTCTACGCGCTGCCGCCGCTCAAGGTCGTCCTGCCCTACCGCACCTGCGTCATCGTCGCCACAGTGCTCTTGGGTTCTGCCTTTGGCTCCGAGAACTTTATGAGCGGCATCAACACCGTCGGCGTCGGTCAGGTAGAAGCCGCCCGTTCGCTCGGCATGAGCTTCAACCGTATCCTCGCCAAGATCGTGATTCCGCAGGCGCTGCGCTCGAGCGTGCTGCCCATGACCAACCTCTTTATCGCCGTCATGCTCACCACCGCGCTCGGCAGTCAGGTACCGCTTAAACCGCAGGAGCTCACCGGCGTGGTGAGCTACATCAACACGCGCTCGCTCGGCGGCGTCGCCGCGTTCTTTATCTCGGCGCTTGGCTACCTGGGCACGGCCTTTGTGGTGAGCCACATTGGCAACTACATCGATAAGAAGGTGAGGATCCTCCGATGAGTAAACATTCCTCCCCTGCACTTACCATGCGCGATGCGCTCTACGAGGCTCCCGGCCCCAAGATGCGCGCCAAGATTCGCGTCGGCACCGCCATCTCACTTGTTGCCGTGGCCGCGCTCATCGCTCTGGTACTGCAGCGCTTTTACGTGACCGGCCAGCTTTCGGTCCATTACTGGTACTTCTTTACGCACCTCACCACCTGGAAGTTCCTGCTTGCCGGTTTTGAGGGCACCGTTAAAGTCGCACTCACCGCCGGCGTCATTGCGCTGGTACTGGGCTTAGCCCTTATGCTCGGCCGCACCAGCGACATTAAGCCGCTGCAGCTGGTCTGCCGCGTGCTCACCGATTTCTTCCGTGGCGTGCCGAGCCTTTTGTTCATCTACTTCTTCTTTTTGGTGCTGCCCCAGTACAAGATCGCACTGCCGTCGTTTTGGATGCTCACGCTTCCCGTCGCGCTCGCTGCGGCCGGCGTACTGGCCGAGATCTTCCGTGCCGGCGTCAACGCCGTGCCGCGCGGTCAGGTCGAGGCCGCCCAGGCACTCGGCCTCTCCAAGGCTAAAATCACCTTTAAAATCGTGTTACCGCAGGCTATTCGATTTATCATTCCGTCGTTGATTTCACAGCTTGTAGTCGTAGTCAAAGACACCACCGTCGCCTACGTGGTGAGCTACCCCGACCTCATGCAAAATGCCCGCGTGCTCATTACCAACTACGACGCCCTCGTGTCGGTCTATCTGGTGATCGCGGTTATCTACATCCTCATCAACGTCGCGATCAACAAGGCCGCTGTCTACGTTTCGCACAAAACCGGCGCGACCATCATCCGCTAACGCTTTACCATTTCGAGTCATAAGGAGCCGAGCACCATGGCACAGAGCACCTCTTCCACCGGCAATCAGCCGCTGATCGAGCTCAGACACGTCGATAAGCACTACGGCGATCTGCACGTCCTCAACGACATCAATCTCTCGGTCGACCGTGGCGAGGTCGTCGTCGTGATCGGTCCCTCGGGCTCGGGCAAGTCGACCATGTGCCGCACCATCAACCGCTTGGAGACCGTCGACTCGGGCGAGATTCTCATCGAGGGCGAGCCCCTGCCGCAGGAAGGCAAGGATCTTGCCCGCATGCGCGCCGAGCTGGGCATGGTGTTTCAGCAGTTCAACCTGTTCGCACATATGACGGTGCTGCAGAACGTCATGCTGGGACCGGTCGACGTGCTGGGCGTCTCCAAGGACGAAGCCCGCGAGCGCGCCATGGACCTGCTGAGCCGCGTAGGCGTTGCCGAGCAGGCCGATAAGGTGCCCGCACAGCTTTCGGGCGGCCAGCAGCAGCGCGTGGCCATCGCCCGTTCTCTTGCCATGCAGCCCAAGGCCATGCTCTTCGATGAGCCCACGAGTGCCCTTGACCCCGAGATGATCAATGAGGTGCTCGAGGTCATGGTGCGCTTGGCGCAGCAGGGCATGACGATGATCGTCATTACGCACGAGATGAACTTCGCCCGCCGCGTAGCCGACCGCGTCGTGTTTATGGCCGACGGCCAGATCGTGGAAACCGGCACGCCCGATGAGTTCTTCGACCACCCCCAGACCAAGCGCGCCCAGGACTTCCTCAACTCCATCAAGGGCCACTAACCCAATTGCCATATCTGCTCGCCATGACCATCCAAACTCGAAAGCAACACCTATGATCGGAACTCGCACTTCATCGTCATACACCCCGCACGTCGACGTCGATCCCGCCGACCGCCCGCTCATCCTCGTCGCGCCGCGCTGGGAAGAGGCGAAGCCGTTTTTAAGCGAGACGCTCTCCCCCAACGAGGAAATCGCAAGTGTCTTTGTCGATGCCATCCTTGCCGCCGGCGGCCTGCCGCTGCAGATGTCCATCACCGAGGATATTGAGGTCATCCGCCATTACGTCGATATCGCCGACGGTATCGCTATTCCCGGCGGCCCGGATGTCAACCCCAAACGCTGGGGCGATGATCGACCCTACGACCCCACCCTCTGCTGCGAGATCCGCGATAGCTTTGAGTTTAAGCTGGTCGGCGAGGTGCTCCGCGCCAAAAAGCCGCTCTTTACCACTTGCCGTGGCACGCAGTTGCTCAACGTCGCCACTGGCGGCACCCTGTGCATGGACGTGCCGAGCCTGGGCGCTCGCGAGGGCCGCACGCAGTGGCGCCATACCCACGTGCTCAACGACCCCGTGCATCCCGTCGAGGTCGTGCCGGGCTCGCTGCTCGACCGCGCGGTTGGCGGACACAGGCTGATCCAAACCAACTCCGCACACCACTGCTGCGTCGATCGTCTGGGTAAGAGCACGCGTTTGGTCGCCAAGGCAACCGACGGCGTTCCCGAGTGCATCGAGGTCGAAGGCCAGCCATTCTGCTTGGGCGTGCAATGGCATCCCGAGTACACGTGGAAGACGCTCGCTACCGACTTTAACCTGTGGAAGTCGTTTGTCGAGGCAGCGGCCAAGGTAAAGC
>JAJWXI010000115.1 GCA_021641225.1 Collinsella aerofaciens | reverse complement strand
GGGTCGCTCCACAGATCGACGGCGTAGGTGTCAAATCCGTATTCGCGGGCAAGCAGGGCGCTGGTAATGCCGGTGCCCGACCCAAGGTCGCAGACGCGGGCGCCGCGTGGGATATTCGCACCGCAAAGGAGTTCTTCGCAGAGCTTGAGGGGGTTCGGCCCCATAATCTTAGAGCGTACGAGTGCCGCGGCGAAGCTCGTGGCTTTTGGGAAGGATTGAGAATTCGCAGAGTTCATTGTTCTTTCCTATCAGGTGCATATGTGGCAGATGACGGAGGCGGAACGGCGCAACAAACCACGGCCGCAAGACGGCCGTTTTCAATTTGTATGCGATTGACCGTTCCCTAAAGAACAATGACCAAAAAGACATCCCCTTGGATGATCGAAATTGGGCCGAGGCCCGTGACGTTTTGATTATAGAACGTTGCGCACGGGCCGGGGATATGCCATTTGTCACGGATTTGAGGGGCGCGATTGTGGCCGATTGCGATCTGCGTGGGTCGAGATTCGCCCGCCTACAGGTCGCGTGCCCGGTAGACCTTGGTGCTGACGATGCAGCTAAGTGCGCATAGCACGAGGGCCAGTACGGCGATTCCTGCGCACAGGCAGCCGAGGACGGCAGGATCGGGATTCGCCCCAGCAATCGACATGAGCCAGTTGCTGATGGGGTTGGAGGAGCTCAGCGTGGCCATGGCAAGGCATCCGAGCAGGGCGAACAGGCCGACGGAAAGGCGCAGCGCCTCCATGTGTCCAAATCGAAAGAACAGCGGCTGTGCCAAAAACACCATCATGAGGGAGATGAGCATCGATGCTGCCGAGGCTATTGCGATCTCAAAGACGGTTTGTCCCGTCGAGGGCATGCCCGCGCTGTTGAAGAGCGGGATGGAGACGACGCCCAGAAGCGCGGCGGCGCACGCCATGACGGCCGAGAAGACAATGATGCTCAGGTAGCGTGCACAGATGATGTCTATGCGCGAGATGGGCAGCGTTGCCCGATAGCGCTCCCATCCGTTTTGATTGTCGTAGCCGGCCAGCGAGTTCATGACCACGATGGGCGACATGGCACTGACCGCGCAGGCGCCGGCGCTCATACCAGAATCGCCATCCGATGCGTTGGCGAGGGTCAGTACGACGAAGATGAACAGGCCGACTCCCGCAATGCTCGGGACAAGCGTGCGGACGATGGCGAGCTCAGACATAAAGGCGCGTTTCATTTCGAAGCCCCTTTCAGCATGAGGCGAAGATAGTCATCAATGGTTGCCCGGTCGCAGGGAATCTCGGGGAAGGCCTCGAGCACATCGCGACGGTTGGGCACGAGCACGTCCACGCTATAGGCGTGGTGGGCGGCACGGGCGCCTTCGACGCAAGCCATGAGCTCGGACGCCTGTGCTTGGGTGCAGTGGGCGATGCCGGCTCGGTCGGTAATGTCCTCGCGCGGCAGGTCAAACACAATCGAGCCGTTATCGATGCAGATGACGCGGTCGGCAGTGCGATCGAGGTCGGATGTAATGTGGCTCGAGAGCAGCACGCTGTGCTGGCCGTTGGCGACAAAGGCAAGCAACTCGTCGAGCAGTTCCTCGCGCGCCATGGGATCAAGGCCTGCGGTGGCTTCGTCCAAAACGAGCAGCTTGGCATTGTGGCTGAGCGCACAGGCGAGCTGCAGCTTCATGCCCATGCCGCGGGAGAGGTCCTTGACCTTTGTCTTGGGATTGAGGCCAAATCGGTCGATGAATCCGGCGAACGTTTCGCAGCTCCACGTGGGGTATGCCGGGCCTACGAGCCTCTCGACCTGGCCCACCTTGAGCGTGGAGGGGAAGGGACACGTGTCCAGGACGAGGCCGATGCGGGAGCGCAGGTGGCGCTGAGTCTCGTCGGGCGCGTCGGCGCCATAGCACTGCCCAAACAGGTGCACCTCGCCGGCATCGAGCTTTATAAGCCCGAGCGCGGCGCGAATGGTCGTTGTCTTGCCGGCGCCGTTTGCGCCCACAAAGCCGACGATCTGGCCGGGCTCTACGGCAAGCGTGACATCGCGTAGCGAAAAGCGGTCGCTCACGCGGCGCGATACACCTTTGAGTTCTAGCAAGGTTTGCATGGCATAGCCTTTCTTGCAGATGGTTACTGCATGGTTTCGGGGGCTACAAGGTCGAGCATTTCGTGTAGTTTGCCGCGCGTGACGCCCAGAGCTTCGGCTTGGCTCGCCGCTTTCGCAAGTAGCTCTTCGATATGGCAGAGCTGGTTTTCGCGCAAGAGCTCTTGGTTGCCCTCGGCGACAAAACAGCCCTTGCCCTGCACAGTGCAGATAAAGCCGAGTTGCTCCAGGTCGGCGTAAGCGCGCTTGGTGGTGATGACACTCACACCAAGATCGCTCGCGAGTGCACGGATGCTGGGGAGTTTGGCTCCCGCAGCGAGTGCGCCCGAAAGGATCTGGGCTTTGACTTGCGAGGCTATTTGCTCGTAGATGGGCTTGTCGCTCGAATTGGATAGGATGATGTCCACAGCGGCTCCTTAGCTGATGGGCTACACGTGTATATAACCGGTAAGCACAGTATATATACACTATGCACAGTTACGCAAGAGACAAATTCGGATTGGGCCGGCTGCCCGGGCCCTAACTGATGAATTTGTCCTGATAGGTGCCCTATGGCGAGGTTTCGCGGCTACAATAGGGCGGTTACATCGACGTAATGCACTCAATGCAAGAAAGGATCCGCATGGCAAGCCTGTCGGATGAAATCTCGTCGCGCCGCACATTCGCGATCATCAGCCACCCGGACGCCGGTAAGACCACGCTTACCGAGAAGCTGCTGCTCTATACCGGCAGCATCCAGACCGCCGGTTCGGTCAAGGGCAAGAGCTCGGCCAAGCACGCCGTCTCGGACTGGATGGACATCGAGAAGGAGCGCGGCATTTCCGTTACCTCCTCGGTGCTGCAGTTCACCTACAACGGTGCTTGCGTCAACATCCTCGATACCCCCGGCCACCAGGACTTCTCGGAGGATACCTACCGTACCCTTATGGCCGCCGACGCCGCGGTCATGGTCATCGACGGCGCTAAGGGCGTCGAGGCCCAGACCAAGAAGCTCTTTAAGGTCTGTACGCTGCGCCATATCCCCATCTTCACCTTTGTGAACAAGCTCGACCACGAGGCTCGCGATCCGTTTGAGCTCATGGAAGAGATCGAGAACGTCCTGGGCATCAACACGTATCCCATGAACTGGCCCATCGGCAGCGGCCGCAACTTCCGCGGTGTGTTCGATCGCCAGACCCGTCGCGTCATCGCCTTTGAGGGCGACGGCCACGCCAACGCCACCAAGAAGGTCGCCGAGGTCGAGGCCGAGCTGGGCGATCCTTCCATGGACGAGCTCATCGGCGAGGAAAACCACAAGAACCTGATGGACGACATCGAGCTGCTCGATGGCGCCGGTGACGAGCTCGACCTGGATGCCGTGGCCTGCGGCAAGCTGAGCCCGGCGTTCTTTGGCTCGGCACTCACCAACTTTGGCGTGGAGCCCTTCCTCAAGGAGTTCCTGCGCTTGGCCCCGACGCCGCGCGCCTACACCGACACGCTCACCAGCGAGCCGGTCGATCCCTGCCGCGACGACTTTAGCGGCTTCGTGTTTAAGATCCAGGCCAACATGGACAAGAACCACCGCGACCGCATCGCCTTTGTGCGCATCTGCTCGGGCAAGTTCGAGCGCGGTATGGATGCCTTCCATATGCAGGGCAACCGCAAGCTCAAGCTGGCCACGGGCACCTCGATGATGGCCGACGACCGCGCCATCGTTGACGAGGCGTACGCCGGCGATATCGTGGGCCTGTTCGACCCGGGCATCTTTAGCATCGGTGACACCGTGTGCTCCGGCAAGCGCCATGTGCAGTACCCGCAGATCCCGACGTTCGCACCCGAGATGTTCGCCCGCATTACGCAGGTCGATACGCTCAAGCGCAAACAGTTCGTGAAGGGTATGGAGGAGCTTGCCCAGGAGGGTGCCATTCAGATCTTCCGCGAGCTGGGCGCCGGCATGGAGAGCGTCATCGTGGGCGTGGTCGGCGTGCTGCAGTTTGAGGTGCTCGAGCGCCGTCTTAAGGCCGAGTACCGTGTTGAGGTTCGTCGCCAGCCGCTGCCCTATACGGACATTCGCTGGATCCAGAACGACCCCGATACCATTGACATTCCGGCTCTTTCGCTCACGCGCGACACCCTGCGCGTCGAGGACATGCGCGGCGGTAAGCTGCTGCTGTTCACGAGCCCGTGGAACGTGGATTGGGCAACTGACCACAACCCCGACCTTATCCTGTCGGAGTTTGGCAACGTGGCCTTTTAACACATCGGCGCGGTGGCCCTGCGGGGCTGCCGCGCCATTTACTTGCCTGATGCCGTGTGAGCGGCTATCATACCCACCGTCGTCTCAAGACCGGGGCGTCCGAGCAGTTCGGGTCCGATATCCTGCTCGTTAAACCTAAAACCAAAGGAGTACATAATGATCAAGAAGGTCATGGAGGACTACAAGGTCCTGTTGCGGAGCATTCCCGCGGCAACGGTTTCGCTGTTTTTCGTGAGCGTCATCATGATGAACCTGCTGGCCAACAAAGAGCTCATCAGCCTGCCATATCTGGCACTCGATTGCGGCTTTGTGGTGAGCTGGGTTTCGTTTTTGTGCCAGGACATGATCTGCAAGCGCTTTGGCGCCAAGGCATCTATCAAAATCTCTATCCTTGCGCTGCTGGTCAACCTGGCTGTGAGCCTGTGCTTTTGGGCATGCTCGCTCACGCCCGGCATGTGGGGCGCTTACTACGACACGGGTATGATCGAGGTCAACACCGCCCTTAACGCCACCATCGGCGGCACTTGGTACGTGGTGCTGGGCTCTTCGCTGGCAATGCTCGTTTCTGCCGTGGTCAACTCCACGCTCAACCAATCGCTCGGCCGCATGCTCAAAAAGAATAACTTTGCGAGCTTTGCCTTCCGCTCCTATGTGTCTACGGGTGTTGGCCAGTTTATCGACAATCTGGTCTTTGCCATTGTGGTGAGCCACACGTTCTTTGGTTGGACCTGGGTGCAGGTCCTTATGTGCTCGCTGACCGGCGCCGTCGCCGAGCTGCTGTGCGAGGTCTTCCTGAGCCCCGTGGGCTACAAGGTCGTGCGTGGCTGGGAGCGCGAGAATGTGGGCGCCGAGTACCTCGAGCGCCACGCAACCGCCTAAGGAGCAAGTATGCGGGTTTTGATCACGGGCGCTTCGGGCGGTATCGGAGCCGCGTGCGTGCAGCGCTTTTTGGACGAGGGCCACGAGGTCGTGGGCTTTGATCTGCTGCCGGCGGCGATCGAACACGAGCGCTACCGCCATCTGATCGTTGATGTCCGCGAGCCGGACTCGTTTCCAGGTGACCTTGAACCCCAGGTAATCGTAAACGTTGCCGGTACGCAGGATTCGGCAGACGACATTGCCGCCAACCTGTGTGGCACCATCAACGTGACCGAACGCTACGCCTTTGTGGGGGAGGGGCTTGCCGCCAAGCCGGTGCCGGCTATCAAATCCGTGGTCAACGTGGGGTCGGCGAGCGGGCATACGGGATCGGAGTTTCCCGCCTATGCCGC
>JAJWXI010000114.1 GCA_021641225.1 Collinsella aerofaciens | reverse complement strand
GTCTCCACTCAAAACAGACCCGATAGCGCTCGTTAACACGGATGCTATATTGACCGGCACGATCGCCCTTCAAAGCTTCCAGGCGGTTGCCCGGTGGAACGCGAAGATCATCAAGCGAAGCACAAACCTGCAGTTGGCGAATCTTCCTCAACGCAACACGCTCAAAGGGCACGAACCTCCTGACCCGCACACCCATGGCAAAGCGTTCGGTATCCTCATCTTTATACGATGCTATCATAGTATCGCCTTACGTTAGTAACGTCAAACGTTTCTATAGACTTACATCTCTATTATATCGTACGTTTGTTCGTGTTTTCTAGAACAAATAATCCTTCACGCCTTAGTCAAGCAAAAGCAATCGTTTGTAGACATCGAGGCCTTTGAGCAGGATCTCCTCGTCGAAGAGCATGGTATCCGTATGCAGGGCGCTGGTGGCATAGGCGGGGCAGCCCTCGGCGTCGCTCGGGTTATCCTGTCCGGCAGGCGCGCCCGTGCCCAGCAAGAAGAACACGCCCGGCAGATGGCGCTGGTAGAACGCGAAATCCTCGGCAATCAATAGCGGCTCATCCACCAGCTGCAGCTCGGACAAAGCCGGCGCAATGTGGGCGAACAGCTCGGGGTCGTTATCGACCGGCGGATAGCCCTCGGCGAAGTCGAGATCATACGTGCAGCCCGTTGCGGCGCAAGCCTCGTCCAGCACGCGGCGCACGCCTTCGCGTGCGCGGTCGAACATATCGTCCGTAAACACGCGCAGGCTGCCGGCGACATGGGCCTCCCCCGCCACCGCATTGCAGACGGTGCCGGCCTGCAGCAGACCGAACTTACCAATGCAGGGCTCGTCGGCACCCAACTCGTCCATGAGCTCGCGCTCGGCAACCAAGAACTTGGCAGCCGCCAACGCCGCATCGTGCGACTCCTCGACCGGAACGCCATAAGTCTTAGCGATATGGATGCTCGTTCCGTGAATATGAATGTGCGTCTCACTCGAACGCGCCAGCAACGGACCGGAGCAGCTCGCCAACGTGTTCGCAGGCAGGTCGGGCCATACGTGGAACCCGAAGATGCGGTCCGCCCCGTAGCGCTCAAACACCCCACTCTCACAAACTGTCTTGGCGCCACCGATCGTTTCCTCGGCCGGCTGAAACACAAAGAGCACGTTGCGCTTAATGGCGCCCGGCCGCTCACAGATCGTACGGTCGACAAAGGTTGCCGCCGCAAGCGCCATGGCCATGTGTCCATCGTGGCCGCAAGCATGCATCTTGCCGGGATGGGTCGAAGCGAACGCTGCCCCCGTTGCCTCGGCAATGGGCAGCGCATCCATATCGGCGCGAATCGCCGTGGCATGCACGGCACCAACGCCAGCGTCGAAGAAAGCGCAGATGCAGCTGGGGCACGGATGGGTCACCTCGCAAGCGAGCGGCGCCAACACGCCCTCGATATAGGCGATAGTCTGCGGAAGATCGAAATCGAGCTCCGGAATGCGATGGAGATCGCGGCGATAGCGACGGAGTTCTTGGAGCTCGGTCATAGAGAATCCCTTCGTGAGGCACACCTGTTGCAACTTATTGTGATACAGGATTGTGGCACACATGTTTCCAGCATATCCCTGCATTTTTTAAACGTTATATACGAATACTCTTGTTTGGTAAAGTGCAACGTGGTAGGGTCGTTACCACTTGATAGAGGCGCGGGCACGAAGAGCCGCGGGCGAGCCGGCAGGCTTTGACCCCGCGGGGAGGCGAAACCCGCCGAACTGGGTTTTTCGGGCACGAACAGCCTGGTGGGCCTGCGGGAAACACCCGCAGGACTGTCTGCAGCAATGCGGGAGCGCTATCCGGACATTGGGTCCACGCTATGCGGATTCGATGCGCAGATGGCGCCGTCTGGATAGCGAGGTTTACGGGACATGGCATTGACCCCCAACGAGGCATATGCGGCCAAGCAGCCGTTTGTGGACAAGGAGACGCTCGAGCATATCGTCGAGCAGTTCCCCACGCCGTTTCATCTATACGACGAGGCGGGCATCCGCCGCAACATGCAAGAAGTGCGCGACGCCTTTGCATGGAACCCGGGCTTTAAGGAATACTTTGCCGTCAAGGCCAACCCCAACCCGGCGCTCATCTCCATTCTCAACGAATACGGCTGCGGCTGCGATTGCTCGAGCTATACCGAGCTCATGATCGCCCGCTCGCTGGGCATCACGGGACACGACATCATGTTCTCGTCCAACGACACGCCGGCGGCCGACTTTGAGCTCGCCGACAAGCTGGGCGCCATCGTCAACTTTGATGACATCAGCCACATTGAGTTCTTTGAGCGCGTTGCGGGGCCCATCCCCAAGACGGTCAGCTGCCGCTTTAATCCGGGTGGCCTGTTCCAGCTCTCCAATGGCATCATGGATAACCCCGGCGACTCCAAGTACGGCATGACCACCGAGCAGCTCTTCGAGGCCTTCCGCACGCTCAAGGCCAAGGGTGCCGAGGACTTTGGTATCCACGCATTCCTTGCCAGCAACACCGTCACCAACGACTACTACCCCAAGCTTGCGCGCATCCTCTTTGAGCTTGCCGTGCGCCTGGAGCGCGAGACCGGCGCACACGTCGCCTTCATCAATCTGTCCGGCGGCATCGGCATCCCCTATCTGCCCGAGCAGCAGGCCAACGACATTCACGCCATCGGCGAGGGGGTGCACGCGGCATACGACGAGATCCTGGTTCCCGCCGGCATGGGCGATGTGGCGATTTGCACCGAGATGGGTCGCTTTATGATGGGCCCCTACGGCTGCCTGGTGACCAAGGCCATCCACGAAAAGCAGATCTACAAGGACTATATCGGCGTGGACGCAAGCGCCGTCGACCTCATTCGTCCCGCTATGTATGGTGCCTACCACCACATTACGGTGATGGGACAGCCGGGTGGCGCCGACAAGACCGCAGCACCGGTCACGAACACGTATGACATCACGGGCAACTTGTGCGAGAACAACGATAAGTTCGCCATCGACCGCTCGCTGCCGCATATCGACATGGGCGACCTGCTTGTGATCCACGATACCGGCGCGCATGGCTACTCCATGGGCTACAACTACAACGGACGCCTGCGCTCCGCCGAGGTCCTGCTGCGCCCCGATGGCTCGGCCGACCTCATCCGACGCGCCGAGCGCCCGGTCGATTACTTTGCCACGCTCGACGTGCTGCCGTGCGGCCGTGAGTTGCTGGCCAAGTCGCGCGCCGAAAGCGCCCGCCGTCGCGCCCAGGACGAGCGCCTGGCCGTCGCCGCCCAATGGAATAAGCGCATCCAGATCGCGGAAGCGAAGGAGAAGAACATGGATATCCGCAACCTCGAGGGCTCAATCGTCGCCCTCGTCACGCCGTTTAAAAAGGACGGCAGCGTCGACTTTGACGCACTCGAGCGCCTTATCGATTTCCACCTGCAAAACGGCACCGACGCCATCCTCACCCTGGGCACCACCGGCGAGAGCGCCACGATGACCGATGACGAGGACAACTCCGTTGTCGCCGCCGTGGTCAAGCATGTTGCAGGACGCGTCCCCGTCATCGCCGGCTCGGGCTCCAACTCCACGCAAACCATGCTCACCAAGTCGCTCACCTACCAAGGCCTGGGCGCCGACGGCCTGCTGCTCATTACCCCCTACTACAACAAGTCTAATGAAGAGGGCATCTACCAGCACTTCAAGACCGTCGCCGATGCGGTGGACATCCCCTGCATCCTGTACAACATCCCCGGCCGCTGCGGCTGCGGCATCAGCGAGCGCAACGTAGAGCGTTTGGCCGCGCACCCCAACATCATGGGTATTAAGGAAGCCTCGGGCAACGTCTCCTACGCGGCCAAGATCGCCCACCTGCTGTCCGACGACTTCCGCATGTACTCGGGCGAGGACGCCCTCACCGTGCCGCTCATGAGCCTGGGCGCCTCGGGCACCATCAGCGTGTGGGCCGATGTTCAGCCGCAGCTCGTGCACGATATGTGCCGCGCTTATCTGGACGGCGACGTGGAGCGCGCCCGCGATATCCAGATTGCCGGTCAGCCGCTCATCAACGCCCTCTTTAGCGAGGTCAACCCCATCCCCGTCAAGGAAGCGCTCGCTCAGATGGGTATGATCGAGGCAAACTACCGCATGCCGCTGTGCCCCATGGCCAACGACACACGCGCTGAACTTACCGATGCTCTGAAGGGAGCTGGTCTGCTTGATTAAGACCGTCATTATGGGAACGGGCCGTATGGGCTCGCTCATCCGCACCACCGCCGAGGGCGTTGTCGGCGCCGCTGGAGAGCCCGTTTTTGATATCGTCGCCCAGATCGGCTTCGACTTGTCCGAGCTCAAGAGCGCCCCGGCAGCCGACGTCATCATCGACTTCTCGAACGTCGTGACCTTCGACGCCGTCGTCGCCTATGTCGAGCGCACGGGCGCCGCGTTGGTCTCGGGCACCACGGGCTACACACCCGATCAGATGGATCGCCTGCGCGAGCTGGGTCAGAACGCCCGCGTCATGCACTCCGGCAATTACTCCATCGGTATCGCAGCCCTGCGTCATCTGGTAGCACAGGCCACACGCGAGCTGCCCGGCTTTGACTGCGAAATCGTCGAGACGCACCATAACCAAAAGGTCGACGCCCCCAGCGGCACTGCCAAGCTACTGCTCGATGCCGTCGTCGAAGCTGAGCCCGAGGTAGGCTACCACCCTGTCTATGGCCGCGAGGGCATGTGCGGAGCGCGCGACCCCAAGGAGATCGGCATGCACTCGCTGCGCGGTGGCTCTGTCGCCGGCGTGCACGAAGTGAGTTTCTTTGGCCAGGACGAAGAAGTCACGCTCACGCATCGCGCCACGAGCCGTCAGATCTTCGTCAACGGCGCCCTGGCAGCCGCGCAGAAGCTCGTCACCCGCGAGCACGGCTTCTATACGTTCGACCAGGTCATGTTCGCCTAACCAGGTATCAACCGGATCCACGCAAAGGAGAAACAGCATATGAGTAACGCAGCCGAGATGGATGCCCAGGAGATTATCAACTACATCGCCACCGCGCCCAAAAAGACGCCTGTCAAGCTGTACGTACGCGAGAAGCCCGGCATGAAGGTTGCCTGGGGCGACGCACACGTCTACGGCGGTCGTCGTGGCAAGACCGTCTTTGGTGACTGGGATGAGCTCAAGGCAATCCTGGACGCCAATGCTGATTCCATCGATTACTACGACGTAGAGAACGACTGCCGCAACTCCGCCGTGCCCATGCTCGACCTTAAGGGCATCAACGCCCGCATCGAGCCGGGCGCGATCATCCGCGACCGCGTCGAGATTGGCGACTGTGCCGTCATCATGATGGGCGCCATCATCAACATCGGCTCCGTTATCGGCGAGGGTTCCATGATCGATATGGGCGCCGTGCTGGGCGGCCGCGCCACCGTGGGCAAGAACTGCCATATCGGCGCCGGCACCGTGCTGGCAGGCGTTGTGGAGCCCGCCAGCGCCACGCCCGTCATCATCGAGGACGATGTCATGATCGGCGCCAACGCCGTGGTTCTGGAGGGCGTGCACGTAGGCAAGGGCGCTGTCGTTGCCGCCGGCGCCGTGTGCGTCGAGGACGTCCCCGCCGGTGCCGTCGTGGCCGGT
>JAJWXI010000113.1 GCA_021641225.1 Collinsella aerofaciens | reverse complement strand
TGTGCGCTACTCGCGGCACAGGTGCACGGCGAAGCCGGCGAACTCGCGCTTAAAGTACACGAGCTTGGTGCCGCCGTCGGGCAGCAGCACGCGCGACTCCTCGTTGACCTCGAGTCCGCGCTCGGCAAACCACTTCTCGGCCGCATCGATGTCGTTGACGGCAAAGCCGATGTGGCCCTTGGCGCCACGACCGTTCTGCTTCATGATCTCGACCAGCGAATCGTTAAAGTACGAAACCGGGGTCTCAATAACGGGCAGCCCCATCATCGTCGAGAACAGCTCCGCGATCTCCAGGGCGTCTGCCGGGTCGGTGGCGTTAATGCCCACATGGGCAACGCGCATACCAAAGAGCTCGACCGGGTTGGCGTTCTGCTCACTCATGCAGTCAGCGCCTACTGAGCCATGACGTCGAGAACGGCCTTCTCAGCAGCGACGCGGTTCATGCCGGTCATGAAGGGCACGCCACTCACGTACGGGCAGGTGAGGCCCTCAGGGGCAACGGTGGTGGCGATCAGCAGGTCGGCGCCCTCGTCGCAGTAGTCCTTGGCCTCGGAGATGGCGCACTGCACGATCTCGTACTTGTCGGCGTAACCGTTGGCGTCGAGCAGGGTGGCGACCTTCTGGGCAACAAGCGTGGAAGTAGCAGCGCCAGCACCGCAAGCCAAAACGATCTTCTTCATAGGTAGTGTCTCCCTTCATGGTTTACTTTAGGTAAGTGTACCGCAGCGAGCGATGGCACTCAGCCTCGATGAGCTTTTATGCCAGTTTGCTTGTGCACTGCGTATAATACATCTAGTACGTGTTGTCATACCGCTCGCGCTACGAGCGACTAAGGACCCTAACATGCCCGATTCCCGCACACTCTGGACCGCCGTCGTTATCATCTGCATCGGCGTGTCGGTGTTCTTTAGCGTCAAAAAACGCACCACGTTCAAGCGTCTGCAGCAGCTTATGGCTGCCAAGCAGTGGGACGAGTTCGATCGTTTGCTCGACGGCAAACTCACCAGCATGCTGTACCCGCGCTACAACCGCGACTACCTGCGTCTGAACTCCTATCTGCTGCGCGAGGACCACGAGCGCGCCAGCGAGATGTTCGACCTGCTGCTGGGACTCAACCTGCCCAAGATGCAGCGCGTCGACCTGGTAATCAAGGCCTTTAACTACTACGTTGGCCAGGAGGACCGCAAAAAGTCTAAGGAACTTTTGCACGAGATCAAGGGCTTTGAGGGCGGTCAGGCCGAGGCGGTCGCACACGAATGCCAACTGATGTACGACACGATGATCCTCAAGCGCCACAACGACATTCCCGAGCTGGAGCGCATGCTCAAGGAGGCCGGCGACGACCCGGTCAAGCGCTGCCGCCTGGAGTATCTGCTGGCGCTGCAGTACCAAAACAAGGGCGACGAGGCCAAGTTCCAAGAGTTCCTCGAGAAGTCGGGCCAACACTCGATGGCCGTCAACGCGTAACGGACGGCTTGTGCTAGACTTCTAGTCTCACGGGGGCGTGGCGGAATTGGCATACGCAGGGGACTTAAAATCCCTCGCCGCAAGGATTGTGGGTTCGAGTCCCACCGCCCCTACCATATGATACTTACGGGTCCGTGTTCCTTTGGGATGTGGGCCCGTTTCTTTTGAATGCCGGTGGGACTCGAACCCGCGAGGGGGCGAGCGTCAAGCGGACGCGCAGCGTCCGCAGCGAGCCGGCGAGGGCGCCGGCAGGCGACCGAAGCCGGTGCGGATTTGCGCAGCAAATACGCAGACGTCCCACCGCCCCGCGCCGCCACAAAAAAGCTAATTTGGAACGGGGCCAAAAAGACTACCTCGATCCCTTGGGAAGTTGCGGTGGAATAGTTCCTGTTTTGGCCGTTTACCAGCACATTTAGGAACTATTTCACCGCAACTTATATGCCCAACTCCCACATTTTTCGATGGAAAAACGTGGTTTACTCCCACTTTTCCGAGGGAAACGCTTGGACGGCCCAACCTATATCGACTCAAGGACTGTCCCAAGCTGCCGGCAGGAAAGGAACGTCCCCAGGTGCCGGCTGTTGAGTTGCGGTGGAATAGGGACTGTTTGGTGCCCGAAAGGGCGATTTTAGTCCGTATTTCACCGCAACTTATTGGAGGGCGCTGAGGCTGGGGGTCCAGCCGATGGTGGGGGTCGCGCCGTCGAGAGTCTCGTTGATGGTGGCAGCCATGCCGGCAAGCAGGCTGTTCTCGCTTACGGTGAGCGTGTCGTAGCCGCCGGCTCGCATAAGCTCGCGAATCACCACGGCACCAGCCAAGATCACGCCCGCGCGTTTGGGCTGTACACCCGGTAGCGCGGCGATGCCTTCCGCGTCCAACACAGACATGCGCTCGATAGCGGCCGAGACCTGCTCCAGCGACAGCTCGCGTAGGTGCACAAAGCTCGAATCGTACGGTTCCAGCTCGTGGACCAGAGCCACCAGCGTAGTCACCGTGCCGCCCACCGCGACTAAGCGTTCGGCGCGCTCAAAGTCGACAGGCAGGCCCTCAAAATAGGCGGCGAACTGCTCGCCTGCCCACGCGGCAGCGGCAGCAAGCTCGCCATCCGCGGGCGGCAACGCGGAGAAAAAGCGCTCCGTCACGCGACGGCAACCGATGTCCAGCGAGCGCGTTCCCTCCAGCGCAAAGACGCTGCGCTCCGGAGCGTATACGCCCGTCGCGAGCTCCGTGGAGCCGCCGCCCGAATCCGCGACGATGATGCGCTCGCCGGCAAAGTCGTGCGCCACGCCAAAAAATGTCAGGCGCGCCTCGACCTCGCCCGGAATCACCTGTGGCTCAAGCCCCAGATCGCGCAGGCCGTCCAGCAGCAGCGCGGCATTGGACGCATCGCGCGCGGCACTCGTGCACGTGGTGCAGACGCACACGGCCCCAAAGGCACGGGCCTCGTCCACAAACATGCGGCACGCAGCGAGCACACGCTCGACAGCCGCCTCGCAAAAGCGGCCCGTCGCGTCCACGCCCTCGCCCAGGTCGGTAATCTCGGTATGCTTGGACGATTCCACAATCGCTCCGCCCTCGACCTGGGCCAACACCAGTCGCGACGACACCGTTCCCAGGTCGATCGCGGCCACCTTATAGCGTTTGCAATTTGTCATTGCGGGCTCCCCTCCGGGCGCTATTTGCCGTTGGACACGACCGTCTGACCCTCGACGCCGTTAAACCCAAACAGCATGTCGAGCGCCTGGATGTACCACGGCGCGTCCTTGCCGACTTCTTCGATTTCCTTGGCCACTTCGCTGGCCTTCTTGGCGTTTGAGGACTTTTTGCTCGACGACGAGTCCGAATCGTCGTCCAAGCCCAGCACGTCAATCTTCTTCTCGCCGGGCATCACCAGGCCCAGGTCCTCGGACGCCGCGTCCTTGATACCCTCCTCCGAGAGCAGCTTGTCGACGCTTTTTTGCAGTTCATCATTGTATTGCTGGCGAATCTCGACCTGCTTGGCCAAGATATCGCTCGAACGCTTTGCCACGTACAGATCGCGCACGGGAAAATACAGGCTCACGAGCACCAGCGCCACCACGATACCGATAAACAGCGGACGCAGAGAGCCATGCGTAAAGTCATAGATCGCCTTGACCATCGCGTTGTCGTTGGCGTAGCGCATAAAGTCCGAGCCCGAAAGACGGCTCGAAGGTCTGCTCGATTTGTCGTGTGCCTGAGTCGAGGGGCGCGACGCATGCGACGAACGTGCCGAGTGCACCGGTCCATCTGCCGAAGTATTTGATTGGGCATTGGGGCGCGAGGTACTTGTCGGGCGCTGCGCGGGGCGGTCGACGCCGGCGTAGGCGGACCCACCGAGCTGCACCGTGCGCGCACGGCGAGGCGACGGCTCGCGCGAACCGGCGGAATAGTACCTGTTGTCGTAAATCTGATCCATGTGCGCCTTGTGCGGTTGAGGTTTGTTTGCGCTAAGTCCTTTAGTTATAGCACGAGCGCCCGCACCGCCTTCGCCAGCCTTTGCTCGACATAAAAAAGGCGCTGAGCCATATGGCCCAGCGCCCATGGCGCTTTGCGGCGTCCAGCCAAGGCGGGGCGGAACCGAGTCAGCCTCCCCCTCGCCAAATTCGCCCGTTTAGCGAATGTTGTAGAACGCGGTCTTGCCGGCGTAGCGCGCGCTGCCCTCGAGCTCGTCCTCGATACGGATGAGCTGGTTGTACTTGGCGATACGGTCGCTGCGGCACGGGGCGCCCGACTTGATCTGGCCGGCGTTGACGCCCACGACCAGGTCGGCGATCGTGGAGTCCTCGGTCTCGCCGGAGCGGTGGCTCACGATGCAGGCGTAACCGGCCTCCTTGGCGGTCTCGATGGCCTCGAGCGACTCGGTAAGCGTGCCGATCTGGTTGACCTTGACCAGGATCGCGTTGGCGGCACCCAGCTCGATGCCCTTCCTGAGGCGCTTGGTGTTAGTGACGAACAGGTCGTCGCCCACCAGCTGCACCTTGTTGCCAATGCGCTGGGTGAGCTCAACCCAACCGTCCCAGTCCTCCTCGGCCATGCCGTCCTCGATGGAGATGATGGGATAGGTGTCGACGAGCTTCTCCCAGTAATCGACCATCTGGGCGCTCGTGTACTCAACGCCCTCGCCCTTGAGCTCGTACATGCCGGTCTCGGCGTTGTAGAACTCGGTCGAGGCCGGGTCCATGGCGTACATGAAGTCGACGCCGGGCTTAAAGCCAGCCTTCTCGACGGCCTTGGTAATGTACTCGAACGGCTCGGCATTGGTCTTGAGGTTGGGCGCAAAGCCGCCCTCGTCGCCCACGCCGCCGCCCAGGCCGGCCTCGTGCAGCACGCCCTTGAGGGTGTGGTAGACCTCGGCGCACCAACGCAGGCCCTCGGCAAAGCTCGGGGCGCCCACCGGCATGATCATGAACTCCTGGAAGTCGACGTTATTGTCGGCATGCACGCCGCCGTTGAGGATGTTCATCATGGGCGTGGGCAGCAGGTGGGCGTTGACGCCGCCCAGGTACTGGTACAGCGACAGGCCCGCCGACTCGGCAGCGGCGCGGGCAACGGCCAGCGACACGCCCAGGATGGCGTTGGCACCGAGCTTGGTCTTGTTGGGGGTACCGTCCGCGGCAATCAGCACGGCATCGACGGCGCGCTGGTCGAAGGCGTCGAGGCCCACGACGGCGTTAGCGCACTCGTTATTGATGTGCTCGACGGCCTGAGAGACGCCCTTGCCCAGATAGCGGCCCTTGTCGCCATCGCGCAGCTCGCAGGCCTCAAAGGCGCCGGTCGAAGCACCCGAAGGCACCATTGCGCGGCCAAAGCTGCCGTCCTCGAGCACGACCTCGACCTCGACGGTGGGATTGCCGCGGCTGTCGAGCACCTCGCGACCGTAGACGTCCAAAATATCGCTCATGTTGTCTCCCTCTCACTTGGAAACGGGTTGAATGCTTGGCGACCGGCTGACCGCGCACCGTCGGTGCGCCTCCGTAAGTTAGCCATGTCGCACTTTTTGCATTATGCCCTAAGTTAGCCGAGGGATACACTTGATTTTCGAAAAATTTAGCGGGAACGATGAGGCGTGTCAGCCCGTCGTTCCCGCAGCCTTACTCCTCCGCCTTTGCGGCATCCCACAGGTCGTTGAGGCCGTGGGTCGAAAGCTCGGCAAGATCCACGTGAGCACCGGCCGCCATCTGCTCCATCGCAGCCCAGCGA
>JAJWXI010000112.1 GCA_021641225.1 Collinsella aerofaciens | reverse complement strand
CTTACGCCCCACCCCTTTCAATAAACGCGCTATCATCTTGACCAATTCGCATACGTTAGGAGCAATCATGCCAAACGAGAACAGCTACGAAGTCGCGCTGCAAAAGAGCAACGCCATTCGCGAGGGCCTGGCCAAAACGCCCGAGAAGTTCACCATGCTCACCGGCGACCGCCCCACCGGCCGTCTGCACCTGGGTCACTACTTCGGCACCCTCAAGGGCCGTGTTGAGCTGCAGAACATGGGCGCCAAGACCAACGTGCTCATCGCCGACTACCAAGTCATCACTGACCGCGATACGACCGAGCACATCCAGGACAACGTGTACAACATGGTCATGGACTACCTTGCCTGCGGCATCGACCCCGACAAGACCATGATCTACGCGCACTCCGCCGTACCCGCCGCAAACCAGCTCATGCTGCCGTTCCTGTCGCTGGTCTCCGAGGCCGAGCTGGCGCGCAACCCCACGGTCAAGGCCGAGATGGAGGCCTCGGGCCACGAGCTCACCGGCCTTCTGCTCACCTACCCGGTGCACCAGGCCTGCGACATCCTGTTCTGCAAGGGCAATGTGGTGCCCGTCGGTCGCGACCAGCTGCCGCACATCGAGCTCACCCGCACCATCGCCCGCCGCTTTAACAACCGCTACGGCAAGGTGTTCCCCGAGGTCGACGCGCTGCTGTCCGAGACCCCGCTGCTGCCCGGCCTGGACGGTCGCAAGATGAGCAAGAGCTACGGCAACGCCATCAACATCTCGATGACCGCCGAGGAGACGGCCAAGCGCATCAAGAAGAGCCAGACCGACTCCGAGCGCATGATCACGTTTGACCCCGAGAACCGCCCCGGCGTGTCCGGCCTGCTTTCGACGGCCGCCATCTGCACCGGCCGCTCCGAGGTCGAGATTGCCGTGGAGATCGGCATGGGCGGCTCCGGCCAGCTCAAGAAGTACGTGACCGAGGCTGTCAACGAGTACTTCGCCCCGATCCGCGAGCGTCGCCAGCGCTACGAGAACGACCTGGACTACGTGAAGGACGTGCTGCACGAGGGCAATCGTCGCGCCAACGAAATCGCCGAGCAGACCCTGGCCGAGGTTCAGGACGCCATGGGCATGGTGTACTAGGCAAAGCACCTTCGCACAACATAGACGGTGAGGTTGATTCCTCCCCCGAAACAGGAACAGGCCCGCTGGCAGTTAGTTGCCAGCGGGCCTGTTCCCGAAGTACACCGTTGAATCGCACAGAGGGGAGGAATGCGAATCAAACTCAACAGGGCAGGTTTTTTCATCGCCTATGACCTGCTCCGTTGCTGAAAACAATATAGTTCACCGTGGTTTACTTTTGGCTAGGAAAGTGCACCGCCACATTGTCTCCATAAGTTAACCCCGGTAAACCCGCGCCAAAACCACCACAAAGGGGACAGGCACCTTTGTGGTGGTTTTGGCGATCCGGCCGCTAAAGCCCCGCCGGCCAGCGACAGGCAGCAAGGTCGACGTGCATGGGGTCAGCAAACGTCACGCCCTCCCCCAGCAAAAGCTCACGTTGAGCATCGGGGCCGCCAAACGCAAAGCCCTCGCAAATACGACCATCGGCAAACACCACACGATGGCAGGGAATCTGGCCGGGGTGCGGATTGCTGTGCAGCGCATAGCCCACGTAGCGCGCGCTGCGCGGACGACCGGCGAGTAGCGCCACCTGACCGTAGGTGGCAACCATCCCCTCGGGGATCTGCTCGACCACCTCGTATACCCGCTCAAAAAAGCCTTCGGTTGCCATCGCGTGCTCCTTTCCTCGCGGAAAAGCATAAACCACCACAAAGGTGCCTGTCCCCTTTGTGGTGGTTTTTACCAGGCGAACTAATTGGTGGGCTGGAAGAAGGCTACGGCTACGGCGCCAGGGCCCACATGGGTGCCGATAGTGGCGCCGATGGTGTGGACGGGTAACTCACTCTCGGTGTGACCGGACCACAGTGCCGCGCTGTCCTCGATATATTTCTTGAGCACGGCATCCGAAAGACCCGTGTAGCCGAGCGCCAGCGGCATGGAGAAGTCGACGCCGCCCGCCTTCTCGACCTTCTGGTTCAGTAGGTTGCGACCGTTCTTGGAACCGCGCGCCTTACCCAGCTGCACAATCAGGCCATCCTCGGCGGCCACGACCGGCTTCACGTTGAGGAGCGTACCCACAGCGCCCGCCGCGGCAGACAGGCGGCCGCCGCGCACCAGGTACTCCAGCGTCTCGAGCAGGCCAATGACCACAACGCGGTCGCGCACAGCCTCGACGGCAGCCGCGATCTGTGCGGCGCTCTGGCCCTCGTCCACCAGGCGCAGCGCATACTCGACAAGCACACGCTCACCCAGCGTCACGTTGTTGCTGTCCACAACGAACACGTCGCCACCCGGCATCTCGGCAAGGGCCGTGCGCGCACTCTGGTTGGTGCCCGAAAGCTTGGCGCCCACGGTAATAATCACCGCCTCATCGCCGGCCTCGCGCGCCTCGGCAATCGCCTGCGAAAAGGCGTACGGATTGACCTGGCCGGTCTTGGGCAGTTCGTCGCGCTCGACGAGCATCTCGTAAAAGCGCTGGTGATTGATGTCGACGCCATCCATATACACGTCGGTGCCAAAGCTGACGGACAGCGGCAGGACATGCAAAGAAGGATGCTCCGCCGGCGACATATCGCTCGCGGAATCGGTAATAATGCGGACGGACATAGTGAATCCTTTCTTGCGCCGACCAGCCTCGGGCCGCTCGGCGCTGATTTTTTTGACAGCAGAACCCCAGCACGGCGCGCGTGCTCAAAAAAGGGACTGTGCAGTTGTTAGTTGAATTGGTTGAGCCTAGCTGCCCTAGATCTCACGCAGGGTGTTGAGAATCGTGCGCAGCGACGCATACATCTGCTCACGCTGCTCCACACCCATGGCTTTACCGGTGGTGTCGAGCACCTCGCGAATGATGCGATCGGCCTCACTCATGCTCTCGCCGCCGAGAGCGGTCAAGCGCACCGGGGCACGATACTTGACGGCGGCATCGCCTGAGTCGTCGACCTCGACGTAGCCACCCTCCTCCAGGTGAGCCAGCGTACGCGAAACGGCGGCACGGGTCACGCCGGCCATGCGGGCAAGGTCGGCACCGGTCAGGCCGTCCTTGCTGCGCTCCAGATAGTACAGGCACATGACATCGGAGCCCTTGAGGCCCAGTCTTGCACCCTCGGACGTCTTGATGCGCTGGATCTCCTTGTAGAGGCCGCTGATCAGTCCGACAAAATCCTCAAAACGTGTCTCGTCGTTCTGCTGCATGAGAGACGACCGCCTTTCGCTTGCATGATGCTAACGGGTAAACATCTTAGCCGCATCGGGTAGACCCCATACCCAGATATCCCATTTGTTAACCCATCAACATAAAAACCACCACAAAGGGGACAGGCACCTTTGTGGTGGTTTTGGCCGTCGAATAGGATCCGCAGGCGTCGCTACAGCTCCACGCAGGGATTATCGCGCGTCACAAGCGTATTGGTGACAACCGCGGCGCCCAGATAACGCTCAAGCAACTCAGCAAGGCGATCGATCGCAGCCTGGCAATCCCCCATCCGCTCGGGCTCCACGCACTCGATCGCCAAGAAGGCGTCCGCCGAATCGTCGGACAGCGCCGTGCGAACGCCATCGCGCCAGTTCCAGCAACGGCACACAGCGCCCACATCGTCGATGTAGGCAAGCTCACCGGGAAGCGTCGGGTCGTCCGCATCCTCGCCGAGCGGCAGGAACGCGTCGGCGCCGTCGGTCACCGTCAGGCGCAGATTGCCCTCAATAGCATGCAGATCCTCACCGCCGACGGGCAGCGCATAGGTCAGCGAAACCGTATTGTAGATATCCACCGCCGGCGTGATGTGGCCAACCGGCTTGCCTTTGAGCACGCGCTTGAGCAGATTCTCGACCGAGCACCGCGCGCCCTTCTTGGTCTTGAATTGACGATATGCCTCGCGCCATGCCTTGACCGGCGCGTTCTCGCTGATGGTGTCGCTCGTCAGGTGACGCTCCGCATCGATGTTGGCGCGGTCGAGCAACGCGGCGATCGCATCCACGTCCTCTTGGGGAATCTGCGCCGCAGGCTTCATGCCCTTTACGACCACAACGCCGATAGCTGCCTGCGGAAACAGTTCCCAAAACGAATCCTCGGCAATAAAGCTCTTCATACGCGCTCCCTTCGCGATTCGCCCGCGCGCGGTCGCGGGCACCTAAACAAAAAGCGCCCTCACGACGGCCACCTTCAAAGTCCTACGGTGCCGCCACAAGAGCGCTTACGCTGCCCCCATCCGGAGAAGGGGACGATATGTCAGGCGTATTGTAACTCGAGTCATCCCCGCGAGCAAAACCACCACAAAGGTGCCTGTCCCCTTTGTGGTGGTTTTGGGTCTGAGGCGACGCTAGTGGCGAAGTCCCAGCAGGCCGCGGCCGCGATGACGGGCGTCGGCGTGCACCTGAGCGTGCGGACCGGCGGCCTTGACGGACTCGGGCAGGTGCGAGTACTTCTTCTCGAAGTTCTCCTCGAACATCACGGCCAGGTTGTGCGCCGCCTCGTCGTAGCGCGCGGTGCTCTGCCAGTACTGGCGCGGCACCAGGATGCCGTCGGGCACACCGTGGCACGTGGTGGGAATGTCGACGTTAAAGATATCGTCATGCACGAATTCGCTGTCCTCGATGGTACCGTCGAGGGCGCGGGCCACCAGGGCGCGCGTGTAGGCAAGCTCGATGCGATGGCCCACGCCGTAGCCGCCGCCAATCCAGCCGGTGTTGACCAGGTACACGCGCGTGCGGCCGTCGGCGATGCGCTCGCCGAGCATCTTGGCGTAGACCATGGGGTCGAGCGGCATAAACGGCTCGCCAAACAGCGAGGAGAACGTGGGCGTGGGCTCGGTGACGCCGACCTCGGTGCCGGGGATCTTGGCCGTAAAGCCCGTCACAAAGTGGTACATGGCGGCATCGGACGTCAGGCGTGAGATGGGCGGCAGTACGCCAAAGGCGTCGCAGGTCAGAAAGAGCACGACGCTTGGAGTGGTGCCCATACCCTTGGTCCACGCGTTGGGAATGTGCTCCACAGGGTATGCCACGCGCGTGTTGTGCGTGATCGAGACGTCGTCGTAGTTGGGCTTGCGGCTCTCGTCGAGCACCACGTTTTCGCAGATCGCGCCAAAGCGGACAGCGTTGAAGATCTCGGGCTCGTGGAACGCGTCCAGGCCCTCGCATTTGGCGTAGCAGCCACCCTCGATGTTGAAGATGCCCATGTCGGACCAACCGTGCTCGTCGTCGCCGATCAGTAGGCGCGTGGGGTTGGCCGAAAGCGTGGTCTTGCCGGTGCCGGACAGGCCAAAGAACACGGCGGTCTCGTGCGTGACAGGATCCATGCTGGCCGAGCAGTGCATGGGCAGCACGTCGTCCTCGACGGGCAGCAGGTAGTTCATGACGCTGAAGATCGACTTTTTGATCTCACCGGAGTAGCCGGTGCCGGCGACCAGAATCACGCGTTCCTGGAAGTTGATGACCACGGCGGCGCTGGAGTTGAGGCCCTTGATGGCAGGGTCGCACTGGTAGCCGGGAGCGGCGAGCACGCAAAAGTCCGGCTCGCCGGTGCGCGCGATTTCGCGGGCGAGCGGGCGGGCGAGCATCTGCTTAATAAAGAGTGCCTGGCTGGCACGCTCGCAGGC
>JAJWXI010000008.1 GCA_021641225.1 Collinsella aerofaciens | reverse complement strand
ATCGAGACCGCGGGCAAAACGGTCGAGGGCATCATCACCACGCGCACCAACGTCATGGAGCGCAAGCTCAAGGACATCGACGCGCTGGAGGATGCTGAGGAAGCCGACGCGATTTTGGGCTTGGAGTCCGCAGGCTTGCTCGCAGACCAAAAAGACGAGGACTAGCTGCATCTGACAGCGGGGCGCCGGCGTAAACGCGGGTGCCCCGCCGCTTTTCGCATCGTGCTTGCCTGAAGTGCGCTTCAATGTGCAACAATGGCGTTTCGCCCTATCAGATGCGAAAGGAAGCCCATGTCTCAGAGAAGCACCAGTCCGCTCAAACGCTCCACCGTGCGCCGCACGCTGCAGCGTTTTTGGGACGTCACGCGCACGCAGCCGCTGATTGTCTTTCTCTCGGTGTTCTCGTCGGCGGGTTACATCTTTTTGCTCACGTTTGCCAATACCTATGTGATGGCCCTCATCGTCGACCGCGTCCAGGCCGGCCCCGTGACGGGCGACCAGGTGTTTGAGGTCTTCGGCCCCTATATCCTGGCGCTCGTACTTGTTAACCTGGTGGGTCAGATCCTCTCCAAGTTACAGGACTACACCGTCTACAAGCTCGAGATCGCAGGCAACTATCACCTGGCGCGTCTGTGCTTCGACACGCTCTCCAACCAATCCATGACATTCCATACCAGCCGCTTTGGCGGATCGCTTGTGAGCCAGACAAGCCGTTTTATGAGCGGCTACACGGGTCTGGTCGACGTGACGGTGTATTCGCTCATTCCCACCATCACCTCGGTCATCTGCACCGTGGTCGCACTCGCCCCGGTGGTGCCGACGTTTACCGTGATCCTGGTGGGCATCATGGTCGTCTACATCGCGTTTGTCTGGCTTATGTATAAGCGCATCATGCCGCTTTCGGCCGCGACGTCCGCCGCACAGAACAAGCTCTCGGGTGTGCTCTCCGACGCGGTCACGAACATCCTGGCCGTCAAGACCTGCGGACGCGAGGACTTTGAACGCGATCTGTTCGACGCCGCCGATCGTGCCGCGCGCGATGCCGAGACGGTCTCGATGCACGCCATGATGCAGCGCAACTTTACGACCTCGGGCCTTATCGTCATCACCATGGCCGTGGTGAGTGTGTTCGTGGCGGGCGGCAACGCGTGGTTTGGCATCTCGGCCGGCTCGCTCGTCATGATCTTTACCTATACGTACAACCTCACCATGCGCCTGAACTACGTGAGCTCCATGATGCAGCGCATCAACCGCGCGCTGGGCGATGCGGCCGAGATGACGCGCGTGCTGGACGAGCCACGTTTGGTGGCAGACGACCCGGACGCCCCTGAGCTCAAAGTAACCGAGGGCGCGATTGATTTTGAGCACCTGAGCTTTGCGTACCGTGACGCTGCGGCGGGCGAGAACGTGTTCGATGACCTGACACTTCATGTGGCGGCGGGCCAGCGCGTGGGCCTGGTGGGCAAATCGGGCTCGGGCAAGACGACGCTCACCAAGCTCTTGCTGCGCCTGGACGACGTGCAGGGCGGCCGCGTGCTCGTGGACGGTCAGGATGTCTCGCGCTGTACGCAGCAGAGCCTGCGCCGCCAGGTTGCCTACGTGCCGCAGGAGGCGCTGCTGTTCCATCGCTCCATTCGCGAGAATATCGCCTACGGTCGCCCCGACGCTACCGACGAGCAGATCCGCGAGGCGGCTCGCTTGGCTAATGCGACCGAGTTTATCGACCGCCTGCCCCGTGGCTTTGACACCATGGTGGGCGAACGCGGCGTCAAGCTCTCGGGCGGCCAGCGTCAGCGCGTGGCTATCGCCCGCGCCATCCTAACCGACGCGCCGATTCTGGTGCTCGACGAGGCGACCTCTGCTCTCGACAGCGAGTCCGAGGCGCTGGTGCAGGAGGCGCTCGAGAACCTGATGCGCGGCCGCACCTCCATTGTGGTGGCACATCGCCTGTCCACCGTGGCGGCGCTCGACCGTATTGTGGTGCTGGCCGATGGCGAGATCGTCGAGGACGGCACGCATACGCAGCTTGTCGAGGCAGGTGGCGAGTACGCAAGCCTGTGGGGCCGCCAGACCGGCGCATTCTTGGAGGCGTAAGCGTCTCGGACGTGGGACAATTGTGCCCATAAGTTTATTGTGCCGTTGAGCCGAGGAGTCGTTATGCCACGCGAGACCAATGCCGCCAAGCGCGAGCGCGCCATCGAGGTGTGTGAGCGCCTCAACCGTCGCTATGGCCCGGTCGAGTGCTTTTTGGACCACGAGAATCCGTTCCGCCTGCTGATCGCGGTGCTGCTCTCGGCGCAAACGACCGATGCGCAGGTCAACAAGGTGACGCCGCGGCTGTTTGCCAAGTGGCCCACGCCCGAGGCCATGGCGGGGGCGAGCGCGGCGGATGTGGCAGACACCATCAAGTCGCTTGGCTTTTATAAGAGTAAGGCCAAGCACGCCGTGGAGGCCGCGCAGATGATTGTCGCCGATTACGGCGGCGAGGTGCCGGCCGACATGAAGGAACTCGTGAAGCTGCCGGGCGTGGGACGCAAGACGGCGAACATCGTGCTCAACGTGGGGTATGGCATCGTGGAGGGCATTGCGGTGGACACGCACGTCAACCGCATTGCGCACCGCCTGATGCTGAGTCCCAAGACGCATGCCAAGGAGCCGCTCAAGACCGAGCAGGATCTGCTCAAGATTTTGCCGCACGAGTATTGGGAGTCGGTCAACCATCAGTGGATCACCTTCGGTCGCGAGATCTGCGACGCCCGCAAACCCAAGTGCGGCGAGTGTCCGCTGGCAGATTTGTGCCCCAGCGTGCGCGTAGCGGGGTAGGGCGGAACGCATCTTCGTCTGGCGTTTTTTGCGGGGCTGGGTTTGCCCTTGAGCCGGAGTCCTCTCCATGCGCTACCATGACAGACAATATATTTGACGTACGACCCGCCGAGCTTGCCCCGGCGGGCTTTTGGCGTTGCGATGCCGGAGGAACAGCATGCTCATTCACCGTATAGCCGCGCAGCTCTACACTGCCGAGGCGCTGCAGACCGTCGAGGCCGGGCTCGATGCCGGCGAGGACGTGACGCTGGCCGTGTCGCAGTCGGGCCGCACGCTCATGGCGGCAGCCCAGTTTGCGCGCCGTCCGCGCCCGACGGTCTACATTGTGAGTGGCGAGGATGCGGCCGATCGTGCCGCTCGTGGCCTGGCCGCCTATGTGGGGCTGGCGCACGTGTGCCGCTTCCCCGAGCGCAAGGACTATCCGTGGCGCGAGCAGGCGCCCGACGACGCCGTGGTGGCGCAGCGCTGCGAGGCCCTGGGACGCATCGTGCGCGGCGACAATTGCATCATGGTTGCCTCGGCCCGCGCGCTGCTGCGTTGCGTGCCGCCAGTCGAGAGCCGTTACTGGGAGTCGACGACCTTTGCGGTGGGCGAGGAGATTCCTTTTGACGAGGTGCCGCAGCGCCTGGTGGGCATGGGCTACACCAATGCCGGCGCCGCCGACGCGCCCGGTCTGTTCCGCGTGCACGGCGACACCGTCGAGGTGTTTCCCGCACAGGAAAAGGCGCCCGTGTGCATTGAGTTCTTTGGCGATGAGATCGACCGCATCCGCCGCATGGTGAGTTCCACGGGCCAGACCATCGGCAACGAGGACAGCATCGAGATCTTCCCCTGTCGCGAGCTCGCACTCACCGACGACGCCGTCCACAACATGCATGTGGCGCTCTACCGCGCCAGCCAGGACGACAGCAAGTTGGCGGCGCTGCTCGAGATGGTGGATGCGCGCATCGTCACGCCCGAACTCGACCGCTTTTTGCCGGTGATGTACGGCCAGACCGTGAGCCCGCTGTCGCATGTGAGCGGCAAGGCGCTCGTGGTGCTGTCCGAGCCGCGCTCGCTGTTCGACGATTGCCTGCGCGCCTACGAGGATATCGAGGCGCGTGCCGGCGAGGCGGGGGTCGACCGTCTGGACGGCCTGTACGTGCGTGCCCAGCAACTCGACTTTGGTGCCCAGCAGCGCCTTAACTACGTGAGCTTGATTCGTGCCGGCGGTGCGGTGACGGCAGAGCTCAAGATTGAGCAGCCGGCCATCGCGGGCTCGGACAATCGCTTTATGACGCGCATCCAGGAGGTCGTGGGCAAGCGCTATGCCTGCGTGTTTGCCATCCCCGACCGCGGTGCACGCGAGTCGATGGAGCTCACCTTTGGCGATGAGGGTATTACCTTTGAGGAGTCGCTGACGGCCGCGCCCGAAAACGCGGGCGCTATTGGCGACCGTGTGCGCGTGGCAGCGGCGGATTCTGCCGATCGTGCTGTCCGCCAGGATGCTCATGCTGCAATTCGCGAACGCAAGGTCGACGCGCTCAACGCCCGCTCGCTCGAGGCGGGCGCCGCGCAGGCTGCCGCCGGCGCCGCCGTGCCCACCATCTCGCGTGGACGCGTGACCTTTGTCGATGCCGCCTTGCCGCAGGGCGTGGTGGTGCCCGATGCCAACCTGGCCGTGTTCTCGATTGCCGACCTCAACGCCCGCATGGACGCCAACCGCGCGCGCAGCCGCCGCAAGGTGGACATTACGCAGATCACGTTCCCGTTTAAGCCGGGCGACTACGTGGTGCACGCCACTCACGGCATCGCGCTCTTTAGCGAGATCGCGCGTCAGGAAGTGGGCGGCAAGGAGCGCGACTACTTTTTGCTGGAATATGCCGACGGCGACAAGCTCTACGTGCCGCTCGAGCAGATCGACCGCATCACGCGATACGTCGGTCCCGACGGCGATAAACCGCGCTTGACCAGGCTCAACACCGCCGACTGGACGCGTGCCACCAACAAGGCGCGCAAGAACGCCAAAAAGCTGGCGTTTGACCTGGTCGATCTGTATACGCGCCGCTCGTCGATTACCGGTATCGCCTGCCCGCCCGATACGCCCGAGCAGATTGAGATGGAGGAGAGCTTCCCTTACGACGAGACGCGCGATCAGCTGGAGGCTATCGCTGACATTAAGGCCGACATGGAGGCACCCAAGCCCATGGACCGCCTGCTGTGCGGCGACGTGGGCTTTGGCAAGACCGAGGTCGCCCTGCGTGCGGCGTTTAAGTGCGTGGACTCCGGCCGTCAGGTCATGGTGCTCTGCCCCACGACCATTTTGGCCCAGCAGCACTACGAGACGTTCTTTGAGCGCTTTGCCCCGTTTGGCCTCGAGGTCGAGGTGCTCAGCCGTTTCCGCACGCCGGCGCAGCAAAAGCGCGCGCTCAAGGCGTTTGCCGAGGGTGCGATCGACGTGCTCATCGGCACGCACCGCCTGCTCTCGGCCGATGTGAACCCCAAGAACCTGGGCCTGGTGATCATTGACGAAGAGCAGCGCTTTGGCGTGCAGCACAAGGAGCAGCTCAAGAACCTGCGCGAGCAGATTGACGTGCTCACGCTTTCGGCCACGCCCATCCCGCGTACCATGCAGATGGCCACGAGCGGCGTGCGCGACATGAGCCTGATCACCACGCCGCCCACCGGACGTCGCCCCGTGATCGTGCACGTGGGGGAGTACGACCCCGACGTGGTAAGCGCAGCGATTCGCCTGGAGGTGGGTCGCGGCGGACAGGTGTACTACGTGTCCAACCGCGTCAAGACCATCGACGACGCCGTGGCGCGCGTTCACGAGGCCGCGCCCGAGGCGCGCGTGGGCGTGGCGCACGGCAAGATGAGCCCGCGCGAGGTCGAGGACGTGATGATCGAGTTCGCGACCAAAAAGATCGACGTGCTCATCGCCACGACCATCGTGGAGAGCGGTATCGACAACGCGACCGCCAACACGCTCATCATCGAGGACTCGCAGCGCCTGGGTCTGGCACAGCTTTACCAGCTCAAGGGCCGTGTGGGCCGTTCTGTCACGCAGGCCTACGCGTACTTTATGTTCCCGGGCGAGCTGCCTCTCACCGAGGAGGCCACGGCGCGCCTGACTGCACTTTCCGAGTTCCAGGACCTGGGCAGCGGCATGCGTATCGCCATGCGCGACCTGGAGATTCGCGGCGCCGGTTCGCTGATGGGCGCTGAGCAGCACGGCAACCTGTCGAGCGTGGGCTTTGACCTGTTTACGCAGATGTTGGGCCAGGCCGTGGCCGAGGCGCGCGGCGATGACGATGCCGGCGTGGAGGCGGCGAGCGTGGGCATCAACCTGCCGGCCGACTACTTCTTGTCCGAGGAGTACCTGCCGGCGGTGGACCAGCGCGTGCTCGTGTACCGTAAGCTCGCAGCGGCCGAGGACCTGGAGAGCATCGATGAGGTTCAGGAGGAGACCGAGGCCGCGCATGGCGAGCTGCCGTTGGCGGGACTCAACCTGTTCAATCGCGCGCGCATCCGCATTCGCGGCGAGCGCCTGGGGCTCGAGAGTGTCACGCTCAGCGGCGGTCGCATCACGTTTTTGGGCGTCGACGTGCCCAAGAAGGTGGCATTTGAGCTTAAGACCCGCTATGGCGCGGTGAACTTCCCCAAGAGTCGCAAACTGTCGGTGCCCTACAAGGCGGGCGCCGGTGCGGGCAGCGGCCTGGGTCGCGGCCTCGACGCCAACGACGGCACCGGCCCCGTGGCGGCGGCGCTCATGCTGCTGCAACAGCTGGGTGCTAGTGATGATGACTAGCGAGTCGATACTGCAAACACCCCATTTGGGCACTCTGGTTCCATCGAAAGGAAAGCATGTTCGGATACATCTATAAGAAAGATGCCGCCATGATCGCGATTGTCCTGTGCCTTTGTCTGTGCGTGGGCAGCTTCTTCGATTATCAGATCTCGAGCGCGCTGTTCAACATCGGCAGCATGTACGGCCGCTTTATCGAGGCCGCCGGCGAGCTGCCGTTCGAGCTGACGGCAAGCGTCGCAGGCGTCATGCTCGTGCGCGCGGTGCGTCCCGACTCCAGGGGGAGCAAATGGCTCGCCGTGCTCGGCATCTTCGTCAACGTTGGCCTGGCCGGCTACGAGATCGTCTCGTCCCTAAAGGTTGGCGGCAAACTCATCGCGGTTCAGCTGGTACTGACGTTTGTGCTGGTCATCGCTGCCAACCTTATCGTCTGTCGCCTCACGCGCGCGACCGAGCCCGACGAGCTCACACGCTGGGCGCTGATGGTACTTGCCGTGTGGGTCGCTCAGGCCATTATCCTCAACGTGATCGTCAAGCCGCTGTGGTCGCGCCCGCGCATGCGCGTGATCGAGGTCACGCCGGGACTCAATTTTCAGCCGTGGTGGGTAATCGGCAATCCCGACAAGTGGAGCTATATTGCGGCCGGCGTAATCAAGGACGGCTTTAAGTCGTTTGCGAGCGGACACACGGCGCACGCGGCGATCGGCCTTATGCTCGCCGGGCTTCCCGCGGCGGCTTTTACGGAAAAGCCGTCGCGACGCCGCGTGGTCTTTTGGGTCGCTGCCGTGGTCGCGGCGCTTGTCGCCTTTGGTCGTATCGTGATCGGAGCGCACTTTTTGAGCGACGTGAGCTGCGGCTTTGCCCTGGTGCTGGCGCTTGAGTGCCTTGCCGCGCGCATTGCCTATCCCAACGGCGTACAATAGCCCCGTTTGAATCATCGGGCCCGTGCCCGGCTAGAGAGGATTGCCATGCTCGCGTTTAACAACGACTATTCCCACGGCGCACATCCGGCAGTGCTGCAGGCGCTCGTCGACACCAATATGGAGCCGCAGCCCGGCTACGGCACCGATTCGCACACCGAGCGTGCCAAGCAGCTGATCCGCGAGGCCTGTCAGGCCCCCGATGCCGACGTATTTTTGCTGGTGGGCGGCACGCAGACCAACGCGACGGTGATTGACATGCTGCTCGCGCCGTACGAGGGCGTGGTTGCCGCCGAGACCGGCCACGTTGCCTGCCACGAGGCGGGCGCCATCGAGTTTGGCGGCCACAAGGTGCTCACCATCCCTGGCTACGAGGGCAAGATGCACGCCGAGGATCTCGAAAACTATATCCAAGTGTTCTACGAAAATGAGAGCTGCGAGCACATGGTGTTTCCGGGCGCCGTGTACGTGAGCCTGTCGACCGAGTACGGCACGCTGTACTCAAAGGCCGAGCTGGCCGAGATTTATGCGGTGTGCCAGAAGCGCCAGATTCCGTTGTTTGTGGATGGCGCCCGCCTGGCCTATGCGCTGGCGGCCGATGAGTGCGACATTACCCTGCCCGAGCTGGCGCAGCTGTGCGACGTGTTCTACATCGGCGGCACCAAGTGCGGCGCGCTTTGCGGCGAGGCCGTGGTGTTTTGCGGCATGCACGCTCCGGCGCATCCCATTCCGCGCATTAAGCAGCACGGTGCGTTGCTTGCCAAGGGCCGCCTGACGGGTGTGCAGTTTGAGGCACTCTTTACCGACGGCCTGTATTTTGAGATTGGTCGCCAGGCAATCGAAACCGCGCAGGCGCTGCGTCGTGTGCTGCACAAGCGCGGCTACCAGTTCTTCTTGGAGACGCCCACGAACCAGCAGTTTGTGATTCTGCCCAACGAGGACATGGCCCGCATTCGCGAGCATGCCTCGATCGAGTACTGGGAAAAGTACGATGAGACCCACACGGTGGTGCGCTTTTGCACCAGCTGGGCCACGACACAGGAGGACATCGACGCGCTGGCGGCTGTCCTGTAGCCTGATGTAATGACGAGAGGCCGCCTTGCGCTGGGTTTGGCGCAGGGCGGCCTTTGCTTTTTTGGGGGGTGGGGCTGTATGCCCGAGAAATCCGAGATGTCCGAGCCGGCGATTCGCCTGGCGACGCCCGATGATGCGCCGGCGTTGCTTGCCATCTATGAGCCATATGTGCGCCAGACGGCGATTACCTGCGAATACGAGGTGCCGAGCGTTGAGGAGTTCGCCGGGCGCATTGAGCGTACGCTCGAGCGCTATCCGTATTTGGTGATGGAGCTGGACGGGCGCCCGGTAGGCTATGCCTATGTGAGTCCGCTCAACAGCCGCGAGGCATACGACTGGTCGGTCGAGACATCGATCTACCTGGCGCGTGACGTGCGCCACGGCGGGCTGGGCCGCAAGCTGCACGATGCGCTCAAGCAATGCCTGATTGCGATGGGCATCACCAACATGTGCGCCCTCATCGCCGTGCCGCACGATAGGGACGACGAGTACCTGACGCACAACAGCCAGGATTTCCATGCCCATATGGGATATCGCCTGGTGGGCGCCTTTGACCGCTGCGCCCAAAAGTTCGGCCGCTGGTACGACATGTGCTGGATGGAGCTGGTCCTGGCCGAGCGCACACCCAACCAGCCTAAGCCAACCTGGTTCCCCGATCTCCTCGCCTAAAACCACCACAAAGGTGCCTGTCCCCATTGTGGTGGTTTTCGGTTGGTTAGCCGATGGGCTCGGTGTATTTGGCGCGGTCGGTGCGCTGGATGCGCTTGGAGACATGGAGCGGGCGGCCGTCGGTGTCGTAGACGTAGTCGGTGATCAGGATCAGTGCCTGCCCGCGCTCGACGTTGAGCAAAAACGCCTCGTTTTGCGAGGCGTAGCACACCTCAAAGGTCTTGTGCCCCTGTGCCGGCGCGCGATGGAATTCTTGGCGCAGCGTGGCGTAGAGCGAACCGTTGATATCGCGATCGATGAGCGCCTCAAAGCTTGGTGGTAAATAGGTGGTCTCCAGGCACAGCGGCGCATCGTCCAGATAGCGCAGACGGACAAGTTTGACGAGCTTGCTGCCCACGGCGGTATCAAAGAACTTAGCTATGCTGCCGCCCGCCTTGGTAAAGCCCGAGTCCACCGTGCGCGTGGTGGGCTTCATGCCCTGACCCTGGACCTGCGCCGTATAGCTCGAAAATACCAGGTTGTTCTCGTGGAGCGCCGGCGTGTCGGCCACAAAGGCGCCGCGCCCGCGCTCGGTTCGAACCAGACCCTCATCAACGAGCACCTTAAGGGCATGGCGTACGGTGCTGCGCGACAGCCCCGATTCGTCCATGAGCTCCATCTCGGACGGCAGCTTGTCTCCGCGTGCGTAGATGCCGGCGGCGATGCGGTCGCGAAGCGTACCCGCCAAGCGCTCGTATTGGCTCAGTTTCTTTTTAGATGAAGCGTTCATGCGATCAGCCTATATCTAACTTGTATGCTTATCTAAGCAAGCATGTATTCAATACGACAACAAAACAGCTGGTAGCTAGCTATCGAAAACCGCATCAGCAAAATTTCTAAGATATATATAGCATACAACTAGTCGACATAACCAAAACATGTATGTAACTTGTATGCCATCGAGAGCATCAAACGAGAAGAAAGGCTGATGCACGATGACTACTCAGGAACAGGTTAAGGATGTCGTCTCCCAGGTTTTGGCTGACAAGGCAGACAAGGGCGGCATCAAGCGCGTCGTGTGGATTGGCGCTGGCGGATCCAACGGCGGCAACTATCCTGCCCAGTACTTTATGGAGCACGAGGCCACGCAGGTCGTGAGCTCCAGCTACACCAGCAACGAGTTCGTGCACGCCACCCCGGCCTACGTCAACGAGAACACCCTGGCCGTCGTCGTGTCCATGCGCGGCACCAAGGAGACCATCGTCGCCGCCCAGGTCGCCAAGGACCGCGGCGCCAGCACCATCGCCATCTATGTTGACGAGTCCGGCCTCACCGAGGTCTGCGACTACAAGATCCAGTACGATAGCCTGGCCGTCGACGAGTCCTGCATGGGCCGCACCAACTCCGCCGTCGTGACCATGATCGCCATGGAGCTTACGCAGCAGACCGAGGGCTATGCCGAGTACGAGACCGCTATGGCCGCGTTCGACTTGGTCGACCCCATCTATCGCAAGGCCGTCGAGTACACCCGTCCGCTCGCTGCTAAGTGGGCCGAGCAGAACGCCGACAAGCCCTGCATTAATGTCATGGCCCAGGGTCCGCTCTTTGGTGCCGCCTACGTCTTTAGCATCTGCAACGTGCAGGAGATGCTGCAGATTGACTCCTGCACCATCAACACCTGTGACTTCTTCCATGGTCCCTTCGAGATCCTGGACAAGCGCACCTCGCTGTTCCAGCTCATCAGCGTCGGCCGCAGCCGCTGCAACGACGAGCGCGGCATCCGCTTCGTCAACCAGTACGGTGGCGAGCGCGTCTATCAGCTCGACGCCAAGGAGCTCGGCCTCAACGACATCAAGGACAGCGTGAGCGAGTACTTCAACCACCTGATCTTTGCCCCGATCCTCAACAATGTGTACATGCGCGCGCTTTCTGCCGTCACCCACAAGGACTACATGACGCGTCGCTACATGTGGAAGCTGGACTACTAGGGGATATTGGTTCCGCCGTTCTACCGAACGGCGGACCGGCCGACGCTGCGCACCCGGCATTTGGCCAATCTGCCGTTCAATTTCAAAGGCGCGACCAGAAGGTCAGCGCCTTTTCATTTCACGGCACCTTGGCCCAAATGACGGGCGCTCGCTGACATTGCCAAAACGTCGGCGTTGCCGTGGTTGGCACTTGGGGACGTTCCTTTTGTGCCGGCACTTGGGGACACTCCTGGGAATCATTTCCTCGTTCGCCGATTTGTGTCTTGAAAAATGTATATAACGACTATAACGTAGTATGAAACATATTGGAAACAATATCGAGGGGGCTGCGTTGAAGAAAAGCAATCTGGGCTATGTGCTGGTGCTGGTCGCCGCGCTTATGTGGGGCAGCATCGGAATCTTTGTAAACGGCATCTCGGCCATGGGCGTTTCGTCCCAGAGCATGGCTGCCTTTCGCTTGTTGGTCGGAGCGCTTATCTTGGCGCCGGTCCTGATGTTTATGGGCTGCCGTCCGGGTGAGGGGTCTACCGTGGCTCAGGGTCCGCTGGCCCTGTTCAAGGCAAGTCCTAAAGAGCTTGTTCCCTGCGCGCTTGTCGGTATCGTCGGTTTGGCCGCCGCCAACACCTGCTATTACGAGTGCATGGGCGAGGTGGGCATGTCCACGGCCTCGGTGCTGCTCTACACCTCGCCGGTGTTTGGCGTCATGCTCGGCCGCGTGCTTTATCGCGAGGACGTGACCCCCAACAAGCTCGTTGCCATTGTCTTTAACATCGTTGGCTGCGTGCTTGCGGTGACCAATGGTGACCTTTCCGGTTTCCATTTTTCGGTTTGGGGCGTCACGTCGGGCGTGATTGCAGGCCTTTGCGGTGCGTCGCTCGCGGTGTTTAGCCGAATAGCAACCAAGGCGGTCCACCCGCTGGCTGTCACGTTTTGGGGCTTTGTTTTTGGCGGCGCGGTTATGGCAGCTATCGCGGCTCCGTGGCCGGATGTCGCCGCGGCAATGTCGCCACAGCTGCTGCTGCTGTTCCTTGGCTTTGGACTCATCCCCACAGCCGTGGCTTACATCTTATATATGCAGGGTCTGTCCATGGGGCTCGAGACGTCGAAAGTTCCCGTCGTAATGTCTTTCGAGACAGTGGCGACCGTCCTGGTGGGCATTGGCATCTATGCCGAGTCCGCCGGCGCGATCAAGGTCCTGGGCATCGTGCTGGTACTCATGTCCATCCTGATCATGAACACCGACTTCTCCAAGCTGCGCAACAGCGTGTTTGTCGGCCATGTCATTGAGAGCATGACCTTTAAGCCCAACGCGTGGTGGACCGAGAAATCGCAGGACATGGATCTGTTCAAGGAGCGCACGGGTATCGCGCTGGAGCCAACCGTTCAGGAAAGCCCCTGGTATTTCGTGCGATAGGGGGCGTGGTATAGCGCCTGAGCTGCGGTTTTCAGCCAGCGCCGGCCCACCCCGCACCAACGTTTCGAGTACGTTAAACCCGTCAACGGTCGATTTTCACCCGTGAACGGTCTTTATACTAATTAGCAATATAAGCAACGTATAAGACGTTATAATGACCATAACGAAAAGGAGGAGGCAAGATGAATCAGATCATTCTCGCATCTCATGGCGGCCTGGCCGCAGGCGCCAAAGACACGCTCGAGATGGTTCTCGGCGACGTGTCGAACGTCCACGTCGTGTCGCTTGCTCGTGACGACAAGGAGCCCATCACCAATAAGGTTGAGGCTATGATCGCCACGTTCAACGCGGACGACACCGTGTATGTGCTCACCGATATGCTCGGTAGCTCGGTCAACAACAACATGGTCGAGCTTTCCAAGAACGGCACGAAGTTCACGGTTATCAGCGGTTTCAACATCCCGCTGGCGCTCACGCTCGCTCTGAGCCCCGCCCCCGTCAAGGGCGCCGAGCTCGCGGCCCTCATCAACGAGGCCCGCACCGGTCTGACCAACCCCAACGCCCCGGTCGAGGTTGCTCCCGCAGCACCCGCCAAGAAGGCCAAGGCCGCCCGTCACAACGCCGGTCCCGCCAAGATCGTCCTCGCACGTCTTGACTACCGTCTGCTGCACGGCCAGGTCGTCTTTACCTGGACCACCAAGGTTCAGGCCGAGCGCATCATCGTCGTCGACAACGCTGCCGCCAACGATGAGATCAAGAAGGGCGCTCTTAAGCTGGCCAAGCCTCAGGGCGTGCGCCTGAACGTCTTCACCGTCGAGCGTGCCCTCGCCAAGATGGACAAGCTCAACACTCTCGGCGAGCGCGTCATGTTCGTCTTTGGCAACACGGCCGAGATGCTGCAGTTCTGCCAGGGCTACAAGCTCGACGCCATCAACCTGGGCGCCACCGCCAACCACGACGGTGCCGATCAGGTCGGCGGCAAGGACAGCTCCGTCTTCCTCGACGCCACCCAAAAGGCCGACGTCAACCAGCTGCTCGACATGGGCATCAAGCTCTATGTCCAGCAGACCCCTACGTATCAGAGCGTCGACATCGACGCCAAGCTGTAATCAACCAGGCTTTTGCCTGACTGAAAGGAGAAGGGTATGAATACGTTCATCAGTGCGGTGCTCGTCGGCCTCGTCGGCGTGTTCTGCATGTGGGACTCCCGCCTGCTCGGTCGTCTTAACTTCGAGCAGCCCCTCGTTGGCGCTACGCTCGTCGGTCTGCTGCTGGGCGATGTGCCCACCGGCCTTGCCGTCGGTGCCGCCGTCGAGCTCGTGTCCATGGGCCTGGTGCAGGTCGGCGCTGCCGTTCCGCCCGATATGGTCCTGGGCGGCATCGTGGCCGCTGCCTTTGCGTGCCTGACCGATGCTTCCGCCGAGACCGCCATGACGATCGCCATCCCGGTCGCCGTCCTGGGTCAGCTCCTCGGCATCGTGTTCCGTTCCATCATCGCCGCCCTCACCCATGTGGCAGATAACGCGATCGATAACGGAAAGTTCAAGACCGCCTACCGTATGCACATCTGCGCCGGCTCCGGTCTGTACGCCGTCATGTACTTCCTGCCGATCTTCCTCGCCGTCTTTGTTGGCACCGACCTGGTTCAAGCCATCGTCAACATGGTTCCCGAGTGGCTGTCCACTGGTCTTAACGTTTCGACCAAGATCATGACCGCCTACGGCTTGGCCCTGCTGCTCACCATGATGATCAAGAAGGGTATGACTCCGTTCCTGTTCATCGGTTTCCTGCTCGCCGCTTACCTCAACCTGTCCGTCATCGCGGTCGCTCTGATCGGTGTGTGCCTGGCTGTCGTCTTCATGGGCTTCAAGTTCAACGGTTCCCATGCAGCCGCCGGTGTCGATTCCGACTACGATCCGCTCGAAGACGACGAAGACTAAGGAGGAACACACTATGGCAACCGCAACCAAGGACGTGTCCCTGAACAAGAAGGTCAGCCAGTTCTTCTGGCGCTCCTGGGCCATCCAGGCCTCTTGGAACTACGAGCGTCAGATGAACATGGGCTTCCTCTACGGCATGGTTCCCACGCTCGATCGCCTCTATCCGGATGAGTCCGACCCCAAGCAGCTCGCTGCTAAGAAAGAGGCTTACCACCGTCACATGGCGTTCTACAACTGCACCCCGCAGACGAGCGCTTTCATCCTGGGCCTCTCCGCCTCCATGGAGGAGGAGTACGCCAAGGATCCCGAGAACTTCGATCCCGATTCGATCAACGCGGTCAAGACCTCCCTCATGGGTCCGCTTTCCGGCATCGGTGACTCCTTCTTCCAGGGCACCATCCGCGTTATCGCCTTTGGTCTGGGCGTTCAGCTGGCTCAGCAGGGCTCCATCATGGGCCCGATTCTGGCCATGCTCATCTCCATCGTACCCTCTGTGCTGATCACCTGGTTCGCTGCCAAGATGGGCTATCAGGGTGGTCACCAGTACCTGAGCAAGCTTCAGGGCGGCGACCTCATGGAGAAGCTCATGTATGTCTGCGGCATCGTGGGTCTTATGTCCGTGGGCGGCATGATCGCCACGCTGATCGGCGCCACCACCCCGCTGCAGTTCGCTGAGGGCACCGTCGTTATCCAGGACATCCTGGACGGCATGATGCCCCAGATGATCTCCCTTGGCCTCACCGGCCTTATGTACTGGCTCATCAAGAAGAACGTCAACACCGGTTGGCTTCTCGTGATCGCCATCGTGGGCGGCATCGCCCTCTCCGCGGCCGGCATCCTGGCCTAGTCGCGACCGAGCGTCCAAACGCTTTCCCCGGGGGCCTGCCTGGCATCCCATACCCCAGGCAGGTTCCCATCCCTAAAATGTGACAAAGGGACCGTCCCTTTGTCACATCCTCAACGGGCTGGCGACTCGGCCCTAATCACGGTAACCCTGCGAGCGTCCGGCAATGTGGCGCCGCAAAAAATCGAAAGGAATGTGTCAGATGTACGAGATCGACCTTAACCTCCCTAAGCAGATCGTCGCTGACGTCCTGTCCAACCACGAGATTCACAGCGTCGCCTTCGTCGGCTGCGGTGCCTCCATGTCCGACCTGTACCCCGCCAAGTACTTCCTGGCCAACAACACGGACAAGCTGAACGTTCAGATCTTCACCGCTAACGAGTTCAACTACGACACGCCTTCCTGGGTCAACGAGCACACCTTCGTGATCACCTGCTCCCTTGGTGGCTCCACGCCCGAGACCGTCGAGGCCAACAAGACCGCTAAGAAGCACAACTGCCCGGTCGTCTCCCTCACCAACAAGGCTGGCTCCGCTCTGACCGTCGACGCCGACCACGTCATCGTTCACGGCTTCCACGCCAACTATGCCGCCAAGGCCGAGAAGCCTGGCTACGCCATCGCTCTTGCTCTCGAGATCCTTCAGCAGACCGAGGGCTATGATCACTACGAGGATATGATCACCGGCCTCACCAACATCTTCGACCTGTGCGAGAACGCCGCTCAGCACTGCAAGAAGCTCGCCAAGAAGTTCGCCGAGGACTTCAAGGACGACAAGATGATCTACTTCATGGCTTCCGGTGCCTCCGAGAAGATGGCCTACTCTCACGCCGCCTTCCTGTTCACCGAGATGCAGTGGATCGACGCCGCCGCCTACAACACCGGCGAGTACTTCCACGGCCCGTTCGAGGTTTCCACCGAGGGTAAGCCCTACGTCTTCTTCATGTCCGATGGTGCCACCCGTCCGATGGACGCCCGCGCCCTCACCTTCCTTGAGCGCATGGGCGCCAAGGTCGCTCTGATCGACTCCAAGGACTACGGTCTGGCCGACGCCGTGCCGGCGAGCGTCATCACCTACTTCAACCCGCTGCTGCACCTCGCCGTTATGCGCGAGTACGGCAACCAGATCGCCGAGGCCCGTCAGCACCCGCTGACCATGCGTCGCTACATGTGGAAGCTTTCCTACTAATCACAAGTAAGTAGACCTTACGGGTTGATTGAGAGGGGATGGGGTTTGCGCCCCGTCCCCTTTTTTGCTATCGAAAGGAGATGCGTATGATCAAGGCAGTGCTGTTTGATATGGACGGCGTGCTGGTCGATACCGAGTGGTTCTACAACCGTCGCCGCGTGGCATTTATGGAAGAGAAGGGCTTCCACTTTGACGAGATCCCCGATCTTTCGGGGTCTAACGAGCCCGCCATCTGGAAGGCGCTGGTGCCCGACGATGTTGAGCTGCGCGAGCGCCTGCGCGTGGAGTACAAGCAGGTCTACAGCCCGGACCACCCCGTTCCGTATGCCGAGCTTCTCAACGAGCAGACGGAGCCGGTGATGCGTGAGCTGCACGAGCGCGGCGTGAAGTGTGCCATCGCAAGCTCGTCCTATCGCGAGCTCATTGACGAGCTAGTGGAGATTGCCGGTATCGCCGACGTGCTGGACTACACTATCAGCGGTCACGAGTGCAGTGCGTTTAAGCCCGACCCCGAGATCTACCTGCGTGCCATGGAGGCGCTGGAGGTGGAGCCTACCGAGTGCCTGGTTATCGAGGATTCGCCTTTGGGCATCGAGGCCGGCAAGCGCTCCGGCGCCCGCGTCCTGGCACTGCGTCCGCACGAGGGCGTCAACCTCGACCAATCGCGAGCCGATGCCGTTATCGATAATCTGACCGACATTTTGGCCGCTTTGTAATGTCAATCCGCCGCGAGAAGCACGGGTTCAAACGTTTTTTGCGGTGGACTGGCTCAATTTGGTTTCGATTTTGATCCGTTTGGCTTCGATTCGGGCTAAGTGAGTAGACTTTTTGGCGCAGGCCGAGCACAATGCATATCTTCCTTTGTAAAACCGCAGGTCACAGAGGTGGCTGTTTTGGGTGTGCTCGGCAGATCGTAAAAAGTCTACTCACTTGGAATTTAGCCCTTTGGTCGTGGGGGTTGCTGGTCCCGTTTTGGTTGTCGAGAGAGGGTGAATTGAAGCGCCCCCGCACGCTCATGCTACAATCGCGGGCATGCCCCACAACTACATCTGCCTTCGAAAGGAGCCTATGTGGCGAACGCCATCGATCAGCTCACGGACCGCGTGCTCATGCTCGGCCGTCTCACCATCGTCCGCCGCGCTATTACCGCCGTGGCGGTCACAATTTCCGCCGTTCTCCAGACATTCCTGATCCAGGCATTCATTCAGCCCGCCGACCTGCTTCCGAGCGGCCTCACCGGCGTCGCGGTCCTGCTCGATCGCGTTACCTCGCTCGGCGGCGTTCACATCGACATCTCGCTCGGTATGCTCGCGCTCAACATCCCCGTGGCGCTCCTATGTTGGAGCGGCATTAGCAAGCGCTTCGTCATCTTCTCGATGATGCAGGTCGTGCTCTCATCGCTGTTTCTCAACGTCTTTCACTTCGCTCCGTTTTTGGGCGACAAGATCATGCTCATCATTTTTGGCGGCGTGGTCTCGGGTCTGGGCGCCGCCATCGCGCTTAAGTCCGGCGCATCCACCGGCGGCACCGACTTTATCGCGTTATGGGTCTCCAACCACACGGGCAAGACCATCTGGGGCGTCATCTTTGGTTTCAACTGCTTTATCCTGGCGATCTTTGGCTTTATGTTTGGCTGGGACAATGCGGCGTACTCCATCGTGTTCCAATTTATTTCGACCAAGACCATCGACAGCTTCTATCGTCGCTACGACCGCGTGACGCTGCAGATCACGACGCGCAAGGCGGACGAGGTCATGACCGCCTATGTTGACCATTTTCAGCATGGCATTAGCTGTGCCGAGGTCATTGGCGGATACAGCCGCGAGAAGATGTACCTGCTGCATGCCGTTGTCTCGACCTACGAGAGCCAGGACATTATCAAGCTGGTGTGCGACATTGATCCCGGCGCCGTGATCAACGTGTTCCACACGCTCAACTTTGTGGGTGGCTGGTGGGGCGGTCATGTCGACGAGCCCATGCCCACGGCCGTACCCGATCCCGACAAGCCCGCGCGCATGGCCAGCAGGCAGGCGCGCCTCTGCGAGCAGGACAGCCTGCAGCAGGACGACGGCAAGTAGGGTATTGGCATTTTGCCGGCCCGGCGTGATCCTGCCCGCTTGAGCCCCTCGAAAGCCCCGTTGCTTTCGAGGGACTTTCGTTTGCCCAGATAAAACCTACCAAAATGAAGCTGTCGCTTTTTGGTAGGGATGGTGTATCGTTTTATCAATATGAGATAATATGAAACTAGACGTTATATACGTATTAGTTATTTCGATATTTCGATAAGAGTGATCAGATATGCCTGCACCCAAAAATGCACCGCTTTACCAGCAGATTTACGACGAAATCAAGGATGCGATCGAGAAAGGTGTTTATGCACCCAAGGAGCGTATTCCGTCCGAGCTTGAGCTAGCCGAGCAGTACGAGGTAAGCCGAATTACGGTGCGCCGCGCCGTCGAGGAGCTGTGCTCCGATGGTTACCTGGTTAAGCAACAGGGCCGCGGCACCTTTGTTTCCACGCCGCATATCAATCGCCAGTTCCACGCCTCGACGCTGCAGACGTTTACCGCGCTGTGTGCCAACAACGGCATGAAGGCCGGTGCGCATGTGATCGATCGCCAGATCGTTCCGGCGCGCCAAAACGAGATGGAGTTCTTTGGCCTGCAGAAGGATGCGCTGCTGCTGCATATCAAGCGCGTGCGTACGGCCGACGGCGAGCCCATCTTTGAGGAGAACATCTTTGTGCCGTTTGATGCCTACCGTGAGCTGTTGACGGCCGATCTTGAGGACAAGTCGATTTTTGCCGAGGTCGAGCGTGTTGGCGGAATCCCGATTGTCTCGGTTGGCTACCGTACGGTCGAGGCCGTTCGAGCTAATGCCGAGCAGGCGGCCGAGCTGGGCATTGCCCCGCATGATCCGCTGCTCAACCTGCGCGCCGGCTTTACCGGTCCCAACGATGAGCCGGTCCTGATGGGTAAGCAGTACTACGTGGGATCGCGCTACGTCATGGTCATGTAGCTCTAGTTGCGCGGTTTTCCAAACCGCGCAACGGCTCGACGCTGCAAGCCCGCCAGAGCGGCAATTTGCAGAATGAGCGTGGATAATCTCCCGTTTTTGGCTCAACGGCGTGCTCAAAGTGGGAGATTATCCACGCTCATCCGGAAAGTGTCCAAAAATCCACGCTCGTTCCCTTCGGATTGCATCGCCCGTGGCCGACAGCGGCGCGGCACCGGTCCGCGTGGCGGCGTATAATCGGCGGCAGATGACTTGAACGTTAGGAAACCATGACCGATAGCATGCAGCAGATGGCGCTCGACACGCTCGGCGCCTATTTTGGCTACACCTCGTTTCGCCCGGGACAGGACCGCATGGTCGATGCGATCCTTGCCGGTCGCGATGCGCTGGGTGTTATGCCCACGGGTGCCGGCAAGTCCATTTGCTACCAGGTGCCCGCGCTCATGCTGCCCGGCATCACCTTTGTGGTGAGTCCGCTGCTGTCGCTTATGGAGGACCAGACCCGTGCGTTGCTCGCGGCGGGTGCGCGACCCAGCTATCTCAACTCCAGCCTTACCCCGGCCCAGCAAAACACCGTGCTCAAGCGGGCGCGCGAGGGTCGTTATCAACTTATGTACGTGGCGCCCGAGCGCCTGCTCGAGCCACGCTTTTTAGCCTTTGCACGGGAGGCCGCGGCCGACGGCGGCATCGGCGTGCCGCTCGTGGCCATTGACGAGGCGCACTGCGTGAGCCAATGGGGCCAGGATTTTCGCCCCGCCTACCTGCAGATTCGCGAGCTCATCGATTCCCTGCCGCAGCGTCCCATTGTGGCGGCCTTTACCGCTACGGCAACCGAGCGCGTGCGTGCGGACATCCAGCAGATGCTCGGCCTGCAAAACCCCGCGACGGTGGTGACGGGCTTCGATCGCAAGAACCTCTACTTTGGCTGCGAGGAGATGGGCGACAAAGCCAAGACCGCCTGGGTGCGCGACTATGTGATTGCGCATTCGGGCGAGAGCGGCATCGTGTATTGCTCGACCCGCAAGACCGTCGATGCACTGGCAGGTGAGCTTGCCGAGGCGCTGGGCCCCAGTGGCATTCGCGTTGGCCGTTACCATGCCGGCATGGGCAACGACGCCCGTCGCCAAAGCCAACGCGCCTTTATCGACGACGATATTCAGGTGATGGTTGCCACCAACGCCTTTGGCATGGGCATCGACAAGCCCAACGTGCGCTACGTGATCCACAACAACGTGCCCGAGAGCATCGAGGCATACTACCAAGAGGCGGGCCGCGCTGGCCGCGATGGCGATCCGGCCAGCTGCCACCTGCTGTGGAACGGTAACGATTTTCGCATGCGCCGCTTTTTGATCGACCGCGGCGATGCGGCCGACGAGGCGCTTGACGACGAGCAGCGCGCGTGGGCGCTCCAGAACCGTTATCGCCTGCTCAGCCAGATGGAGGGCTACTGCAATACCACCGGCTGCCTGCGCGAATACATGCTGCGCTACTTTGGCGACGAAGCCGCGGCCGAGCATGCGGTTGCGGCTGCTGCGGGCGGCACCGCAGACGACGCCGAGGGCTGCGGCAACTGCAGCAACTGCCTTACGCAGTTCGAGGTCGAGGACGTCACCGATATGGCCCGCGTCGCTGTGCGCTATGTGGCCACGCGTCCCATGCGCTTTGGCAAGTCGCTGATCGCCGATGTGCTCCACGGCGGCAACACCGAGCGCATTCGCCAGATGCATCTGGACGAGGACCGCGGCTACGGTGAGCTGTCGAGCGAATCGGTCGGGCGCATCAAGGACATCATCGGCCAGCTGTGCGGCCGCGGTTATCTGGCCACCTCGCAGGGGCAGTACCCGGTCGTTGGGCTGGGCCCGCGTGCCGGCGAGGTCGAGGACGAGGCGTTCGCCTTTACCGTTAAGCGTCGCGCGTCCAAGCGCAAGGCCTCGGCCCGCGCCCGCCGCGCGGTGGATCTGCTGCGCGAGGAGGCTGAGCTGGATCAGCGCCCGCGCGTGGGCGACGATGCCGAGCTGTTCGAGCGCCTGCGTGCCTTGCGCAAGGAGATCTCGACCGAGCTGGAGATGGCGCCGTATATGGTCTTTTCCGACAGGGCTCTGCGCGGCCTGTGCCGCCTGCGTCCGCAGACGCGCGACGAGCTGATCCTGGTCAACGGTATTGGCGAGAAAAAGGCCGACGCCTTTGGCGAGCAGTTTATGGCGGCGATTGAAGAGTTTGAGTCCGAGCACGCGCGGGATGGAGCGTAACGATGGTAGCCGACGATAAAACCGGCCGCGCTGGCGTGTCCGCTGTGCCGCTGTACCAGCAGGTTATGGACGACCTAAAGGGCGAGATCGCGCGCGGCGTGTACGCAGCCGGCTCGCGCATTCCTTCCGAGATGGAGCTCGCGAAGTCCTACGGCGTGGGTCGCGTCACCGTGCGCCGCGCCATCGAGGAGCTGTCGCGCGCGGGCTACCTCAACCGCCAGCAGGGGAGGGGCACCTTTGTGTGCGCGCCCAAGCTCAAGCGCAAGATTCGCCAGAAGGGCGACGTTCAGAGCTTTTCCGAGGGTTGCTCCGCCAACGACATGGTGGCCGGAGCACGCCTGGTGTCTCGCACGGTGGTTGCGGCGACGCGTGAGGACGCGGCGTTTTTTGGGGTGGAACCCGGCTGCGAGCTCATCGTGGTCGAGCGCGTACGCACGGCCGACGGCATCCCCGTCATGCTCGAGAACAACGCCTTCGTGCTCGCCGACCATCCCTACTTGCAGACGCTGGCCGACGAGGACCTCACCGATAACTCAATCTTTGCGCTCGTTGCCGAGCACTCGGGCCGCGCGCCGCTCAAGTCCGACCCCTGCACCGTGGAGATCGCGCTTGCCGATGCTCAGGCGGCCCCGCTGCTGGAGGTGCCGGTCGGCGAGCCGCTCTTCTATATGGAGGCGTACTTTACCGATGCGGACGAGCGGCCCCTACTGCTCGGTCGTCAAAAGATCGTTGGCTCGCGCTACGTGTTTGACATCTAACGTCCACAGATAGAACAACATAGAACAAGTTTGGCGAAATGACTTCACCCACGACAGCTTGCGTGCTATAAATAGGACAACATAGAACGACCGCAGGTACGAGCAGCCGTCGCCAAAAGCCACCACACAAGGAGGAGCATCAACATGAACGCACATGATCTGATTCAGGAAATTATCGAGCGCAAGGGCAAGGTCGAGAACGTCTTTTGGATCGCCTGCGGCGGTTCGATGATCGACCTCATGCCGGCTAACGAACTGCTCAAGCGCGAGGCCACCACGTTTACCTCGACGGTCTACACGGCGCGCGAGTTTTGCCTGATGGCCCCCAAGAGCCTTGGTGAGAAGTCGCTCGTTATTGCCTGCAGCCACAGCGGTAACACGCAGGAGGTTGTCGACGGTTGCGAGATGGCGCTGGCTGCCGGAGCCGAGGTCGTTGCCCTCACCGACTGCGAGGGCTCCAAGATCGATAACGGCAAGTGGACCACCTGGGTCTATCCGTGGGGCGAGGGCGTGTCACAGGCCGAGGTGCCGCAGGGTATCGGCGTCCTGATGGCTGCCGAGTTGCTCGACCAGCAGGAGGGTTACGAGGCGCTCGCCGACATGTACGAGGGCCTCAAGCAGATGGATGCGCTGCTGCCCGCCGCCCGCGAGAAGGTCAACGCCGAGCTGGGCGCCCGCTTTGCCGAGCTCTGCCAGCAGCACAAGTTCTTCTATATCCTGGGGTCCGGCCCCAACTTTAGCCAGACCTACGCCATGGCGATCTGCTCGCTCATGGAGATGCAGTGGCAGCACTGCTGCTACATCCACTCCGGCGAGTACTTCCACGGTCCCTTCGAGGCCACCGAGCCCGGCGTGTTCTACTTTGTGCAGCTTGGCGCGGGCGAGTGCCGCCCCATGGAGGAGCGCGCGCTTGCGTTCCTCAACACGCACACCGACACGATCATGGTGCTCGACGCGCTTGAGTACGGCGTGGGCGAAGTGCCTGCCAGCGTGCGTTCGTTCCTGGAGCCGATCTTCTTCTACGCGATGAGCTGCGAGCTGCGCGCCGCCCGCGGCAAGGTCTTCGACCACAGCCCCGAGGTTCGTCGCTACATGGGCATCGAGCAGTACTAAGTAACGGAAAACCATTCACCTTCGATTCGCAAGGGCGCAGCGCGAGTCAAAAAAGCGGGCTGCGCCGGAGATTTCCGGCGCGGCCCGCTTAGTATCGTGTTTAGATTCGCAAGGTTGCGGCAGCCTACGGCCTACTTTGCGTCGTAGGCCTCGGCGTCCCACCAGTCGAGCTGGGCGATGTTGTCGCGGATGTGCTGGCAGCTCTTGTGGAAGCCCTCGAGCTCGTACTCGGACAGATCGAGCGTGTAGACCTCCTCGACGCCCTCGGCGCCGATCACGCACGGCAAGGAGGTGAAGATGCCCTCCTCGCCATACTGGCCGGTCATAAGCGTAGAGGCTGAAAGCACGGCGTGCTCGTTGTGCAGCACGGCAGCGCAGACGCGTGCGGCGGAGTTGGCGACGGCGTACTCGGTGCACTGCTTGCCCTGGTAGGTAACATAGCCGCCCTTGCGCGCGAGCTCCTCGACCTCCATGTGGTCGAAGGCGTACTTGTCGGAGTTCTCGGCCTGAAGCTCGTTGAGGCTCTTGCCGGCGATGGTTGCTGCCTTAAAGGCGGCCAGCTGGCTAAAGCCGTGCTCGCCGATCATGTAGGCGTCGATGGACTTGGGGCTCACGCCGACCTTCTTGGAGATCTCGGTGCGCAGGCGGGCGGAGTCCAGACCGCAGCCCGAGCCGATGATCTTCTTGGGATCGTAGCCGGTCAGGTGCCACAGCTCGGTGCACACGACGTCGCAGGGGTTGGAGATGCTCACAAAGATGCCGTCGAAGCCGGCGTCGACGATGCGCTTGGCAAAGGTGCGGGCGGCGTCGGTGGTAAAGAACAGCTCGCCGTCGCGGTTGCCGGCTGCCAGCGCGACCTTACCGGCAGCGTTGACGATGACGTCGCAGCAGGCCAGCTCCTCGTAGTGGTCGTAGCAGTTGACGATCTTGGTATTGTACGGGACAAACGAAAGGGAGTCGCGCAGGTCCTGGACCTCGGACGTCACCTTGGCCTCGTTGATATCGCACAGGTACAGCTCATCGGCAATGCCCTGCATGAGCAGGCTATTGGCGACATGTGCTCCTACGTGGCCCTGGCCGACCACACCGATCTTACGCGTCTGGTACATATATGTATCCTTTCGGCCGAGTTTTTCGCGTCGAACCATTGTAGCGTCCTGCTGCCACTTTGCTAGGCTAAAGCGCCGCAGATTTTTGGGACATGCCTTAATCTCTACTTTTGGAGTGATTTGGGCCGCTGACGGCATCGCTGGGCGATGTGCTCGCGCGGATGGGGCCGCTCGTTGTACCATAACTGCAACTGACTCGTAAGGAGCATCCATGCCCATTCGCATCCCCGACGCCCTCCCTGCCGCTGCGCAGCTCGAGAGCGAGAACATCTTTGTCATGACCGAGTACCGCGCACTGCACCAGGACATCCGTCCGCTGCGCGTGCTCATCCTCAACCTCATGCCCACCAAAATCGCCACCGAGACGCAGATCATGCGCAAGCTCTCCAACACGCCGCTGCAGGTGGAGGTGGACCTGCTGCGCACCAAGACGCACGAGGCCACGCACGTGAGCGCCGGTCACCTGGAGACGTTCTACCGCACGTTCGACGACATCCGCGACATCCACTACGACGGCCTGATTATCACGGGCGCGCCCGTGGAGCAGATGCCATTCGAGGAGGTCGACTACTGGCCCGAGCTCTGCCAGATCATGGATTGGTCCACTACGCACGTGCACTCCACGCTGCACATTTGCTGGGGCGCGCAGGCGGGGCTCTACCATCATTACGGCATTCAGAAGTACGATCTACCGGCCAAGGCAAGCGGCGTGTTCGAGCATTATTTGGTGAAGCCGCAAAGCCCGCTGGTCCGCGGCTTCGACGACCGCTTCTATGCCGTGCATTCGCGCAACACCGATGTGCGCCGCGAGGACGTGGAGGCCGAGCCGCAGCTTGAAGTCGTGGCCGTGTCCGACGAGGTGGGGCTGTACATTGTCAAGTCGACGGACAGTCGTCGCTTCTTTGTCTTTGGCCATCCCGAGTACGATACCGACACGCTGCGCCTGGAGTACGTGCGCGACGTGAAGCGCGGGCTCAACCCTCAGGTGCCGGCGCATTACTTCCCGGGTGACGACCCCACCGCCGAGCCGCGCAACGTCTGGCGCAGCCAAGCTCAGTTGCTCTACACCAACTGGCTCAACTATTACGTCTACCAGACCACGCCCTACGACCTGGCCCGCGCCGGCGAGGAGCACTAG
>JAJWXI010000111.1:5134-5735 GCA_021641225.1 Collinsella aerofaciens | reverse complement strand
TACGGCCTGGACGCCGCCAACATCGTGGCGACCACCAAGGAGTTCTTGGCCTAAGGCGTTTTGCTTTGGCCTTAACTTGAGAGCCGCTTTTCGCATTGGGTAACGAATAAGCCGGGGCGCCTTCCATGTGGAGGGCACCCCGGCTTTGTGTTTGAAGGCGGCGGGGAAAGAAGTTAGAGAGGTTTTACGGTCGGGCCAGGGCGCAGTTGCGCAACGTTCAGCCCTAAACCCTAACAGCCAGAGGCGAATCGGAGAGGATTTCGCCCTGACATACGTGAGTTTCCGCAGGTCAGAAAGAGGGAGTAAATTTCGGGGCTGGCACCCGCAGGCCAGGGCGTTGCGAGCTAAATCGGCGGCGCGATAACAAGAAGGCGGGATTAACTCCCGCCTTCAGACAATCCACCTTCGCCCAGATGGTACGCAATCACTCGAAGGTTCGCCGATTCATGCATTCTTGGCGGCAACGGCTCTGCTTGACATCATCAGGCAACCTGATGGCGTTTGAACGTCCTTATCGCGAGAACAATGCCCGCCGCGAAAAGCAGAAGGTAGAAAGCAGCGAGGAACACGGGGAGCTCGACCACGACAGGGCCGATGGCGT
>JAJWXI010000111.1:0-5124 GCA_021641225.1 Collinsella aerofaciens | reverse complement strand
GTGCGTCGTAGGGGAACAGGTAGATGATGTGGTTCGCGATGCTGCTCGTCATCGTCGGCACGAAGATCGGAATCAAGATGAGAGCAACGCCGACTGCGAGGATTCCCATGGGGCTGTCTACCTTGGCCGACAGCGCAAGCACTATCCCAAGGAGGGCGAGGGTTGCGAGATACCCGACGAGGCAGCATATGAGGGCGGCGGCTGACAGGCTTATGCCGTAGGTGCATGTGATGTTGCAGATCTGGATGGGTAGACCTGCGCCGTCGGCTCCGTAGAAGACGAGCGGTATTGCCAGGAAGACGAGTGTGAAGACCCAGTATATGGCGCTTGCCGCGATCACAGAGGCTGCCGCCTTCGCGCGCCCGAGCCTTGATTTGCCGAACTTGGTGGACAGCAGGATGGCGTCGGTTTTGGCCCGGTACTCCCCGTTGAACACCGATGCGCACGTTATCACGACTGCGAGCATCGCGAATATGAGGAACTGGGCGAGGTTGAGGAACTCCGCCCACCCTCCTGCGTATCCGTACTCGATGGGCGTGTGCACACCTTGCGCCTTCTCGCTCCAGAACGCCCTCTCCTCGTCGTTGTACGAGAGGGCCCCGTTCGCGTGGAGCTCGGAGACTATCTTCGAGCGGACTTGTCCGTAGAGGTCGACGGTGCCAGTCGTGTCGATAGTGGCTACCGCGGACACGGGCATCTGGTTGTCTTGCATCCAAGGGCTTGTCAGCAGCGCCATAAGGGAGCCGTTCTTCGCTCTGAACTCCCAGTACTCGTCCGCCTTTTCCCCGTAGGGCTTTCTGTCCATTCTGTACTCTTCCTTGACCTCGCCGTCCGGACCGACGAACTCCTTGAACTCGCGGAGCGCCTCGGTGGCCTTCTTGTCGGTGATGGGGCCTGCGAGCGCTTCCGCGTTTGCCTTTATCTGGGCGATGGCGGCAGTGCCCTCGAATTCGGTGCCCATCTCCTTGGGTTCGAGGGCGTACTGGGACGTTACGTAGAAGAAGGCTATGACCGCGACCAACACCAGGACGGCTGCTGTAGAGACCTGCGAGACGCGCCTTGAGAGCATCTTCTTGAGCTCGTATCTGATGAGGCTACCCACGGTGCGCTCCTTTCCTGCGTGCGATTGCGTCCTGCCCCACTTCCGCTTTCGTTTGCGAAACCGGCAGGCACCCGGACTGCTCTTGGAAGAGGTAGAGGTAGACGTCCTCCAGCGTCGGCTCCACGGCGCGCGCACTCGGATGCGGACGCTGCTGCGCCACCACGCGAACGATGGCAGAGCCGTCCTGGGCGTAGTGGATGTTGCCCACCGTGAGCGATGCCGACATGGCGTCTGCCTCCCTCGGAGCGACAGCGCACTCCCAGACGCATCCCCTGATGTCCCCCGTAATCTCTTCGACCGTGCCCGTCGTGATGATGCCGCCAGCGCGCATCACGAGAATCTCGTCGGCGATGTACTCCACGTCCGAGACGATGTGCGTGGAGAGGATGACGATCTTGTCTTGGGCGAGAGAGGATATGAGGTTGCGGAAGCGGACGCGCTCCTTGGGGTCGAGCCCCGCGGTGGGCTCGTCGAGCACGAGGACGGACGGGTCGTTGAGCACCGCCTGGGCGATGCCGAGCCGCTGCTTCATGCCGCCGGAGAAGGTCTTGACCTTCCGCTTTGCGGCCTCTGCGAGGCCGACAACGCCCAAGAGTTCGCGCGTGCGCACTTTCGCCTGCTGCGCGGTGAGCCCCTTGAGCGATGCCAGGTACATCATGAAGTCGCAAGCCGTGAAATCCGGGTAGTAGCCGAAGTCCTGGGGCAGGTACCCGAGGCGCGCCCGATAGCCGTCGCCAAGCTGGTCTATGGGGGTGCCCCCGAACAGCACGCTTCCCGATGTCGGCCTCATGACGTCGCATATCATGCGCATGAGCGTGGTCTTGCCCGCGCCGTTGGCCCCGAGTAGGCCGTAGACGCCGGGCGTGAAGCTGAAGCTCACGCGATCGACAGCGATATGGCTGCCGAACTGCTTGGTGAGCCTGTCGAGCCTGAGTTCCATGTTCGTTCCTTGTCCTTCGTTCGATGTTGCAGATAAGCAGGAGGAGAGCTAGAGCGCCGCCTTTGACAGGTGTGGCGAGAGGCCGCCCGAGACGCAGCGCATGAGCCTTGACGCCTCCAGGGCGGCGAGCGCCATGGAGGCCATGAGCGCCGCGACCCATACGGCGAGAGACGCACCCTCGTACCAGAGGGGGAACGTCGCGCTCAGCAGCCAGAGCGCCGCGAGTACGGACATCGCGGGAGCGACGCTGGCGACGAGCGAGTTGCCCGGCAGACGGCGCGCCGCATAGAAGCAGGTGGCACACGAGCAGAAGAACGGCGTGCATGCGTACAGCAGTACGCGAAGCGCGTCGATCCCCGCGAGCGTTGGCACTGCCGCAACGGCGAGCGTAATCCAAAGCACGTCGGCCAGGCCGAAAAGCAAAAGCCTGCTCGCCAGCACTTGCACGCAGCTGAACCGGCATGAGTACTCCATCTCGCAGACGCGGGTCTCGAAGCTCTTGAATACCGATGGTGCCGCTATGGCAACCGAGAGGGCCGATGCCGCCATGACGACGATGGGGCTTCCCGAGTGCGGGCCGATCTCACCGACGAGAACGAGCATGCATGCCAGAAGCGCGATCTGGAGCATCCATGCCCAGGGACGCACGAACCGAACCTGGCTCGCGACGAACCGCCAGAGCGGGATGTAACCCGCCTCCCTCGCGCCTCCGCAGGCGCGAGCCGCCTCTGCTTCCACGAGCAGCAAGGTGCGCTTGCGCGCCGAAGCGTCGGGGGATGCCGCGTCAGCGGCGTAGTAGCTCCTCAGCGCATCCTTTAGCTTCGAGTCATTCATGGCCTTCTCCCATCAGTTTCTTGAGCCTGCCGAGCGCGCGCCGCTCGATTCGATAGAGGGCGAACCTCGACTTCCCCGTCACGGCGGAGATGTCGGACATAGGCAGGTCCTGGCCGTAGCGCAGCTCGATGACCTCGCGCTCCTCTTCCGTAAGGCGGGCAAGGGCATCTGCCATGATCAGCCGTCCGTCCATGTCCACATGCCGCGCGTCAGGAATTGCCGGCGCATCGTCCTCGTCCAAGGTGCCAACCGGTTTTTGGCCTCGGTAGAAGTCGGCACAGACGTTGCGCGCGCAGGTGTAGAGATACGCGAGGGGCTTTCCATGCTCGGCGTATAGCGCATCGCTCCGCACGAGTCGAAGGAACACCTCCTGAGTCACGTCTCGGGCATCCTCTTTCGAGGGGAGCCTTCGCGCGCAGTAGCGGTATACCTCGTCGTAGTGCTCCTCTGCGAAGCGCCCCACCAAAGAGTCGTTTTCGCGGCCTGGCGCGTCCGTCCTGCCGTTGCTGCCGTATGGAAAGCCTTGCATTCTCTTCCCTCACCTCCTATAGGGCATAACGTGGTTTGGCGCCGGGATGTGCGCGGAATTTTGAAATTTACGTCCCATGCAATGGGGGAAACCGCAGTCAGCGATGCTCGGTGAGTGGCGGATATGCGAGGGTGTGGCAGGCGGAAAGGGAGCTTATTCGCTTTCCCAAACCGCTCTGGTCATTTGAACGAGACGCGCCGGAGACCGTAACCGTCCCGAGTCATCTTCCCCGACTTGAGGTTCTCCTGTGCGTCCTGCCATGCCTTGATGGCAGCGTCAAGCTTCTGGGCTCCCTTTGCCTTCGGGTCGATGCGCAGAGCGCCAGACGGGCTTATCGAGGAAATCGGCCTGCTATACGTCGGCGTCACGCGCGCTCGAAAGGCGGTATATGCCTCCGCCTCGATGCAGCGCAGGACAAAATCGGGGGACTATCAGGCCACCTGTCCCTCTTGTCTAATATCTATTCCGAGTATTGCACCTGTGGGCTGGGCGGTGATGGATGCGGAGAGCTGACTTCTGGTGCTACGAGACGTGTCCGCTATGGCCGTGAGAGCCGGTCAGCCGTCTTGTCCATGACCTCGCTGAGCATGGCCAGGCCGTTCTTCAGCTCGCCCTGCTTGGAGAAGTAGTCCCTGTGCGCCATGAATCGTCTGCGCAGGGCTCGGAGCTGCCCGGCGGCGTCCCCTCTTGCGTTCTCGCTCTTGGCTATGTGCATGTAGCAGAGGGCGAGGGCGGTGAAGTCGTGGACGATGGGCGCTCTCTTAGTGAGTGACACGAGCTCGCGGTCGATCCCCAGCTCCTCGACCGCCATGTGTCCAGGGTCTCCGTACTTCTCGATGAGCCCGCGGGTGTATGAGGGCCCTCCCAGCCCGGCGAGACTCCTCTCGGTGTGCTCGGGGTCTATCCCGTCGAGCGAATCCGATGCAAGGTGCAGAATGGAGGCTAGAGCGGAGATGACGGTCTCGGCGTCCTGGGCGGCCAGGTCTCCGGACAGGCCCATGACCGTCGGGGCTTTCGACCGAACAGAGTCGAGATCGACCCTCTTCTCGAGTACCCTGACCTTTCTCTCGCGCTCGGAATTGAAGAAGGACGCCATGAGCTCGTAGGGATCGTCTCCCTCGTCCATGATCATCTTGTTGAGCTCGACCTTCATGTAGTGCTCGATGTCGAGTGTGAGGGAGAGGACTGTCTCGCGAAGGTGGTGGTCGAGCCTCGTGAGCTCGGCGAGGTGGGCGAAGTCGAGGTTGATGTAGGAGCCGAAGTGCTCCGAGTCGGGGTTGGTGTAGCGGGAGAAGCACTTCGCGAACGCCTTCACCTTGAAGAAGAAGTTGCTCTCTCGCAGGAACCGCTCGGCCTCCCGCTCGTCTGTCAGCTCGAAGCGGACCCCTCGGTCCTTGAGGTGGCGGACTTGCTGGGCGGCGCCGATGAGTGGCCGTTCCCTTGTTGTCGCGATGCCGGAATCTCCCATATCGGCTCCACAAGATAAGAAAAATGCGGCTGAAGGTACAGGTACCCGCAGCCGCTAAAAGCCCTAGGGCTTTTCACAATGATTGAAGTATGCCCGATTGAGGCGGACGGGGGAAGCGCTTGGAAAGCGCGGACCATCCATCAGAGGAGTTCGGATGAAGTTGATATTCATGGCGGCCGACGGGAATCCAAGGTGCGCCATGCTTCTTATGTGCAGCAAAGCTAATGCTGCTAAAATACAAAGCGCTCATG
>JAJWXI010000007.1:9341-26189 GCA_021641225.1 Collinsella aerofaciens | reverse complement strand
GGTTGGCATCGCCTTGGGCAACAGCAAGTTCAGCCTCGGCCTCGCGCTGAGCGACACAAGCATCTTCGAGTGCGGACGACGCCGCATCAAACGCACGCTGGGCAGCGGCGATATCGGCTGAGTATGCCGCCAACTCATTCTGGGCCGCGGCAAGTGCGTCCTGCTTGTCGCCAACACCGGCACGAGCGGCGTCCAGCGCGCGCTTGGCAGCAGCCACCTTTCCCTTAGCAATGTCGAGCTCGCCAGACTTGGAGGCCACGGCGTCCTGCGCGGCCGCAACAGCGGCGTTGGCAGCGCTCAAATCGGCGCGGGCATCGCTGACGACGCGCGCGGCGGCCTCAGCTGCAGCCTGCTTTTGCTGCGCGGCGGCCTGGGCCTCCGAGACCTTGGCAACCGCGGCATCGACGTCAGCGGCAGCGCGCTCAACCTGAGCCTGCTTTGCTGCAACGGCCTGCAATGCCGCATTCGCTTCGTTGCCGGCATCGTCGGCAACGCCTTGCGCCGCAGCAAGCTCCCTGCGTGCCGCATCCACGCCCTGCTCGGGATTTGCCAGAGAGTCGCACCACGCATTCAATGCAGCCTCATACTCAGCAACCGTCATCGGATTGGCGCTATACGGCTTATACCATTGACCCGACATGATGAATGTCTGCGCCTGCGTTTTCCACCCGTTCATCGTTCCGCGCGTGCAAACGCCCATGCCCGCCACGGTGTAATAGGGGTTGATCACGTTGATGTAATGGCCGACGGAGCCCATCGATCCATAGCGCTGCAGTACGTAGGCGTCGATCTTGTCCTCGTTTGCCATATAGAAATCGTAAGCAGCCTTTCCCGTAAGGCCCGTCGTGCCCAGCGAGGCGGCGGCAGCGTCAAAGTAGGCTTTCTCCTCCGTGACCCACTGCTTAAACGGGTCGCTTCCAAAGTTCCACGCCACATTCTCGCCCACGTTGAACTGTTGGGCGTGCGCGACCTTTGTATCGGAGAAGTTCGCATCGGCAATGGCGGTCGCCATCATGGCATACGTCACCTTGAGCTCGCCCAGGCCAACGCTTGCGCGATACTCGTTGCACGCCTTGAGCCACACAATCGCTTGCTTCATGTTGGTCAGACTCGTCGCGTCAACCTCCTCGCCCACCTTGGTAAGGCTGGCATATTTGCAGTTGAGGATCAGGTCCGCTGCATCGTCGGCGCCCACGCTCTTAAAGAACGCGATAGCACCCTGACGGTAGTTTGCCGCCGAGGCGTTCGCCGTAGCCTGGGCAGCGTCGAGCTTGGCCTGCGCCTGAGCCACAGCCTGATCGGCCTGCTGCTTTTGAGCCTTTGCCTGGTCGAGCACCTTGTCGGCAGCGTTCTTCTCGTCCTTAGCGGCCGAGAGCTTGGCCTGAGCGTCGGCCAGCGCCGCGAGCGCATTGGCATGCTCGGCCTTAGCCTGATCGACGGCGGCGTCTGCCGCGGTCGCAGTAGCCGTGGCAGAGTCCAACTTGGACTGCGCCTCAGCCGCAGCCTGCTGCTGGACGGCGAGCGCCTGCTGAGCAGCCTGCACCTCACCCTCGGCAGTGGTCACTTCCTGCGAGACAGCAGCGAGTTCGCCCTCGCGCTGCGCCTGGACCGACTTGGCGGCGTCCAGCGTGGCAGCGGCGGCGTCCACCTTGGCCTTGGCAGCCTCGTACTCCGGGCCCGCAGCACCCTGCTCGGCACGGTCGAGATCGGCCTTGGCGGCGTCATAGCTCGCCTGAGCGGCATCCACATCTGCATCGGCTGAATCCTTTGCCTGCTGAGCTGCCGAAAGCTTGTCCCGCGCGTCCTGCTTTTTAGCCGTGGCGGCGTCAGCGGCAGCCTGGGCATCCACGAGCCTAGCCTGAGCGTCAGCCGCCTGCTGCTTGGCCTGCACTAGCTCACTCGCAGCCTGATCAGCTGTAGCCTGGGCAGCGACCACGGCCTCGGGCGTGACATCGGATGCGGCAGCCTGAGCAGCCTCAAGCGCAGCCTGGGCATCGTCTGACGCCTTCTGGGCGGTGGCCAGAGCTTCGTCCTTGTCCGCCAGGTTCTTCTTAGCGGCACCAAGCGCAGCCTGAGCGTCCTCAAGCGTCTTCACATCCGCATCGGCCTTGTCCTGCGCAGCGCCCATCTGCTTTTCCAGCTCGGTCGAAGCGGCAGAAGCAGCAGCATCGCTTTCGCCGCGAGCCGCGTCATAGGCACCCTGCGCCTGCTGCTGGTTGGCGGCAGCGGCATCGTAGGGAGCGGCGGCCGTATCCAAATCGGCCTTGGCGGCAGCGGCCTTAGCGCGAGCCGCATCGACCGCAGCCTGCAGGTTGGAGATCTTCTGCGCCGCCGACACCATGCCCGCGCCAGTACCAGCAGCGGCCGCGCTCGTCAGCGGAGACAGTACCGCAGCCGGCTTCCCAGTTGCAACGGCACCGTTCGCACCCTGTGCCACCGCGGTCAGCGGAGACAGCAGCGACCCGCCTGTCATGGCGATCGTCGCCGCGGCAACCGTCGCCATGCGCCCGGCGGCCTTCGCCTTACCCGCAGCGCCGCCATTGATGTTCTTATTCACGTTCTTGCTCATTGCCGATTCCTTCCCACGATGAGCTGATGTTTGGCACACATAGTCGATCTAACGTGCCCCGCTAAAAAGAGGTGATAACGGGGTAATTAAATCGGAGGAGTTGGAGACAAGCCCACATCCATCAGCGGATGCCGAGCTCATACTCTCGCTCGCGCTCAATATCATTCAGGTACTCATAATCTTCGGAGCTAAGCTCTAAATCATCTTGAACGAACATGTAGTTCTCAGCCTTAGAACAAATACTGTAACCGCAGATGGTATTGAAATCGATATGGTCGATATTGTCGTTGTAAAGGGGGAAAATTCTGCTGGTCATGCTCAAGTACCTCTCAACATAAACTGAAAACTCGTTTGCTTGGTCTCTTTTCGAGACCCCATCTGATGTGCTATGGCTGCAGTATATGTTCTCCCTTTTTACAATGCAAGCATAATTTCAAAAAGTTCTAGGAGCGATAATTGCGCAACACCATCACTTGCCGACACCGCCATCCCCCACCGCGCCCTCACGCGCAGCGCACTCGTTGAGATACTTGACCGGAATCGGCCACACGGACGGAGCCTTATAGCGCGAAAGGCCTATGTTGGCCAGCTGCACCAACAACTCGGACAAATCATCGCCGCCGAGCATCTCAATCGAACGCACATGAATCGCAGTCGCCATATCCTCCTGGGTGCCGTTGTTGACGCCCACAAAATAGCAAGTCCTGCCCGCGCGCTCGAACGTTCCAATGCCGTAATAAGGCGAGTTGTAGCTCTCGAAAATCTCTTTCTTACGCCCCGCCTTGCCCGCGAGCTGATGCTCGCCCACCAGAGCCATAAAGTTGTTGGAAAACGTCGTCAGTCCCGTATCCCGCACGCGCGCAAGCATAGACCGCCCGTTCGCATGCACGTCAAAGACATAGGCGCCCTTATCGAGTTTGCCGTCCGCGGTCAGCAGATCGAACTCCATCTCGTCCTCGGGACCATCCTCTGCCGAATGTGAGGCATAGCGCATGTCCCCATCCGCGCCAATCGCCAACGTAGCGATACGCGAATCCAGCTCAATCTTGTCCTTTGCTTTATGCGGCACATCAACTAAGCCACACACCGTCACCGACTCAATATCCAAAGCGTCAAGATCAAACGCCGTCACCTGCTCGTCGACAACATCCTGCTTTACCAGCAGTTCTTTGAGCATGGCGCCCAGGATCGCCTCTTGCGCATTGCGATCCTTTTGCCTTGGCGCCACTTTAAACAGTGGCTCGCACACATCCGGCGTCACGTGCTGTTCCACCACGCCAACATGTAAGGCATAGCCGTCGTCCTCAGCAACCTCATTGGGCACAACGACAAGGTTCAGCGCCTGCGAATCCACGGTCCTTCCGCCATACGATGCGCGAACGCCCCACGAGGAATCGTTAAGTCGATCGGCCAGCCGGCGCGCCACTTCGGCAAGCCCATTACGCGCAAACGACACCACGATTCGCTGCCCCGCCATGCGCTCCGCAACCACGCGCGCGTACTCATCACCCTTAAGCACCTCGTAGAAACTCTTACGCGGGTATTCCATGAGCGTCACCCGGGCGAAGTCGCTGTAACGGCGTTCGAGAATCTGCAGCTCTCGATACAGAATGCCCTTCTTGGTATAGGCGACCTTGTCCGCCTGGGCCGAGAACGTCAGATCACGGCGCTTGGACGGCTTGTCGCCCTTGGCTCGGCGCAGGATGTACTCGTCTTTTTGTTCGTGGGCAAGCACCATCGTCGCCACGGGCGATAGCCTGTAGCCCACTTGGCTCTTAATCTTTTCGAGCTCTTTCTCGTCACCTTGTGCCCTGCCAATAAGCACACGGCGCTTGGTAAACGTCCGAATCTTAAGATCGAAGGTGCAATCCTCATCGATAACGATTTCAACCGTTTCGATCTTGGCAGGTCCCCTTCCGTCGCTTTCGACAGCATCGCGGCGGGCACCCTTGGCGCTAATGACATACAGGCGCCCGGTGTCATTGGGAACTTCGTCCTCAATCCCCTCAAACTGAGAGCAAGAGTTGAACAGCAAACGGAGCGCAACGTAATCGTCCAACTCGTTCCAATTAGTTTTAATCGGAACCACTTGCTCCTGATAAAGCGAAGCATTAAGGTCGCCCGTCTGCACGCCCGCTTTGACCATCAGAAAGACGCGGTTGTCCGCAAGCTGCGTGAGCGCGACGACCTTGCCCGTCTGGCATACATCGGCCATAAAGTCTGCCACGGCATGCTTGCCCGCATCGCCAACGTTGCACCAAAAGACCGAGTAGCGCTCCTCGGCAGCAGCGGCATCAAGCTGCAAATCGAACTCGGATACGGCAATGTCTCCCAGGCCACACGGCTGGTTATGCTTCGATTGCACGGCCAATCGCCTCCATCATCTCCAGGCTGATTGCTCCATCAGCTGCCATATAGGGGAAGGAGAACACCATCCCCTCGTCATCGATTGGCTTTTGGCGGAGCTCCAGCGCCGCTTCATCGGCCAAAACATTGACGATCAACAGGCGCTTCGCCCCAACTTTTTGGGCCTTGGACTTAAAGCGCTCGGCGTCCGTGGTATCGCCGCCGTTGCGCCTGTAGGCCTCATAGGCGCCGATACGATAGTGCTTAAAGTCGATCCACACCCCGGTCTTGTTGCCGGCGGCATCGAGCACCTCAAAATCGCCGCCCGTCTCGGCATGGGCCGCATCACTACGAGTAAGCGAATAACGCCCGTCGTAATACGCCTCGAAGATGGCCCTGCCGGCAGATTCTCCAAGCTCTCCCAGGTATACCGCCTGGAACATGTAGGGCGTCATGTGCACCGTCGCCGCCAGTTGCAGCGTCGCAGGCACCCCGTCACGCGACCAGCGCTCGCGCACCTCGCGAATCGAGAGCAGCTCGGGCACGCGGGCCGCCGCCTGGCTTACCTGGCGAACCTTTGCGCCCTTAAAGCCCTCGTTATAGCGACAGCGCTCCTCCAGACGGGCGGCAATCTGCTCGACAGGCTCGCCATCGTAGTTGGGAAACTCAAAGTGCGGCACCTTGCACGCACCGCCTTCTGCATACGCATAACCGCTCGTGGCATACGGCATACGCAACGCGGTGCTTCGGTGCACCGGATAGCTCGCAAGCTCTTCCCACGGCAGGCAGAAATGATGCAGATAGAAGTCGCGCTCATCGTCAAAGGCGGCAAGATCCTCCATCCCAGCATTAAGCGAAGTGACTTTCCATGCCAACTTCTCATGCTTTTGCCGGGCAAGATTGTTCTTAAAGGCGGCAAGATTCTGCTGCTTATCGGCAGCGTGGTCTTTATCATCCGTCATATGATTGTTAGCAGCTGAGCAAGCACCGACCACTTGCTCAAGCTCGTAGCCCATCGGCAAATCATGTAAGAAGGAGAAGTTGCAATCGTTCGCAATTTCGCGATCGAGCATCACCTGTACGCGGGGCATCTTTACGCTCGTGCGCATCAGGCGGCCCACGGCCTGCGCCACAATGCGAGCACCTTCGACCTGATAAGAGAGGGTATTGCGAACCGGCAGATTCCGTTTGGTGCCAGACAGCAGCAGCCGTACGTTATGACGCTTTTCGGTAAACGGGACCTCTCCGCGCGCCACCAGCTCTTCCTGTTCAACCACACCCGTCAACGCCTGCTGAACAAACGTCGCCGAGCTAATCTCGACTTCCGACGTCAGACGGCTTGTAGGCGACTCAATGTACAGAAAGTCCAGGTCCATCTTGGGACGGCGGTCGGCATCCTCGAAGCCGCAATCAACCTGTCGTACCGTGCGACACAAACTTTCCGGTACCTTGTATTTAAGATTCTTGGAAAAGCCACCGGCCGACAAATTGATGAACATCAGGGTTGGCCGGCCCATCTCGAGACGGTTTCGAGCGTCGCCCCAACCGATATCCCATTCTGCAGCGTTAAAGCACGGCACCATACCCTTGGCCTCCTTGAGCGACTCCTCGTACGACGCCTCGGGGCACTTAACGTTCCTAATCACCAGCTCGGCAACGATTTCTCGGGCAAGGTCCAGCGCCAAGCTATTAAAGTCGCCATGGATTCCCATGTGGCGCGTAGTAAAGATGGCTCCTGCCTGATGCTCGTTGCGTGCAACGCCACGTGCCCAGGTGCTCACGGCAACGAGTGTCTTGCTTAGACGCTTCAATTCAAACTCGATGCTCTTGACGTCGCTTGTGCCCACCCTGTCGGCGATCTTTAAACGCAGACGCACCGCAAGCCCTTCACTTACGCCGACCTGGTCAAAGAACTCCATCACGCGCTCGTACGTCTCGTCGGGCGATACGATGGCCCCACCAAAGGCGCCGCTGGCCAACGCAGCCATACCGGCAAGATTCTTGTCTTCGTCAACCCAAGCAACGTCAACGTCGTACGTCTTTGCCGCCTGCTTGTTAAACAGCTTGGTCTGTCGCACGATCTCTTGGTTGAGCTCGCCGATCCACGCATCCTTACGAACCACGCCGTGAACCTCGTCGAGGTAATCCAGGTTAAAGTTCTTTACGGTCGATGCGCTCCAAGTTGCGCTCATACACACGCAGGGTGCCTTGGCAGCAATGGAGGCCAAGTACGCCTCGGGCATGCGCTCAATGCCATGGCTGGTTAGGTGCGTGGTAAACATGTGGTCGAGCGTGGTTTCCATCACCAGGTAGCCGACGCCGCGCGCATACATCGAGTCATCGGCTGCATCAATATCGTCGTTCTTACGGTTCTTAAAGAACAGCGCCATCATCAACGAATCCCAAAAATACTTCTCGTTGGTCTGATCGTTCCTAATGCCCAGCGCATCGATGATGTTCTTGCGCGAAAGATCGTCTTTGTACGAAATGCTGCCGTAATACAGGCTGTCCATAAGCGCAGCGCAGCGGCCGAGATGGCCCACCGCCATCCTGACGATACCGCGAGCTCGGCGTACCGCCTTGTTGACTGTTGGCTGTCCATTCGCCCCATGAGCCGTAATCATATTGTGGGTACCGTTCTCATTGAGCTTGTAACGCAACGGGTTTATCGAGTTGTCACCCACCGAGATATCGTCACTGCCAAACAGATGTCGACCGAAGAGTTGCCCTTCTTTCGCCTCATCAGACAGCGCAAAAGGCAGACGTAGCTTCATCTCCTTAATGCAAGAGGCAAGCGCCTTTTGAATATTCTCGGCATCCTTTGCGATTTCTTCGGCAGCTTCCTCTACGCTCGCTCGCGAAACCCTGTTCCTCTCGGCATTCGACCCCTTGTGATCACCCGACGTGGAAGCGTGTGTGTAGACCGCCATCCATTGGTCTCGATTTCCTAGCAGCAAGGGGTCCACCGCGCCGCCGTTAAAATGACGATCAAGGATGCGCAGCACCTCATCCGGCTGAAACGTCACGGGGTCGTCCGTCAGCGTCGACAGCATATCGGACTTCATATGATCGATTTCGTCAAAGATAAACATGCTCTTCTCGGCGGCTGACGCATTAAAAAGCACAACTCTCGCACCGGTCACCGTATCAATTGTGTTGACGAGCTTTTGAGGCGTGCACGCAATCACATGTGGCATGCTCTCGTCGTTGAGTAGCGCAGATGGCCAAATCTGAGGGATTATCTCCATGCCACGCGTGATGTTTTTAAGCTCGCAACTCACTGCCCAACGCAAGCTCGCATCAGCTAACGACAGCTTCTCCCACAGGCTGGGGGTCAGACGATCGACAACACTTCCCAGGCGTCTCCTTGTGTCAAGGATGCCCAAAAGGTCATCGGCGACCTCCATAGCGTTACGCCATGCCCGCTTAATGACGCGATAAGAGTTCTCGTCATCTGCTTCGATGGGACACGGAATTTTGCGCACACCCACGGCACCCTTGCCGCGGGTGGCCTCGATCCAATGCAGGATGTTCTCACCCGCGCGCGGAAGATCGAACACCATGCGCGCCGCATCTTTGGAATCCATACCCTGATCAACCAGCAGTTGGCGCACGTTTGCAACATAGTTGTCGCGGTTGTCCTTGCCCGGCACCACAAACACCAAGGTACGGCGGCCGGGGCATTTGTTAAAACACCCCGACTCATCCCAGCCGCCAGCAATTAGATCAGCCGTGACCTGCTCGGCCGTATAGTTTTTACCCGAGCCGGTCGTGGCGCCCAAAAAGTACAGACCGTTGTTGTCCTGGTCCTGGGGGACAAACAGCGCACGCTCAAAAAACTCGCGCATCGCCTTTTGGCGTGCAAGATAGGGAGCAAGCTCCTTGTCGCCCGCAGACGACGGCATCGATTGACAGTTCAGTTCCCACGTAGCCATGGTCAAACCTCCGATTTAGTTGTTGCATGTTTTGAATACCATCCCGCGCGGACAAAAACTCACGCAGGGCGGATAAGGCGGCGGCATCCATGCCGTCCGAGAAAAGGAAAGAAAGGAAAGAGGGACAGCCGGCGATTACTCGCACGAAGCGAGCAGCTTCTTAAGATCGCACTCCAATGTCTTACGCTCTTCAACGTCGATCACTGCAAGGGTGACACGCATCAGGGACACCTCGCACGGAGACTCGCTTGCACAGTTATCTCCCAAAGACCCCGAAGCATGACCGTGCCTGTTCCCGGGCAAGCGGAACAGGAGCGCTATGCCCAAGAGTACGAAGCAAAACAGCGCGCCTACGAGGACGCCCTTAAGCAGGCGGAACATTACGCCGCGAGCAAGGAAACGATGTAGCGACTAGGGTCGGTAGGCTGTCCGGACTTTTGCCGACTGCATGCCGACCAGGCGCGCCGTTCAGCGCGGCGGCTAGAGATTCTCATCAGACTTCGAGCTGGCCTTGGCCGCCTCTTCGTTCTCAATCAAATTCCTGACCGCTGTATAGGCGTCATACGTGGCGCCTTCGATCTTATCCAGGGCGTCCGGGTCATGCATACCCCCGCCTTCTTGGAGTTTCTGGATCAAAAACCAGGCAGCAGTGAGCAGGTTGTCAACATCCTCAACATCCAACTGATCAATCGAATACGCACTGTCGTGGAGCCCCAGCAAATATGAGCTGGCGACGCGGATGGCCTTACTTACATATGGCTCAAGGTCGTATTGAGGATAGCGGGCATCGAGAGCCGTTAACGGATCGGTCGGCTCAACCCAATAGAGCATCGTTGCGCTCTCGCGCTTCTCCAGCGGATACTGCTCGACCGCCTTTTCCCAGCTTACATACCAGGGATTGTCGTCATCCTCTGCAAGCGATTTGCAGTAATAAAGTGCCGTAGCAGCACTTGCGCAAGAATAGTAATGACGCGCCCTGCTCTTCTTGAACTCATCGTTCAGCTCGTCGTTGTAAAACAGCTCCGCCTCCATGACCAGGAACGGACCATCCTCATCCGTAATGCTCATGGGATAGTTGTTGCACTCATAGTCCGGATACATTTTGTCTCCAATCAACCGTTCGGACACATTAACAAGCAATATCGAAACTGCGCTCACGCGGAGAGTTGTCACCCTCGCGCCAATCTGCAAGTTCTTCTCACGCGGTGACAAGAACTCGCATGGTCACCCCGCGGCCATTTACGGATGAATCGTAGTGAAGCCATGCTGAGCCGCTGGCCACGGGGCGGCACCGGGCGTGGCCGGCATAGGCAGCTGGGAGATAGCCCCCGCTACCTGCGCCACGAGGCAGCAAGGATAATGGGAATCCCGGCAAGGCACACAACCAAGGCCACGGCTGCGAACGCAAGCGCGATGGCCACGCTCACGACGACATAGGCCACGGCAATGAAGGCCAGCGCCAGTAGGCAGGCAAGCAGTTCGGCCACATAGCACAACACCAGGTTCGAGCTCGCACGCTTCAGCAAGACGTCGGCAAGGCGGACCAGCTCGATAGCGAAGCCGCTGCCGAAATTGCGTCCGGGGCCCTTGGCAAGGAACCACTTGAACAGGCACATCAGGGCGCAGCCCAGCATAATCACGATGGAAACGGCCCATACATTGTGCCCCGACTCAACAAGGCTCTGGTCACCCATCGCGCTGCCGTTGATGAGCCAACTCGTTCCATAGCCCATGAACAGCATCGCCAGCAGCAGGCAGGCGCTCACCGCGGCGAGAGAGCGCGACACACGGCTGCTGAATACTGGTACCTCGCAGCTGAGCCCAAACCCCTCGCGAACGCGCCAGACGGCATGGTAGGCGGGGTACGCCGCGACGAGCGCAGCCACGAGCAGCGATGCCCAATCGGACCCGGGCGCCGCCGTTGCGTACTCCGCGATCGCGGAAACGAAGTAGTTGGTATGGAACGAATTGTTAAAGAACAGCGCGACCTCGCCCTTCCAGACGAAAAAGGGGGCGGCGACAGAGGCGATGCCGACAGCGGCAACCGCGGCGACGGCAATGAGTAGCGCGCCCTGCACGAGCTTGACGACCTCGCCCTTGGCGGTGCGGGGTGCAGGCTCAGCGGCGCTGGACAAAATTTGGATAGAAGCATTCATGATTTTCCTTTCAACAGAAATCAAACCGGAATCGCCGGCAACCAGGATGCAGCTTCTAGTCGACTCCGATTAGAGATTGTTCGCTCACATTGATATCAAGTCGTGCGGACACATTAACAAGCGATATCGAAACCGCACTCACGCGGAGAGCTGTCATCCTCGATCCAATCGAGCCCGACGTACTCATCGATCCCCGCATCGGGGACTGACGACCATCTGAACTCGAAACCAAGCTGGTCAAGCTCATCGGCTCGCTCACGGATCACTCCGTAAGCATCCAACGCATTCTCAAAATCCTCCGAAGACGCGTAGCCGCGCTCGCACTGCTTGCGCATCTGACGCAAGCGGCCCATGGCGGCAGCGACAATCTCGCGAAGAGCGATAACCTCGCGCTCGCATACATCGATGTTTCCTTCGTTGAGCCTGATGCGATCGGACATAACGGCCTCCCTGGTTTTAAGCCTTTTCACTTGACTCCATTGAACAGCCGCAAACAGCCGCGTATTATGACTTTTATCGCGTTTTAAATTTTGGCTGTTTGGAGCATCAATGCTTGAGTCCGAAAAAGAACCATTTAACTGGGGTTTTGAGGCCGGCTTTCTTCGCTCCCCCGTCAATCCCCGTATGCTACTTCTTAACAGGACGCCAGAGATTGATTGTGACAGCGACGGAAACGCATCCGGCAACGCAAGCGCATGGAGCCTCGTCTCCATAGCCAACGACCTATTGCGCGTTGACTTAAGCTCGCTTTTCAACGAAATCGGGGACAAATATTCAGAGCGAGCAAACCAGCGCTTTTATATCGATTTGCAGAACGCCATTCGCCAGTCCCCTGCTGCTCCTCACCATGCGCAACACGCTTCGATGGACCGCGCAGCCGAGCCAGACCATGATGACTGGCTCGATCCAGACGATTCCAACCAAGAGTCCGCACAAGCAGAATTGAACGAAGCTGAGGTTGAAGCTAGCCTTCAAAAACAAAAGGAGCGCGACCTCGATTTCTTTGCTTCGATATTCGATAAAGCCATTACGCGCCATGCACACGGAGAGATTTCCGGCATGGCCAGATATCTCCTTGAAAATGTCTGCAGACAGTGCGTCATGAACATCACGGCGATTCCCGACTATCGCTATTACAGCTGCTGGATGAACAACAACGCTATTGAGTGCAACGAAATCAACCGCCTGTACCGCGCGGTGATTACAACATCAGGCCAGCTCAACAAGCAAGAAATGGCGTCTCTCTTCAGCTCCTATCTCCAGCTCAAGTCGAACGACATGATCATTAAGACTGCCAACGGCGAGACCGATCTAACAGCACCGGCGCCGTATGACCGCGACAATCCTATATACAGCTTTCCCAAGGCGAAATCTCAGATAGAAACAGCTTGCGTCTGCACCAATACCGATCTCTTTCGGGCGCTTCTCATTGTTTTTTATCAGGAATGTCTGGAGCTTGCCCCGCTGCTTAAAAGCACCGAGGCACCTAGCCTTCTCGCGCAAAACGAAGAGTTTTTCCCAGCCGCTATCAAAACAAGCGACCCGCGACAATTTCGATTATTCGATGAGCGGCTGCCAGCAATCATCCGCTTTGGCGACGCTTTTGCATGTGCAGCCAAAAAGCACCTACCCGGAAACGAAACGGCTCAAAAGCTCGAAGAGCATTTGAGCGATATAAAGCGCATGAATAGCGCCCCCTTTATGCAGGCGTTTCGTAACAACCATCTCGAGGCTATGCGCGAGAACCACGTCTTCGCAAATGGAGACTTCCATACATATGCAGAGATTAACGACCAGGAAAACCTCAATAGGCTCGTAAGGCTTCAAGCCGTTATCGCAAAGGCGGGAGAGCTCTACTTCACCGAAAAGGAATGGTCCTTTGCCAGTCTATATGCCCGCATCCTCCACGAGCTGCTGCTGTGCGGCATTATGCCGATTACATGCCAAACCTGCGGTTCGAGCTTTTTTCCAACCGGCCCTAACAGCAAGTACTGCGATCGATATAACGCGAAAACCAAGCTCTATTGCAACCCGCGCTTTAACGCCAAGAAGCATCTTGGTCGCAAATCACCCCGCGACGTCGCGCTCAATATACGGAGAAAAGCTGATACGGCATATAGCAAAGGCTTAACGGATTGTGCCCACTATTTTGATCACCTTAGCAATTTTGTTCTCGATGGTCTTGGCCCAGCATACCAAGCGAGTAGCCTTATTTCCGACGAGCTCTATGCAGCGTGGCTGTCCATCGTCAACCAACCCAATTGCAAGTCAGAAATCAGGCGACCAGATAGGAACGATTTTCCATACTCCGTACTGTGGTACGGGCATATCGTCGACGGCAATCGATATACACAGATCGATTTTCTCGAGGCTGAATACCCAGCCTTATTTGAGCGTTTGAATTGCCTTGTCAGCAACCCGCGACCAAGATGCAGGCTGGACTATCTAGAGCCCATCGAACATCCGTATAGCTCCTGGTACATTAGACTGCACGAACTACTCGAAATTATTACACAGCTCAATGCTACCGCTCAAAATTCCAAACCAATTCCCCTGCTTGGAATCGATGGACCCGAATATGTCCTTTGCGGAGTAGAGGCCAAAACCGCACGTGGGCAACATGATTCACACGTCTACAGTACAGGCACGGTCAGGGGCATCAACTTGACCGTATACGAGAAGTGGTACGAGCCGGCCACGTGTGGCCAACCTTAATTCAAACAGCCACCAAATGGAGTGCGGGATACACGCTCTCAGAGCTTGTCCTCACAAAAGCAGACAATGTCTCGGAAACGCATGGAGTTTTGGAGGGCGCAATAAAACCTAAACCACTCAGAATTAGAACCACAACGAAAGTTATTGTCAGCACCCAGGAGGAGATGGGGCCGAACGAAAAGGGTTCATTACGGGGGTGTCCCAGATAGAACGGCACTCATTATCATCGAAGAACAATATGCAGCCGGTCGCTTGTAGTGCCAAAACCACATTTATGGCTGGATACAGAGCGAGGAATTCTTATAGAGATGCAAACCTTAACTATTAAACGTACGAGAAGAAATAAACTAGTTTGTTTGATTTACTTGACTGCTTCAGAGGAAACGATATGGGACGGAGATGTGCATGGCCTACCGCGCGATTGATCTTTTTGCTGGCATTGGCGGCATACGGCTCGGTTTTGACCAGGCTTTCGGCTCCGATATCAAAACAGTTTTTGTTAGCGAGTTCGATAAGGCCGCAACGAAAACTTATTCGGCAAATTTTGCTTCCCCCCGCAAGATCCATGGAGACATCACGCAAATAGAAGCCTCCGACATCCCGAATTTCGATATATGCTTAGCGGGCTTTCCGTGCCAAGCCTTTTCCCTGGCAGGCCAGAGAAAAGGCTTCGAAGACGACTATAAGGGCATGTCAAGGGGTACGTTATTTTTCGACGTTGCCCGTATTTGCGATGCACATAAACCCAAGGTTATCTTTTGCGAGAACGTTAAGGGTTTACCCATCCACAAGAAGGGGGAAACATTTCGAGTTATCTTAGGGACGCTCGAGCAAATGGGATACAAACCCTTCTACAAGATTCTAAATTCAAAGAATTTTGGTGTCCCTCAAAATCGCGAACGCATTTACATCGTCGCCTTTAGGAACGATATTGCGCCAAATGAGTTCATCTTCCCCGAAGGAACGGGCGGCAGCAAGGTCTTGGCAGACATACTCGATCCAGCTCCGATATCTTCAAAGTACTATATTTCTGATGTCTATCTAGAAACGCTGAGGAAACACCGAGCAAGACATGAGGCGTTGGGTCATGGCTTTGGCTACGAAGTGAGGCCACTCGACGGCATTGCAGGAGCAATTGTGTGTGGAGGAATGGGGCGCGAACGCAACCTGATTGTTGACAGCCGTCCCCACTCAAAGAAGCCAGTTACCCATATCAAGGGAAGCATTAATGATGAGGATATCCGAAAGCTGACACCCAGAGAGTGGAGCCGCCTTCAGGGATTCCCAGATGATTTCAAGCTAGAACTTGCTGACACGCATCTGTACAAACAATTCGGCAATTCCGTTACGGTCCCCGTCATTAAGGCTATCGCGAAGAGTATAAAAGAGGTTCTAGACCAATAACATCCGATTCAATTATTGATTAAGGTCTCATTCTGCCCATATCAACCGTTGGTAAGTTTACAAGGGACGCCTGACTCGCTGCACGTAGCGAGCCAGGCGCACGCTAACCGAAAGCCCTCGAACCTCAACTCAGTTTTATCACAGTGACGAGCAAAGAAGGGCTAGCTAAACGCAGCACAATCAGAGCCCTCGGATTCATGTAGCTCCTGGACCAATGACCTAATCAATGCGTCGCGCTCATAGCTTTCTTCTATTCTCGCCACGCGTTTGTTCTTTCCAGAGTATTCTTTCTTATTGTAGCGAACGCAGCAATTAAGGGTATAAATCCAAGCTCCGTCTTCCCTTTGCACGATCGCTCCCGTGTCTGAATGTCGATCAGTGCTTGGCGTATCCCAACTGGCGTGGAGGAGCAAATAGTCCGCAAATTCGCGCAGCTGAGATACTTGATAGGAGAGGACTTCTCCGTCGTCAGTCGCGAGCAGGTAGCCGTCGACTTGAACCGGCCCTCGCCAAGGTTTGCCTGGAGTTAGCTTCAGAACTGTTCCCAAAAGATACTGTCTGATTGCATCACCATAATCATCTTTCTCAATCGCTAACGGATTGCGCTGAACCAAATCGGCAATGGAATCAATCACGTACTTGCCCCGGTTCAATTGTCCATAGATGAATGCCATTCCGATTATTTCTGGAGCCTCCCAATGGCACCTAAGAAGATTTCGTTTAAAAATATCGCTGCGAATATGAGGGGTGGGCGAGTTGCAGACGCCGAGAATGTACTGTGTTTTTTCCACGATTTTGGATTTAGCCGATTCGGCAATTATCTCGCAATCCTCTGCATTCAAACGATCAAAGTTCTTTAACTCATAATCGATATAGCTATGCCCGCTTGCATTCGCCAAAGACGGCTTTGAGCCAATAAGCGTCTTAATTGAATAAAGCCTCGGTACCGTCGATGCAAGAAAACCGTCACGAACAATCGCAATTAAATCCGCCTTCTCATTTGAACCAGCCTTCAGACTCTCGCAGCCAATCCGCTTTAGCAGTTCTTGCTCGGGATGGCTCGCAGGAGGCCCTTGCTTCTGAATCCTTTCAAAAAGGGAGCAAGCCGCCTCTTTAAATATCGATTTATCGAAAGTCCCGATGACTACGCCATCCTTTTTCACCACAACATCATGCTCGTGAATTACAAAGATGTTCTTCGCTCCACTGGTCTCCGTTCTCAAAACGGCCAGAACGACGTTCGGTTCGTTAAGCAGCTTCTCTCCATGAATATTCGCATTGTACAAGCGGTTTCCAGCGAGAAACCAAAGGAGCGTAAAGGCTTCTCCCCATTCTCCCTTATTGCCTCGCCATTCATTCTTTTCCATGTCATCCCTCCTAATGGAAGAAGTTGATAACAGTTCCAATGATATCAACGAACATTTTATTGGACAGACCTGATTCTTGCTCTGCCGCTAAAGCCAAAACAGAAGCCAATGCTTTATTAAGGATTACATACGGTGCATGCGTCGCCACAAAGTGCGCTTGCGTAGAAACGTTGCCTATGGGGCGGTCGCGCAACCTCCCTCGCCTCTGAACCTAAGTGAGTAGACTTTTTCAAAACCCTCGAGCACACACCGCGGTCTTGTCATTTAAAGTGCAGGTCACAAAGTCGTTGCCTTTCCGTGTGGTCGGATAACCTCAAAAAGTCGACTCACTTAACAAAGGAATCGCCCGTCAGGGC
>JAJWXI010000007.1:0-9331 GCA_021641225.1 Collinsella aerofaciens | reverse complement strand
AGATAGGCGCTTCTAAAGCCGCATTTTGATACGGATTGCGCCCAAAATAGGACCCAGTGCCCTACAGCGCCTTCTTGCTGGGTGCAACCACCTCGTCCACCAGGCCCAGCTCCAAAGCGCGCTTGGCGTTGCACCAGCAGTCACGCTCGGTGAGCTCGTGGAACTCCTGGGCGCTCAGGCTGCCGTGCTCGGCCAGCAGCTCGTCCAGCTCGGTGCGCATGGCCGCTGTATGCTGGGCCACAATCTCGATATCGGTCTGCTGCGCCATGCCCGTGCCGCCCATCAGCTGGTGAATAAGCACCTGCGTGTGGCGGTACACCTGGCGGTGATCGCCGCAGGCCAAGATCACCGCGGCCATCGAGGCCACGACGCCCTCGCCCACCGTGATCACGGGGCAGTCGAGCGACTGCATGGTGTCAATGAGCGCCAGCCCCGCCGTAACGCTGCCACCCGGGCTGTTGATGATAAGGGTGATGGGCTCGGTCGCGCTTTGATGTTCCAGGACCAGCATGGACTTAATGAGACCGTTGCAGGTCACATCGTTGACCTCGCCCTCCAGCAGCAGCACGCGGCTGTTAAGCAGCTCGCTTGCCATATCGACGGCGGCGACGCGGCCGTCCTTGGACTTCTTGATGATGCTGGGCTCACGATACATAACGGACATGGCAATTCCCTTCTAAACAGAATCGGTAAGGAGGCAAAAACTGGACCGCACGGCTTACGGCTAACGAAAGCCGTGCGACAAAACATGCAAGATGGGATACACAAAGCTGCAAGGGTTAATCCCTTAGCCACTTAGCTGCATTGGGATGGTCGTCGCAAAAGTACTTCTTGGCACGGAATGGGCGCATGCCAGACACTTTGACCAGGCAGTCGGTGCGCGGCATAAGCCCCACCTCGCCCGGGGTTATCACGCAACCGCGCACATCGACGGCAGTGCGCTCGGCACCCACATAGTTGGTGCCCAAAACCGACTCGCCACACAGCTCGCTTATGTAGTTCTGCGTCGCGATGTTGCTGCCACCGCCCATATAGATCAAGCTGTCGCAGTTGTCGAGGATGGTATGCGCTGTGGCTTCGCCATACACGCCATCGAGCTGGCTCAGCGACTGCGCGCACATCAAAAAGCTAATGCCACGGCTGCGCACGGTCGCAATGCTCCGCTCAAAATCGGGGATGCGGCCAACATTGGGGAACTCGTCCAGAATAAACTGCACGCGGCGCTGCAAATGCCCGCTGGGACTGGCATCGGCACGGCGCTGGGCCAGGTTAAACAGCTGCTTAAGGGCAACGTTCGCTAGCCACGCATTGGTCGAGTCGTTGTCGCTCACCTTAAGATCGATTACGCGCTTGCCCTCGTCGATACGGTCAAGGCGCATCTCATCTTTCTCGTAGATGCGCATGAGCTGGGGAGTTTTAAGCCGCGAGATGGTCGCATTGAGTGTGATCAGAATACTCTTAAGCGTCCTATCTGCCGCACCTCGAAAATCGCGATACTGCTCAACGCCATACAGATCAGCGTTTGCTGACTCATACTTGCCAAGAAATTCCTTGGACTCCACCTGCTCCACAAGGTAGTCCAACGGGAATCGGCCCTCGCCATCTCCCGTAACCTTGATGAGCGCGGCCAGCTTAAAGACGTTGTTCATCTTAAGGTAGCGGCGCGGAGCTGCGGGGTTCCCACTCGGCGCAAGTGTGCCGGCAAGGCACTCCAAGAGGAACAGGATTCCAACAATCGCCCGGAGCAGTAGATCGTTTGCGTTGTCCCAAAACGGATCGGCCCTAAAGCTACGCCTGTCAGGATCGACCCCTTCCATGATTGACGCCACCGTGGTGGGGATATCCTCGACATCCATCACGTAGCGCAGGGGATCGTACCCGGACGACTGCTCGGGATTGATGGTGTCGAGAACCGTTACCTCGTAACCGTCCTCTTCAAAGCCCTTCCCCGTACGGCGCAGCAGCTCGCCCTTGGTGTCTGTGACCACATAGCAGCACTCGTGGTGATTGAGCAGGTTGGGCAAAATGAAACTTGCTGTTTTGCCGCTGCCGGTCCCGCCAAAGGCAAACACATTGTTGGATACACTCGTCTCCCAGTGCTTGTCGCCCTCGTAGAAAGCCACCGTGGCATCATGCGCCAAGATCACATCGCGCTGCTCGTCGCCGGATGACAGCGTCTGCATTTCCTCCCTGGTCGCCCACTTCTTGGTTTGATACTCCGTTTGCTGCGCGGCCTCGTAGCCGTACATCTTAATGACCGACATATCACGGCCCCTTTCTTGTCAAAAGATCTGCTTAGTTGCTAGGAAATACGGTCGACGTCTGCGCCCTCCTTGGGGTTCGCCGCGCACGGCAACTTGACCACGCCGTCAATCAGGCGCTCGGTTTGCGCCACATAGCTCTCACGCGCCGCGGTTGAAACCGTCCCGTCGCGCAGATACGCAAGCAGTGACTCGATCATCAGCTTATCGAGCAGGTCATACCCCTTGGCCTGAGCGTAGTTGAGGGTGTAGCGGTCCCGGAGCTCCTGCACCTTAGTTGCCAAATCGATTTCCATCTTTTCCTCCATGCAATAAAAGTTCTGTCGATTGTCCGAAAGCGCCTCAAACGGGCGTTTGACGCATAGCTCAAAGTTGAAACGCGGACTGTCGTTATGCACGCGCTGTTGAATCATGCGGTAACGTTCGAAAAACATGACGGCATCATCTTCGTCCGCCGTAAAGCCATGCGATCCATCGCGATGCACATGGTCGCTGGGTCTTTTGCAGTCGGTATTTCGCACAAAGCGAGACGGAATATGCCCTCCTTTTTTGGACGAATACTTCATACCTGTCGTAACCTGCTCAAACATGAGCACGCCACTCGATTTAAAGCGCGGATTGCTTCCGTGCTCAAACATGCCAATCAAGATGGCCATGCCGGGCGCGCAGTTATCGCGCTGGGAAAAATACAGCGACAGCAAAGCGAGCGCCGCCGCGGCCAAAAGCTCGCGGGCCTCGTGCACATCGTCTCGATACTGCTCGGGCACCAACCCGGGAATATCGGGCGAGCGCTTTTCCAGCACGCCAACAAGCGTCTTAGCCAGACGCTCGATGTTCTTCTCACCGCAGTACGGATACGGAAACGGCTTCTCTGCCTTCACGTTCTTTTTGCACATGCTGCGGAGATCTTCGTCGATCGCATTGAGGAATGCCTCGTAAATGTCGTCTTTATTCTTCATGGACGCTTCTTCCTGTCCGGTTGCAGATGATTGTCGGGAAGTCTGTTCTAGGCTCTAGAATGTTCTGAGGCATAGGCGAAGATTATTGACCTAACCTGCAGTTTGGTGAGAGAAATCGCCCTGCTCGATAGCGTAGTTTGCTTAAAGGCTATATGGCAGTTGCATCAAGCAGTTGGTATTGAGTTGGTTTTGGATTGCCTCGATGATAACACAGTCTGCTGTTCTCGTCATTAGAAATTTTCAAATTTTTCTGCTAATATGTAGCCCAGTAAGAAGAAAGGGCCCTATACATGCGCGAAACTACCTCATCGTTGCCACGTCTCACCGCCGCCGCCCTCTCGCGCGCGCTTAATTTGGAACAAGACAGTCGTCTACTCACCGTCCGCCTGCCCGGCACCGTTGACTGCGAGGCACTTCGCGAATGCTTCAGCCTGAACGGCAACGGCGTGCCTATCATTTGCGAGCTTGAGCCCGGCAAACAGAACACGGACAATGACGATACAGCGCCGGTGTTTATCGACGCATCGGGGTATTACCGTGCCGACAAGCACGGCATCGAAAAAGAGTGCGCCGCCTTGATCGATTACCTAGAGCCCGGCTACCTCGATTTTTGCGACTGGGGTCCCTTTATTTGGTGTCTGTACGCGCTCGCCCTTTCAAATCGCACTCGTGCAGCCGTAGTGCTGCCCACCGACCTACTTGATAAAGCCGAGCAAGCGCGCACGATCCTGATACGTGAAGGACTCATCGAGAGCGTCGTTTATTTGCCACTTTCCGAGCCCAGACCCCACATGACATGCGCACTCCTCATACTGTCTTCGGGAAATCGCAGCGTTGCATTCCGCAGCGTAATTGAAACCGGACTGCGTTTTCGATATGTGGCCAAAACATCGTATTATTCAGATATCACCCTTACTGTCTCCCCCGACTGGTCCCGTATTAATACAAATACGCCCAGGTCGACGCCTATCGAAACGACCACTTTTGCCACGCGTGAGCTACTCCTGCATCGCGCAGCTCTGTCAAAAAGCAAAATCAGCCTTATCAGCCTCACCCGAAACTACAGAGCCACGCTCGGTGACACTTTTACGCGCGTAGCACCTTTTATGCCCCGCGAGAGCACCACGTCGAACGACATTGATGCAGTCGAGGTACGCCGCATCTCGTCTCAGGATTTTCAAGACGGCAACCTTCTGCCTGCAGACGCTGTAGAGAGTGCAAAAGGTTCGGATTCAAGAATCGCGAAGGTGGATCCCAGCGTTCTCGATCGCTATGAGCTCCGTGCTGGAGATATCGTCATGCCACGCATGCTGGGTCGATACGGCGCGTCCAACCTGCTCGTCGTCAGCGCCGATGACGCGAAGCAGCATCTGGTTGCCTCTCATAACACCACCGTCATTCGTCCGTCATTCCAAACGATGACCGAAGATGAGCGCGTGGTGTTTTCGGAGATAATCGTTGGTTACCTCACAGAAGGCCATGGGGCGCAGTTGATTCAGGCATTGACTGAAGCAGCCAGCATCCGTGCCATCCGCCCCTCCGACCTGTTCGAGATTGAAGTCCCGCCGGCGCTCGACCCGCGCACGCGCGAGTACAGCGAGTCCATCAATCACTTTGCCGAGGTCGTAAGGGCGAAGAAACAAGCCGAGGCTGCTGTCGCCCAAGCCCAGCGCGGCCTCGAAGCCGCAAAGAAAACAATCATCGAGGTGCTCGACCAAATCTGCGAGTAGCACATAGGCAGTAGAAACGACTTAAGCCAGCGACAGGAACTAATCCTGCCGCCGGCTTAACTAGCTAGACTATTCCCATCCCGTGGTCTGAGGATTCCATTTGCGCATATTCGCCGAATGATTAAAGCACGGTGCATACAACCGATTGACGATATCTTCTGCCCCAGCAATGTTCCCCGCGAGATCAAGTACCCCCGCCTGCCTTGCCATCTTTACATACTGCGCAGAACCATTTTGTTTCCACCAGAGAGGCGCCACGAACTCTTCCGGCATTACCACCTTGCGGGCAGACGCTTCTTTCTCGACTCTCTCGACAAGCGTAGCTCCATCGACGAAGCAAGTTCTCGCGTACACCAAGATGTCGACTATATCCTTGATTCGCGATGAAGCACGGCCCTCATGTATCTCTATCATTGCGAGCAATTTATCTGCAAGGGCGCTCTCCACTCGGCATACTCGATAGTCGCAGACTGGGAGCCCCTCGATATTCAAACGATCGATCGGCGCAAGAACCTCAGGCTCAAGTCCCCGCACTTCATCAATTACCAAGTCAATTGAAATTGGCTGTAGCTTCTTGGTTCCCATAAAGGGGGTGAACCACACCTTAGCACCGCACCGATACTCATCTTCTTCTTTGATCCGCTCTGCACGATCAAAGACAAACGAAACGAAATCCTCCAGATCAATCGAAGCCGCCTGCACCAGATCGGCAATAGCATCTTCGAGACTTTCCTCTTGAGCAACCAAGTCAATATCTCTTGTGACACGCGCATCGAGTGTTCGCGCCAGGACGCTTTGGCCACCCTTGAGCACAAAGCTGCCGTCATCTTCTGAAAAAACGCGACATAGGAAGCGATGAAAGTAGAAACCGACGATCGCCCGATTAGTATCCATTGGCGATTCTCTTGCGGCATTTCTAACAGCCATCTCCAATGCGGCAGGCGTTTTGTACTTCACCATGTCCTCCGTTTCGCGTTACCCGTTCAGTACCATCAGCAAAGGCCTCATGAGCTCGCGTCTTTTGGCGGTTTTAGAGTTCTCCTTTACGAGCTCTTTCAGCCGCTGCGTATCGAGCCCACGTCCAAGCGCGTCGTGATAGGCATCGATAATTAATGAGGGATCCTCGCAATCGAGGCAAAGATCAACAAGCGTGCGCTCGGGTTTGGTTACCGGCAGGCCGTCGAGCCAAACGATATCCTGCTCAGCAATCTCGCGCTTTGCAAAAGAAAGGGATTCGCTTCTTGTATTGATGCGCATGGGTGCGGTCATTCTGTAGGGGGACAGATAGAAATCGCCCATTTGCTGTAGGTTCGCCGCAGTCGTACCGCTCACGGCAATGCCATCCCACTGGCGCTTTCTCTCCCACGCGCAAAGGGAAGGATTGGTGAGCTTCCAAAAAGCGTTGAGCTCGTCGGTGTCTCGGCGCTGTGTTCCAGCCATCCGGTAGGCGCCGTGGCATATCCGCTCAAGACGACCCGCACGGCATGAGTGTGCCAGCGCATCTCGAGAGATGTCCATGCGAGCTGCCTGGGCTGTGGTGAACACGCCCTCGCTCTCGGAAAGCTCGCTTATCGCCGTTATGTTGCTAAAGTACTTCATGTTGCAATTGTAGGATATTTTCATACTTTTGCAACGCGATTATGATCCATACGATCCGTTCGCCTTGCTTATCCCATTTCTGCCGCCGGCTTGTCATCGGCTCCCCATCTCCCGCTATCGAGGTCTAATACTTTTCCCACTGCCACCCAAAAACTCATCCAACATTAATCTTGGCTCAAGAATCGCTTAATCTATAACCTGCACTATAGAGTTCGACCAAGGGCGGGGCGGCACCGCGCAACGCAGACCGCCGAACGCAACGCTCGCGCCCGAGCAAATTGCCCGGCGTCGCGCCCATCGAACGAAAGGACAGGTCATGGACGACCTCGAAAAAGTTGAAACCATCCGCACCAAGTGCAACGTGAGTTACACCGATGCCAAGGCGGCGCTCGACGCTGCCGACGGCAACGTTTTGGATGCCATCATTTGGCTCGAGTCGCAGGGCAAGACCCAGACCACGTCGGCGCATGCCGCCACCGAGTCCGCGCCAGTCGATGAGCCCTCTGCCGAGATGGTCGCCGCGCAGGCAGCCTACGAAAAGTCGAGCGAAAAGACCGACTTCTCCAAGAAGATGGACAGCGTGTGGGAGTACCTCAAAAAGCTCTTCCGCCTGAGTCTGGACACCAAGTTTATCGCCACGCGCCGCGATGCGATCATCCTCAACATCCCCATCCTGATTCCCATCGTCGCGCTGTTTGCCTGGGGCGCCACGATATGGCTGATGCTGATTGGCCTGTTCTTTGGCATGCGCTACCGCATCGACAGCGACGGCGACGTGCCCGGCAGCATCAACAACCTTATGGATAGCGCTGCTAACGCCGCGGACGACATCAAGCAAAATCTCAACGACGACAAGTAATCGCAGACGGGGGCACGCATGGCACGGATCCTGATCGTAGAGGACGAGGAGAAAATCGCCCGCTTTGTGACGCTCGAGCTGGAGCACGAGGGCTACCAGGTGGAACACGCCGCCGATGGCCGCACTGCCGTGGACCTGGCGCTGGAGCGCGACTACGATCTGATTCTGCTCGACGTGCTGTTGCCGCAGCTCAACGGCATGGAGGTCTTGCGGCGTGTCCGCAAGCACAAGGATGTGCCGGTGATTATGGTCACCGCGCGCGATGCCGTGATGGACAAAGTGGCCGGGCTCGATGCCGGCGCCGACGATTACCTGACCAAGCCATTTGCGATTGAGGAGCTGTTCGCACGGATCCGCGTGGCACTGAAGCGCTCGGAAGCCGTGCGAGCGGCTTCGGGCGTTGGCGGCGCCAGCGCCGGGGCTGGCGTAGCGAGCGGCACGGCCGCCGGTATCGCCACAATGTCCCCGGCAACCGACACGGCCCAGACCGCTGCCGCGCCCTCCCCCGCCGCGCTCGCCGTGGGTTCGGTTGCGCTCGACCCCGACCGCCGCGAAGTCACGGTCGGCGGCTCGCCCATCGCGCTCACGGCCCGCGAGTTCGATGTCCTCGCCCTGCTTATGGCGCATGCCGAGACCGTGCTCACGCGCGAGCGCATCGCGCACGAAGCGCTGGGCTACGAATACGTGGGCGACACCAACAACGTCGACGTGCACATCGCGCACCTGCGCGCCAAGATCGAAGACGCCGGCGGCGCCCGCATCATCCAGACCGTGCGCGGGGTGGGCTATGTCTGCCGCGCGTAACGCCGAGACCAAGCGCGTCACCTCCATCGCCCGCGCCATCAACTGGAGCTATATGTGGCGCCGCCTGATGAGCTACGTCTGGCTCGATCTGCTGCTGATGGTGATTGCGGCGGCGATCCTCGTCTATGGATACAACCAGACGCTGCCCGACGGCGCGTTTACCGCGGGATGGATCCCCGGCGCCGCCGTTCACGGCGTGTCGCTGACGCCCACACGCGGCTGGGATCTGACAACGCTCACCTATACCGTCGAGCTTGCGCGTACCACCAAGACTTTCCCCCTCGCGCAGGACCTCGTCGCGCTATGGCCTCTCTACCTTGTCGTTGTGAGTTGGCAGGTCATCAGCGTGCTCAACATGCTCGGCGGCGCCCGCCGCGTGCGCCGCACCATGGCGCCGCTCAACGATCTGGCCCTGCGCGTGGACGAACTCGGCCGCATGCAGCTCTCCGGCGGCAAGATGGAAACACTGGAGCAGGCCATCGAGCGCGCAAGCGTCGACTCGCCGAGCGTCACTACCGGCGACGCCGACTTGGCAAGCATCGAGGTTGCACTCAACCGCCTACTGCGCCAGATGCAAGAGGCCAAGCTGCAGCAGATGCGCTTTGTCAACGATGCGAGCCACGAGCTGCGCACGCCCATCGCGGTAATTCAGGGCTACGTGAACATGCTCGACCGCTGGGGCAAAGACGACCCGGACGTGCTGGCAGAGTCCATTGCCTCGCTCAAGGCCGAAAGCGAGCATATGCAGGAGCTCGTGGAGCAGCTGCTGTTTTTGGCGCGCGGCGATGCCGGGCGCACGGTCCTGCGGCGTGCGAATACCAACCTGGCCGCGCTAGTCGGCGAGGTATGCGAGGAATCGCAGATGATCGATGCCGCGCACACGTATCGACTGGCGTACGACGCTGCGCTTGTCAGCGACCCGCGCTGCGACGCGCCCGTTGACGTGGCGCTCGTGAAGCAGGCTCTGCGCGTGATCGTGCAAAACGCCGCCAAGTATTCGGACGCGGGAACGTCCGTCACATTTGGCGTGACGCCGGATGCGGGCGCGGGCACGATCGACATAAGTGTTGAGGACGAGGGCATCGGCATGAACCAGGAATCCGCAGCTCACGCGTTTGA
>JAJWXI010000110.1 GCA_021641225.1 Collinsella aerofaciens | reverse complement strand
TACGGCCTGGACGCCGCCAACATCGTGGCGACCACCAAGGAGTTCTTGGCCTAAGACAAGACGAGCCAAAGCGCCGCTTTGGATGTCGCATGTTCGACAACCGCATATAACTCGGTAACCGCATAATCTTGGTAACCATAGATAAAACCGAACAGGGGCGCCCTCCCAGAGGACGCCCCTGTTTAAGTTGCGGTGAGAAAGGGACTGATTAAACCGTTTAACTGGTAAATCAGTCCCTATCTCACCACAACTAATTAGGAGTGGGTGTGGCGGCGGGCTATAGGGCTTGCTCGTTTATGAAGACGAGGGTGTTTTTGCTTGAGAGCTCTGGGGCGTGGCGATAGCCGATGTTGAAGTCGGTGAGCCCGCTTGCATCCTCAAGCTTGTTCTCTGCCATCCAACGGACCATGGATCCGCGTGCCTTTTTGCTGGCGGTCGAGCGCTGGATGGGCTTGCCGTTGCGGACGCCTTCGCCAAAGAGGCAGGTGAAGGTTGTGACGTTGTCTACGAGGTGGGGCAAGACGGCCTTGGCGTACTCCACGCTGGCAAGGTTGACGACGGTGGTGCTGGAGCCTGTCGGCGCAATGACTGACGCAAGCTTGTCTGTCCAAAAAGCGTAGAGGTCCCGGGCACCATCGACGGCGAGCTTGGCGCACATTTCCAGGCGATACGGCTCAACGGCGTGGAAGGGACGAATGCATCCGTACAGACCGGAGAGAATCCAAAGATGGCTCTGAAGCCAGGCGAGTTGCTCGGCATCCATGACCTCGGGTGCCATGCTCTGGTATTGAATGCCGTGGTAGGACATGACGGCAGGGGAGATACGCCGGGCGATATCGGGATCAGCGAGGTCGTCATCGTGCAGTATGGACTCGAACTCATGCAGGGTGTCGAGGCAGGGGCGCAAGAGCTTGTCGCTCACATTCCAGAGGGCCTGCAGGCCTTGGGGACCTTTGCTTCGCTCAATGTTCAGCAATGCTTTATAGAGCCGGGTGGTCTCATGTGAAAAGGGTGGAAAGCCCTGAGCCTCAAAAGCATCCTGAGCCACCCGCATTTGTTTGGCGGGCGAAATAATAACCTGCAGCATGGAATCGTCTCCCGCTAAAAAAGTTGCGGTGGAATACGGTCTGTTTAGGCTGATTAAGGGCCAGATTAGTCCGTATTTCACCGCAAATTATGGGTGGGGTTGATTAGGCGCGCTCGAGGAAGGCCTTGTAGCCGCGGTAGGCTTCGTAGATGTCGGCCTTGTTGGCGACCTCCCACAGGGCGTGCATGGACAGGACGGCAACGCCGGAGTCGATGACGTTCATGCCGTACTCGGCCATGATGTAGGCGATGGTGCCGCCGCCACCTGCGTTGACGCGACCGAGCTCGCAGGTCTGGAAGTCCACGCCGGCGTTATCCATGATGTCGCGGATGAGCGCCATGTACTCGGCGTCGGCGTCGTTGGAACCGCCCTTACCGCGGCTGCCCGTGTATTTGTTAAAGCACAGGCCGCGACCCATAAAGGCGGCGTTCTTGGTCTCGAACTTGCTGGCGTAGCCCGGGTCAAAGCCGGCGGACACGTCGGAGGAGAGCATACGGCTGCGGGCGAGCGCGCGGCGCAGGGCCAGCGGGCTGTCCTCGCCGGCAAGCGCCATGATCTCGGCGACCGTGTTCTCGAAGAAGCGGCTCGTCATGCCGGTGGCGCCCACGGAGCCAATCTCTTCCTTGTCGACGATGAGCGTGATGCTCGTGCGCTCAACGCTGGCCACATCGATCTGGGCAAGCATGGACGGATAGGCGCAGACGCGGTCGTCGTGGCCATAGCCCAGAATCATGGAGCGGTCGAGGCCCATGTCGCGGGCGGGGCCGGCGGGCACGACCTCGATCTCGGCGGAGAGGAAGTCCTCTTCCTCGACGTCATACTGCTCCTTGAGGATGTCCAGGAACATTTGCTTGACGGGCTCCTTGGGGGCGTCCTTGTCGTCCTCGTCAAACTTGACGGGACGGCCGCCCACGATCACGTCGAGGATCTCGGCGTCGACGGCGTCCTTGGCGGGCTTGGCCATCTGCTCGCTCGAGAGGTGAATCAGCAGGTCGGAGATAGTAAAGACCGGGTCGTCGGCCTTGTCGCCGATGTTGATGTCGACGGTGGTGCCGTCCTTTTTGCAGATGACGCCCACGAGTGCGAGCGGGGAGGCTACCCAGTGGTAGCTCTTGACGCCGCCGTAGTAGTGCGTGTCGAGGTAGGCCATATCGCCGGCCTCGAAGGCGGGGTTCTGCTTGAGGTCCAGGCGCGGCGAGTCCACGTGGGCGCCCAGGATGTTAAAGCCCTGCTCGAGCGGTGCGGTGCCCAGGTTGACGAGCATGAGGTCCTTGCCGTGGTTGGCGGCGTACACCTTATCGCCGGCCTTGAGCGCGCGGCCCTCGGCGATCACGGTCTCCAGGTCGACGTAGCCCGCCTCCTCGGCCATCTTGATGCCGGCCTTGACGCACAGGCGCTCGGTCTTGTTCTCGCTCAAAAACTGTCTATAGCCGCGGCAAAGCTCCTCGAGCTCCTCGATCTGCTGTGGCGTGTACTTTTTCCATGCGCAGGGACGCTCCATAACGCAGGCTCCTTTCGGATCGATCGTGCTGGTTGATGTACCGTGAGCCATCGTATCACGCGCGGGCTCGCGGCGGCAGGGGAGCCTGATGTGCGGTGGCCGCGGGGTGGGGAGCGTGTAAACTGGTGTGAGCAAGCCGTGCCCAGCCCAAAGCGAGGTATTCAATATGTCTGACAAGCGCCGTACCTTTGCCGTGATCGACGGCAACTCGCTCATGCACCGCGCCTTCCACGCCGTGCCTCCGACCATGAACGCGCCGGACGGTCGCCCCACCAACGCAATCTTTGGCTTTCTGAACATGTTTCTCAAGATGATCGACGCCTTTAACCCCGACGGCGTCGTCGTGGCGTTTGATAAGGGCAAGCCGCGCGTGCGTATGGAGATGCTGCCGCAGTACAAGGCACAGCGCCCGCCCATGGACCCCGATCTGCATGCGCAGTTTCCGATGATCAAGGAGCTGCTCACCGCGCTCAACGTGCCGATTCTGCAGTCCGAGGGCTGGGAAGGCGATGACATCCTGGGCACCATGGCACGCCTGGGCGAGGAAGCCGGCTGCGACATGCTGCTGGTGACCGGCGACCGCGACATGTATCAGCTTGTGACCGAGCACGTTAACGTGGTCTCGACCCGCAAGGGCCTGTCCGACGTGGCGATCATGACGCCCGAGAGCGTGGACGACCTGTATCACGGCATTACGCCGGCGCTCGTGCCCGACTTTTATGGTCTGAAGGGCGATACGTCGGACAACATTCCCGGTGTGCCAGGCATCGGTCCCAAAAAGGCGAGCGCGCTTATCGCGCAGTACGGCAGCCTGGACGAGGTCATCGCGCATGCCGATGAGGTCAAGGGCAAGATGGGCGAGAACCTGCGCGCGCACATCGACGACGCGCTGCTGAGCCGCAAGGTGGCGACCATTCGTACCGATGCGCCCGTCGAGCTCGATTTTGAGGCGACGTCCTTCCCGGCGTTTTCTGCCGATGAGGTGTCCGCAGCACTGGGTACGCTTGGCATCACTGCCATGCAGAACCGTTTCTTGGCACTGATCGGTGACGAGGGTGGCGCTGCTGCCGCTGCTAGCACGTTTGAGATGCCCACGATTGAGCGCACCGCTGCCGGCGATGCCGAGGCGCTTGCTGCCGTGGCGTCCGAGGTTGCCCGTGCGATCGAGGCGGGCGAGTGGGTCGCCGCCGTGGTGGACGACGACAAGGAAGAGGGCGCGCTCTTTGGACTGACGCGCACACTGTGGTTGGCGACGTCCAAGGGCCTGTTCGCGCTCGAGGAAGCCGATGACGGCACGCCTGCCGCTGTCGAGGGCTTCAACTTCGTCCACGGCGTGATCGCCGGCGTACTTGCGCGCCTGTTTATGGAGGGCCGTGTGGCGAGCCCGGATACGAAGGCGCTGCTGCACGAGCTTTCGCCCATCGATTCTTCTGAGCCCGAGCTCATGGACCCGTTGTCAGTCGATTCCACGCGCATCTTCGATACCGTGGTGGCTGCCTATCTGCTGGATTCCGATCGTTCCGAGTTCGATGAGGCATATCTTGCCGATACGTATTTGCAGATGGCGTTGCCTGCGGCGCGCGGCGCAGAGGGTGCTGGTGAGAACGCTCCGGTGCCAGCCGCCCGTACTGCGGCCCTGACACTGGCGCTGGTCGCACCGCTGCGCGAGTGCATGGCCCGCGAGAATGCCGCCAACGTGTTCGATGGCATCGAGATGCCGCTCGTTCCGGTACTTGCCAAGATGGAGCGCGCGGGCATGCTCGTGGATCCCGATCGGCTGCGCAGCCTGTCCGAGGGTCTGGCGACCCAGATCACCGAGGTCGAGCGCAGCATTCGTGACCTGGCAGGCGACGAGACCTTTAACATCGGCAGCCCCATGCAGCTCTCGCACGTGCTGTTTGATGTTATGGGGCTTCCGACCAAGGGCCTAAAAAAGACCAAGCGCGGCTACTATTCGACCAACGCCAAGGTGCTGAGCGACCTTGCCCGCGACCACGAGATCGTGCGCCTGATTTTGGACTGGCGTGAGAAGTCCAAGATTAAGTCGACCTATCTGGACACGCTAGGTCCGCTGCGCCGTGGTGACGGGCGTGTGCACACCACGTACAACCAGACCATCACCGCGACGGGGCGTCTGTCTTCGAGCGACCCCAATCTGCAAAACATTCCGACGCGCTCGGAGCTGGGGCGTACCGTCAAGACGGCGTTTTCGGCAGGCGAGGGAAGCGTCTTTTTGGCGGTGGACTACTCGCAGATTGAGTTGCGTTTGCTGGCGCATCTTTCGGGAGACGAGCACCTGGTGCGCGCCTTTAACGAGGGTGAGGACTTCCATGCCGAGACGGCCGCGCGCGTATTTGGCGTGCCGGTGTCCGAGGTAACGCCCGACTTGCGCAGCCGCGCCAAGGCCGTGAACTTTGGCATCGTGTACGGTCAGCAGGCCTACGGCCTGTCGCAGTCGCTGCACATCTCGATGGCCGAGGCGCGCGACATGATCGATCGCTACTACGAGGCCTACCCGGGCGTGCGCACGTTCCTCGACAACGTGGTGGCGCGTGCCAAGCAGACGGGCTACGCCGAGACCATGTACGGCCGCCGTCGCCATATTCCGGAGCTCAAAGCCAAAAACCCACAGCTCCGCGGCTTTGGTGAGCGCACGGCCATGAACCATCCCATGCAGGGCACCGCGGCCGACATCATCAAGATCGCCATGGCCCGCGTAAGCCGCCGCCTGGAAGAAGAGGGCTTTGCCGCCCACATGATCTTACAGGTGCACGACGAACTGGACTTTGAGTGCCCCGTCGACGAAGTCGAGCGCCTCACCGCCATGGTCCGCGACGTCATGGAACACGTAGTAGACCTCCGCGTACCGTTGATTGCCGAAGCCAGCACCGGCATAACCTGGGCCGATGCGAAATAGGGAAGCACTCCGTAAGGCAAGCTCGCCCAAGACGCAAGCCCCCACATACTTAAGATTTGGGACAAACACTACTGATTAATTTGTCCCACAGTAACCAAAACAGAGGGGAGCCCCTTCCAACAAAGAGCTCCCCTCTGCTCAAATCATTTCAGCTAAGTATCTAGACACTCAAGACGCCATCTTGGCGGCAGGAAAGTAAACCTAGGGCCTGGCCGGGCGGCACGGGTTAACTTTTCGTAGATTCCGCACGCAAAGAAAGCCACTTAATGTGGCTTTCGTCTTGCGCAGGACCTGACCGAGCGAAAAG
>JAJWXI010000109.1 GCA_021641225.1 Collinsella aerofaciens | reverse complement strand
ATGACGCCCAGGATCTTCTCCTCGTGCGCCAGCAGGTCCTCGTAGTAGGCGATGGCGCGGCGCAGGCCGTCCAGCTCTTCCTGAATCTTGTCGCGCTCCAGGCCGGTCAGGCGGCGCAGCTTCATCTCGAGGATGGCCGTGGTCTGCTCGGGTGTAAAGCCAAAGCGCTCAATCAGGCGGCTGCTCGCCTCGGAGTCGGTCTGCGAGGAGCGGATGATGCTGATGACCTCGTCGATATGGTCGAGGGCCATCAGGTAGCCCTCGAGAATGTGTGCGCGGGCCTGGGCCTTCTTAAGGTCGAAGCGGGTGCGGCGGGTGACGACGTCGACTTGGTGGTCGATGTAGTGCTGCAGCATCTCGCGCAGGCTCAGGCATTTGGGCACGCCGTTGACGAGCGCCAGGTTGTTAGCGCCAAAGGTCGTCTGCAGCGAGGTGTACTTGTACAGGTTGTTGAGCACGACCTGCGGAATGACGCCCTTCTTGAGCTCGATGACCAGGCGGATGCCCTTCTGGTTGGACTCGTCGCGCATGTCCGAGATGCCCTCGATGCGCTTGTCGTTGACGAGCTGGGCGATCTTCTCCTGCAGGGTGCCCTTGTTGACCATGTAGGGGATCTCGGTAAAGACCAGGCGGCTGCGGCCGGTCTTGGTGGACTCCACATGGGCCTTGGCGCGCACGGTAATGGAGCCGCGGCCGGTCTCGTAACTCTGCTTAATGCCGGCGCTGCCCATGATGATGGCGCCGGTGGGGAAGTCCGGACCGGGCATGATCTGCATGAGCTCGTCAACGGTGGCGTCGGGGTTGTCGATCAGGTAGCAGGTGGCCTCGATCGCCTCGGTGAGGTTGTGGGGGGCGATGTTGGTTGCCATGCCGACGGCGATGCCCTGGCTGCCGTTGACCAGCAGGTTGGGGAAGCGCGCGGGCAGCGCCTGGGGCTCGGCGAGCGACTCGTCGTAGTTGGGCTGCCAGTCAACGGTATCCTTCTGCAGGTCGCGCAAGAGCTCCATGGCGGGCTTTGCCAGGCGGCTCTCGGTATAACGCATGGCCGCCGCGCCGTCGCCGTCGATGTTGCCGAAGTTGCCGTGGCCGTCGATGAGCGGCGTGCGCATGGAGAACCACTGAGCCAGGCGGACCATGGCCTCATAGACCGCGGAGTCACCGTGCGGGTGGTACTTACCGATAACTTCGCCGACCGTCCAGGCCGACTTCTTGTGCGGGCGGTTGGGGTAGATGCCGCTCTCGTTCATGGCGTACAGGATGCGGCGGTGCACCGGCTTTAAGCCATCGCGTACGTCCGGCAGGGCACGGGCGGTGATGACCGACATCGAGTACTCGATGAACGACTGCTTCATCTCGCGGCCGAACTCCGAAATCTGGAGCTGGCCGCCGTTGATGTCCTCGCCTGCGGAGGCGCCACGGTCGACTTCGCCAAAGCTCTCCTCGAGCTCGCCGTCGTCATCCTCTTCCTCGTCCTCGTCGGCATCGGGGTTGTAGGCATCGGGGTCGCCGTCCTCGCCCTGCTCAGCGCGGGCGAGCAGGCGCTTCAGATCGTCGGGCATGCCGGCGTCGCCGGCCTCGTCCATACCCTCGTTATTGTTGATATCGTCTGCCACGTTACCTCCTCATGGTTTGCGTGGTCCATTAGTTCCCTACCACGGAGACGGCTTTTCCAGGTGCCGCAGATTCGCCCGAAAGAGGAGGGAAGCGTACTTGGGTACGCGACCGACGATTGAGGGCGAAGGTGCGGTGGCTGGGAAAGCCGCGGGGATTAGGCGTCCAAGAAGCGTGCGTCATGCGCGTGTTTTTCAATATATTCGCGGCGATAGCCGACCTCGGAGCCCATCAGCTCGCGCACGGCGCGGTCCGCCACCACGGCGTCCTCGATCGACACGCGCTGCAGGATGCGGGTCTTGGGGTCCATCGTCGTCGAGGCAAGCTGCTTGGGGTCCATCTCGCCCAGGCCCTTGTAGCGCTGGACGGTATAGCCCTTGCGCTTCTTGGTGATCTTGCCGTCCTTGGCCTTGCCGTCCTCGTCGTTGTCGTCGGGGTTCAGGCCCAGGCTCTGGATGGTGTCACGCAGAATCTCGTCTTCGGGCTGGCGGCCGTTGGGATACACGTAGTGAATCTTGTTGCGCACCTTGATGCCAAAGATGGGCGGGCAGGCAACGTAGACATAGCCGGCATCGATCAGCGGACGCATGTACTTGTAGAAGAACGTCAGCAACAGGATGCGGATATGCGCGCCGTCGACGTCTGCATCGGTCATGATGATGATCTTGTGGTAGCGCGCCTTGGCGATGTCGAAGTCGCCGCCGTCACCGGCACTCGTCGTGACGCCGCAGCCGATCGCGGTGATCAGCGACTGGATGGTGTCGCTCGAGAACGCGCGATGGTCGCCCACGCGCTCGACGTTCAAAATCTTGCCGCGCAGGGGCAGAATCGCCTGGATGTCTCGGCGACGGCCGTCCTTGGCCGAACCGCCTGCCGAGTCGCCCTCTACGATAAAGAGCTCGGTCAGCTCGGCATCGCGCACCGAGCAGTCGGCGAGCTTGCCGGGCAGCGACGCCGTCTCGAGCAGGCTCTTGCGGCGGGTCGCCTCGCGCGCCTTGCGGGCGGCGTTGCGGGCCTTGCAGGCCTGCTGGGCCTTCTTGACGATCTCGCGGGCGGGCTTGGGGTGCTCCTCCAGATAATCGGCCAGGCCGTCGGTCACGATCTTGAGCGTCAGCGCGCGCATGTAGGAGCTGCCGAGCTTGGCCTTGGTCTGGCCCTCAAACTGAGGATCGGGCAGCTTGACCGAGATAACGGCCGAAAGACCCTCGCGCACGTCGTCGCCGGTCAGGTTGGCATCCTTCTCCTTGAGCAGATTCTGCTTGCGCGCGTAATCGTTGATCACGCGGGTGAGCGCGGTGCGGAAACCCTCGAGGTGCATACCGCCCTCGGGGGTGTAGATGTCGTTGGCAAACGACATGACGTTCTCGCCGTAGCCGCTATTCCACTGCAGGGATACCTCGACCTCGCCCATCTTGGTCACAGGCGCGTCCGGATCCGATTTGCCCTCGATGTAGATGGGCTCCTTAAAGGCCTCGGGGACGTCCTTGCCGTCGTTGAGGAACTTGACGAAGTCGATGATGCCGCCCTCGTAGCAAAACTCCTCCACGCGGGGAGTAGCCTCGCGCTCGTCGGTCAGCACGATCTTGAGGTTCTTATTGAGGAACGCCGTCTCCTGCAGACGGTTGTGCAGCGTATCGAAATCGTAGATGCAGGTCTCGAAGATCTCGTCGTCGGGCCAGAAAGAGACGGTGGTACCCGTCGTCTCCGAAGTGCCCACGACCTCCATCTTCTTGACAGTCTTGCCGCGCGAGAACTCCATCTCGTAGACGTTGCCGTCGCGGCACACCTGAACGACCACACGCTTGGACAGCGCGTTGACGACGGAGATACCCACGCCGTGCAAGCCGCCCGAGACCTTGTAGGCCGAGTTATCGAACTTACCACCGGCGTGCAGAATCGTCATAACGACTTCGAGCGTCGGGATCTTTTTGATAGGATGCTCGTCGACGGGGATGCCGCGCCCGTTGTCGACGACCGTGATGGAGTTGTCGGCGTGGACCGTCACCTGAATCTCGGTGCAGAAACCGGCCATGGCCTCGTCGACGGAGTTATCAACGATCTCCCACACCAGGTGATGCAGACCGCTGGCGCTCGTCGAGCCAATGTACATGCCCGGGCGCTTACGAACGGCCTCGAGACCTTCGAGGATCTTAATCTCGCCGCCATCGTAATCGTTTTCGTTTGCCACACGTCCTCCTTCAGTTAAGAAAATGTGTACAGCCTTACTAGTTTATCGTAAAAAAATACCCTCGGGGACGAGGGTATTTGGCTCTACAAGGCCACCAGATGCGATTTAAGGCTCTTTTTTGCTTTGTGCGCCCTTGGCCCACTCGGCACTGGCCCTCATGGCGTTCTCGAGGGCCTCGCGCAGTTTTTGGTCTTCGATGGGTGCCACTTGGCGCTCAATTTCCTCACGCTCGGACGCACTCAGGTCGGCGTGCGGGGCCGGCGGGCGTTCGGGCATCGTCGGGCGCAGGCGCTCCTTGGCAGCAGGAGGCGTATGCCCCGGAGCCGTCGTCTTAAACACCAGGCCGTCCACATGGGCCCCGGCACGCTCCATGCGTGCGCGGATGATCTCGCGCAAAAGCGTCATCTCCTGCGTCCATGAGGGCGAATCGAGATATACCAGCAGCTCATTGGACTCGGGCAGATAGCGCAGGCCCGTCACATGGCGTCCCTCGCGCGTGCCCGAACACACGGCATTCCACGCGCGATAGACCGCGCGCGACTCCTCGGCAACCTCCATCTGCGCACGGCGCTCGGGTGTCGCCGCGGCCAGAATGCGCTGGCGCTCGGCATCCAAAAAGCCGCCAAAGGCAACCGTGCCGTTTTCACGCTCGTAATTAGCACGCCTCACCTATGCTCACCACCTTGGCTCGATCGAGCAGGTCATCGGTAAAGTACCCCAAGTTGGTAGTAGTAATGACCGTCTGGATGTCATCACCGATCAGTTGCAGAAAAGCACCGCGTCGCTCACCGTCGAGCTCGCTCATCACGTCGTCCAAAAGCAGCAGCGGTGCGGTGCCCAGGATATCGCGGGCAACCGCCACCTCAGCCACTTTCCACGCCAGCACCAGCGTACGCTGCTGGCCCTGGCTGGCAAACGAGCGAGCAGACCGCCCCGCCACGCTAAACTCGATCTCGTCGCGATGCGGGCCCACGAGTGTCACGCCGCGGCGAATTTCCTCGTCGGCACGGTCGTCGAGGGCCGCCAGCATATGCTCGTACGCCCAACCCTTGAGCTCCTCTCGATCGTCGGTCTGGGGCAAATCCCCCAGCGTAGACGCATAGGACACATGGGCGGCCTCACCGGACGCAACTTGCCCGTAGGCATCGCGCACGTGACTCGTCAGGCGATCGAGCAGGGCAAGGCGATGCACCAGCAAAGCGGATCCAGCGCGGGCGATGGACTCGTTCCAGGCGCCGAGCATCTCGCGGCAGCACCAGCTCTCCTTGAGAAGGGCATTGCGCTGGGTCACGCAACGCCCGTAGGCACTTGCCAGATCGGCATAGCGCGCGCTCAGTTGCACGCCAAAGTCGTCGAGCGCGGCACGGCGCACGCTGGCACCTCGTTTGACCATGTCCAGGTGGTCCGGACAAAACAGCACGCTTGGCAGCACGCCGCGTACACCGGCGGCGGAGCACTTCTTGCCGTTGCGGCTAAACGAGCGTTTGCCATCCTCCACATTCAGCCCCATGTCCAGCACGCGGCCATCGCCCTCGAGCCTCAGCTGGACTCGGCATGAGCCCACGCCGTCATGCACCAGCTCGGCGGCGGTCGAGTGCCTAAACGAGGCGCCGCTCGTCAGCAGCTGCAGCGCCTCTATGAGATTGGTCTTTCCCGCCGCATTGGGCCCCGCGAGTACCGTCACGCCATCGTCCAGGACAAGGCGGTAACTATCGAAGCTGCGGTAGTGTGCGACGGAAAGATCGCGAGCGAACATGGCCATGGAGCGACCGCTAGATGCGAACCGGCATGACCAGGTACAGGTAGTTGATCTTGTCGTAGGACTTGAAGATGCCCGCCTGCGAGTAGCTCTTGAGCTCCAGCGTGATCTCTTTCTCCTTGGACAGGGCGTTCAGGCAACCAAAGATGTAGTGGTAGTTGAAGGCGATGGTGCCCGACTCGCCCTCGGTCTCGACATCGATCGTCTCCTGCGCCAGATCCTGGTCATTGGAGATGGAGGACAGACCCATCTGGCCGTTCTCGACGTCGATCTCGAACTTGACGGCGGGGTTG
>JAJWXI010000108.1:2752-5874 GCA_021641225.1 Collinsella aerofaciens | reverse complement strand
GTGACGCAGGCGCCACAGCCAATGCAGCCTTCGCTGCAGCGGGCGTCGCCGCCTGCGGAGGCGCAACCGCTTCCGCAGGCAACGTAGGCCACGTTATGTTGAATGGATTTGGCCATAAGAGACTCGCCTATTTCTTAAGAAGGTACGAATAGTTGTCGCGCACAGCCCTGATGGTCAGGCGGACGGCCTCGGGAAGACCGGTGTTGACGGCATCGACCGAGACGGTGCGGACCGTGCCGGCGACGCGGACCTTAAAGTGATCATCGCCCACGGCCAGGAAGCCCTCGTTCTCGGAGTTCTCCATGTCCTGCTCGCTCCAGAACAAGGTGAGCTTGTCCTTGTAGGGACGACCCTCCTGGTAGGGGCAGAACACGGCGCAGTTGCCGCACTCGTTGCACATGCCGTCGACATGTACCACCTGGTGCTTGTCCAGACCCGGGACCTTAATGGCCACGTTGGCGCGGTTGGGGCACACGTCGCAGCAGACCTCGCACACCGAGCCGCAGCCCAGGCAGCGGGTCTTGGTGCAGTTGCGCTTGTCGCGGCACAGCGACCCCTTGCGCTCGTAGCAGGTGTCCTCGCGGCCGGCCTGCTCGTTGCAGTCGGCGTACTTGTTAAAGTCCACGCCGGCGATGGCGCGGGCGACCTCGGCGGCGTCGGCAATGGCCTCGACCACGGTGGCAGGACCGCGGCGGCAGTCGCCGGCAGCCCAGACGCCATCGACACCGGTGGAGGTGGCGGCAAGGCGGCCGCGACGGTCGTGCTCAACGCCCGCGGCATCGTACAGGCTGGCGTCGATGCCCTCGCCCACGGCGCAGATCACCGTGGTGGCGGGAAGCTCGACGGTCTCGCCCGTGGCGACAGGGCTGCGACGGCCGCTTGCGTCCGGCTCGCCAAGTTCCATAACGTCGCAGGTCAGCACGGCGCCGTTGAGTGCCTTGGGCGCCAGCAGCTCGCAGAACTCAACGCCGTCGGCAAGAGCAAGATCGAGCTCTTCCTCGTCGGCGGGCATCTGCTTCTTGGTGCGGCGATACACTAGGCGCACGTTCTTCACGCCTGCCAGGCGCTTGGCCACGCGGGCGGCATCCATGGCGGTGTTGCCGGCGCCAATGACCACGACGTCCTCGCCCAGCTCGAGCTTCTCGCCCTTCTTGGCGGCCTCGAGGAACTCCAGCACGTCGAGCTCGGCACCCTCGCCCAGGCCGGCAGAGCCGGGCATCCAGGCACCGGTGGCCACGACCACGTCGGTGAAGCCCTGGGCCTTGAGCTCGTCAATGGAATCCACGCGGGCGTTGAGCTGCACCTTGGCACCAAAGGCCAGGCAAAGCTCGGCGTCGTGGGAGATATCGTCGCTCGCGATACGGAACTCGGGGATCACGTGACGGACCACGCCGCCGAGAGAGTCGCGGGCCTCGAAGATAGTGACGGGCACGCCGGCGCGCGTCAGGAAGAACGCCGTCGCCAGACCGGCCGGGCCGCCGCCGATAACGGCAACGTTGCGCTCACCGTCGTTGGCGATGGCCTGGGCGCGCAGCTTGGGCAGCACGGCGGTCATGGCCTCGCGGGCGGCCTTGAGCTTGCTGGCGCGGATCTGGGCGCCCTCGGGCTCGTAGAACGCACGCTCGCAGGCACGACTGCACGGATGCGGGCAGATGGTGCCGGTAATGAACGGCAGGGCGTTGCGCTCGATGATGATGTTGAGCGCGTCCTCGTAGCGGCCCTCGTCAACAGCCGCCAGATAGGCAGGAATGTCCTGCTGGATGGGGCAGCTCGTGCGGCACGGCGTGGTAAAGCAGTCGGAAAGCGGGCTCTTGCCGGCGACCTTGCGGTCGGGCAGCGGGCGCAGCGGCTTCTTGTAGAGCGGGTTGGTGAGCGAGTCGGTCTGGATCGCCGTCACGGCCTCGAGAGAGACACCCGCGAACGGCTTGCCATCCAGGTCGGTAAACTCGCCGGCCATCTGGCTAAAGCGCTCGTAGCCACCGGGCTTGAGCACGTCGGTCGCCAGGGTGACGGGCCAAATGCCGGCATCGTACAGGGCGCGGATGTTGTAGACCGTGGCACCGCCGGAGTAGCTGATGCGCAGCTTGCCATCGAACTGCTCGGTAATGCGACGGGCGGCCTCGATGGTCAGCGAGAACAGCGAACGGCCGGACATGTACATCTCGGTGGAAGGCAGCTCGTTCCTCGTCACGTCGACGGGGAACGTGTTGGTCAGCTTGACGCCAAACTCCAGGCCGCGCTCGGCGCATAGGGCAATCAGGCGCTCGAACATGGGCACGGCGTCGACCCACTGCAGGTCCTCGCGGAAGTGCGTATCGTCGAAGACGATGTAGTCAAAGCCCAGCTCGTTCAGACGCTGGCGGGCAAACTCATAGCCCAGCAGCGTGGGGTTGCACTTGATGTAGGTGTTGAGGCCCTTCTCGGTGATCAGATAGGTCGCGATGCGCTCGATCTCCGCCGGCGGGCAGCCGTGCAGGGTAGACTCGGTGATGGAGTTGGAGACGCGCGCCGGGATGGACTCGACAAACGCGGCATCGACATGCTCAAACTTGTCCAGGTTAGCGAGCGCCCATGTGCGGCACTCGTTCCAAACCTCGGAGCCGCTGGCGTCCTTCATGCCCTCGATATAGGCGTCGACCTTGGGGCTCTTGATGCCCTCCAGGTCATAGCCCACCGACATGTTGAAGACAAAGCCGTCCGGACTGCCCAGGCCGTATTCACGGGCAATCAGGTGGCAGGCAAACCATGCCTTCACGTACTCGGCAAAGGCCTGCGGAACCTCGAGCTCGGTCGACCACTCGCAGTTGTAGCACTCGTCCTGCGCCACGATGCAGGGTTTGTTCACACACTTGGAGAGCTCCTCGCCGTCCATAACCTGGACGGTCTTGAGCTCAAAGAAGCGGGAACCGGCCACGTAGGATGCCACGATGTTCTGGGCAAGCTGCGTATTGGGGCCGGCGGCCGGGCCAAACGGAGTCTCGATGCGCTCGTCAAAAATGGGAAGCGCGCCCTCCTGATTGGTCGTGACCATCTTACGCACGCCAAAGATGGCGTCCTGAGTCTTGTGCTCCTCGATGATCCAGTTCATCAGCTGCGAAAACGGGATCGGCCTCATGATGTCG
>JAJWXI010000108.1:0-2652 GCA_021641225.1 Collinsella aerofaciens | reverse complement strand
CCGGTCAGGCCGTTGTTGGCCTCGGCCATCTTGTCCATGGTCTCGTCCGACAGCGTAAAGGTGGCGTGACCGCCAAACATGGCGGCGATCATGTGGTTGTCGTTATCGCGACGCTCCTTGGCGGCCCACTGGGCAAACTCGGCGTTCTCGGCAATAGCCTGGTCGCACTTTTCCTGACCGCGGCGGTCGGAGACCTCGTAGCACAGGCACGAACGCATGCCCAGCTCCTGAGCGGCGTCCTTAATGGTAAAGAGGCTGCCCGGGATCTCGCAGAAGCTCGCGTGGTGATCGAAGATCGTGGTGACGCCATCGCGGATGGAGTCAAGAATCGTGGCATAGGCGCTGGCCTTGGTGCCGGCGAGGGTCAGGTTGTCGTCAATCTTCCACCACTGCTGCTCAAGATTCTCAAGGAAGTTGGTGGGGTTGCAGCCCTTAATGGCAAGGCCGCGGGCCAGACCCGAGTAGATGTGGGTGTGGCAGTTGATGAGTCCGGGCATGATGAGGTTGCCCTGGGCGTCGACGTACTCGGCATCCGGGTACTTGGCCTTGAGCTCGCGCTCGGGGCCCACTTCGACGATCGTATCTCCGTCAATGGCGACCGCACCGTTGGGAATGAACGGGGTCTGAGCGTTGCGGGTAAAGACGGAACCGTTAGCGACCAGAAGCATGGATGCTCCCTTCAACATCAGGGGCGGGGTTTGACACCTCTAACATGGCGAAGTGCGAAGCGCCGGCCTACACCGGAAACGGGCCCTCTCCCGTCAACGCTTCACCAAAGGGACAAACCCTTTGAAGTGCGGCTTGGCGCCGCATGGCGTCGGCGGACGAGGCGATGCGTCCGCCGACGAATAGCACCGAATTGGTTACTTCTTGCTCTCGGGCAAGACCAGATCCACGGCAGCGTCCTTGGCAGCATCGATGTGCTGAGCCACGACCGGCGTCTGCGGAAGGATCAGGTTAAGGACAATGGCCATGATGGCGGTGGGGGTTACGGCATTGGAGCCGATGACGGTGGACACCCAGGCGGGCATACCCTCGCCGGCAAGGCAACCGCTGGCCATCCAGATACCCAGGCCAAAGACGACAGAGGTACCGACGATGGTGGTGGTGCGCTGCGTGAGGCCCTCGCGGGTGAACATGCGCACACCATTCATGGTGATGGTGCCAAAAACGCCGACGGTCGCGCCGCCGATGACGGGCTGCGGGATGGCGGAGAGCACGGCCGAGAGCTGCGGGAACAGACCGGCGATGGCAAAGACGGCCGCGATGATCACGAAGACCCACTTGTTAACGACCTTGTTGGAGCAGATGATGCCCACGTTCTGGCCAAGGGCGCTGGTGGGAAGGCCGCCGAGGAAGCCGCCGACCATAGAGGTGAGGCCCTGGGAGACGATGGCGCCGGAGAGCTCGCGCTCGGTCGGCATACGGTCGATGGAGCCCAGGCAGGCAGCAGACACGTCGCCGATAACCTGGATGGCGACCATGGGGAACACGACGGCGAGGGTAATGCAGACCTCGGGATCAAACTCGAGCGCATAGGGCATGAGCTTGGGAAGGGCAAAGACCTGAGCGGTGGCGACGCTGGAGAAGTCGATCATGCCAAAGGGAATCGAAACGATCATGCCAACGATCATGCCAAAGAACACGGAGCCCAGCTTGAGCGTGCCCTTGCCAAAGTTGGCGAGCGCAAAGACCACGGCGAAGGTGATAAGGGCGACGCACCAGGCCTGCGGGGTGCCCCACAGCGGCGTACCCATACCGCCGGCCATATACTTGACGGCCGTGGGATACAGCGAAACGCCAATGGAGAAGATGACCGTACCGGTCACGACGGGCGGGAACAGCCACTTAATCTTGCTGTAGGCCAGACCAAAGAGGACCGCGACGGCACCGCCGACAATCTCGCCGCCCAGCAGTGCACCAAAGCTAAAGCCCGAGGCACCCATGGCCTGCAGGGCCGGCAGGAACGCGAACGAAACGCCCATGACGATGGGCAGGCCGCCGCCGATGCGACGGAAGGGAGCGAAGGCCTGAAGGGCCGTGTCGATTGCCGAAAGAATGAGCGCAACCTGAATGATGTCGGTGCTCTGCTGGCTATTAAAGCCGTAGACGCCGGCCATGATGACCGCCGGGGTAATGATGCCGGCAAACGATGCCAGCACGTGCTGAAGGGCACACGGGATCATTTCCTTAACGGGCGGCATGCCTTCGCGAGTGAACAGGGCTTCAGTGCCGTTCGTAACCGTCTCCTGGGCCATTTGACCACCAATCCTCGAAGTAGTTGTTTTCGCATCTAACGCTCTATTGTGACGCAGTGCGGGGTTGAGGTTGTGCCTTCATTGCTTATCGTATTAAAGATGATTCCCATTCTCAATAATAATTTTTTGTTATCAGACTATTCTTCAGCTGAAATACCGCATTTCCGCAGGTCAGGAAAGTGTCTGGTCAAAATAACATCTAACTTTTCTTTTGGTCGACCGTTTACCGCTAAATTCCTACCGTTCGTCTGCATTACGCAATGTACCTGCGGATATACGAGATGATGGGCAGCGTGTTACCATGAGAAAAAATGGTTATGAACATTTCCGATTTCACCCAAAGGAGTTGCCCGTGAACGAGACCGTACGTCGCTTTTTGCCGATGGTCGATTTC
>JAJWXI010000107.1 GCA_021641225.1 Collinsella aerofaciens | reverse complement strand
TACCCCGCCAGATACGCTTCCAACGCCGGCAAAGTCGCCTCCGCATCGTGGCGGCCGACCTGGTAGATGCGCTCGAGCTCATCCGGTTCGCGGCACAGCGACGGCACCTTCACCGATTCGCTCGGCCGCACCACAAAGACCTCGCCGGCAGCCTCGCGACGTGCCAGGTCATCGAGCGTGGCATTGTAGACCTCATGCCGATGCTCAAGCGCTGCGACAAACTCCGGATAGTGACGGAACACGCGCCGCAGCATGGACATCACACTGTTGGGCTGCTTCACAAAGCCCGCCGGCTGCGTGAGCACCACGATATTGCGGTCATACCCCTGCGCAAACAGCCATGCGCTGGGGATAGAATCAGCCACGCCACCATCCAGATACTTATGCCCGTCAATAGCAACGGGACGCGTCGCCACAGGAATAGCAGACGACGCCCGGATCCACTCGATATCGCGCTCGTCGCCATACGGCAAATCGTGATAGACAGCCTTGCCCGTCTCGATATCGGTACACACGCACGTAAATCGCATGGGACAGGCGCGATACGCCTCCAAGTCGATGGGATCGCGCTCAATGGGCACCTCGTGATAGGCAAAATCGGCATTGAACATGTCACCGGTTCGCAGCCAACTTGTCACGCTCGCATAGCGCTTGTCGGCACAATAGGCCTTGTTGTAGCGAATGGCGCGCCCAATCTGCCGCGATTTAAAGTTGTAGCCAAACGCCGCGCCCGCCGAAACGCCCACCATATGGTCGCAGGTCAAACCGTGCTCCATCCAGACGTCGAGCACGCCCGCCGTATACATACCGCGGTAGCCGCCTCCCTCGAGCGCAAGCCCCACCGTGCGCGTCGTATCCGGCTGTGCCATGTGACCATCTCCGTTCCTGCGTTTTAAAACGGGACAAGTATACCCGTCAACATATATCGACTCAGTCGCATTTTCATCGAACATCGCATTGTCGCGCTACCGCTTGGCGAATAGTAGCCGCCAACAGCATGGACACCCATATATAATTGCGTACTGTTGTTTACACTACTCAGCAGTTATCAACAGCGAACATTAGCCGGCAAAGTAACTCAACAACGCAGCAAGGCGGGGGCCTGGATACACGCAAGGCGCCGAGCAACGACGCGTGTACACTACGAGCTCGCCCGACGCCATCCGCCCCGACCTCAGAAAGCCGCTTACAACATGGACACCGTCAGCAATTACACCGAAACGCTCGAAAAGACCGTCCGTGACCTTCTCGAGCGTCAGGATGATCTGATTAGGACGGCCTTTACCGACCAGCTCACCGGACTTGGCAACCGCGGCGGCTTTGCCCGTTCCCTAGAGGAAATCTGGGAGCAGGAACTGCCCGTGACCATGGCGTTTATCGACATCGATAACCTTAAGCACTGCAACGACGTCTTTGGGCATGACGAGGGCAACCGCTATATCTTGCAGGTAAGCCTCTATCTCAAGCTGTATATGAAGGTGGACGAGGCGGCGTTTCGCATAGGCGGCGACGAGTTTGCCATCCTGTCTACGATTGCGACCGAGGACGACCTCGCCGAGCGCCTGGAACACTGCCGAACGGTCCTACTCAAAAACAACGATTCCGAGATGCCTCACTCGTTTAGCTACGGAGTGTCGCACGCCGACCCCGCCCTGGGTGAAGTCTCCAATCGCATGACACTCGATGCCGACCATCGCATGTACGACTACAAGCTACGCCATGCCATGCATCTTGATCGACGCAATATCGCGCAAGTCCACACCGACGACTTCGAAATAAGCGATCGCGTTTTTGACGCCTTTTCGATGCTCAACGAAGGCCGTTATTGCTTTATCGAGAACTTGGACAAACATCGCACCCTTTGGTCACAAGGTGCCCTGCGCGATCTCGGTCTTCCTTCTGAGCATGTAGACAACTGCCACGATTACTGGAAAACGCGCGTCCACCCCGATGACCTTGAGGCCTACATCAACGACATCGACCAAATCTATAATGGCTCCAAACACCGCCGCGTCATGCAGTACCGCATGCGCAATGCCGCGGGCGACTATGTCCTCTGCCGCGCTCGCGGGTTTCGTATCGACGGCGACGGAAATACCCCCTCGCTCTATGTCGGCGAACTTGTTAACCACTCACTCGCCGAGACCGTCGACGCCGCCACGGGCCTCGGAACGCAGCGTATGCTGATCAACGCTATCGATGCCTGCCGTCGCGACCGTTGCGAGACGGGGCTTATAGCGGTCCGCGTTTGTGGTACGGCAAAGTTCAACGAGCTCTACGGGGCCGAGGCTGTCGACAACATGCTCGCCGAATACGCAGGCCGCATGTTATCGATCACCCGCGGCAGAAGTCGCGTCTTCCGCTCGCGAAACGCCCAGTTCGTCGTGCTCAGCAACGATCTGGACCACGAGGCATTCGAGCAACTGACCCATCATCTTAAAGAGGCCGTTTTCGCTCCTGTTCGAATCGCGAACGACACCATTACCCCCGTCTGTCTTGTCATCCCGGCCTTTTACGAACGCTTAATCAATCAAGCGACCGCTGTTTTAGGCGAACTCGACCGTCGTCTTCGCGCCGCCGGCGGGCTTGCCCCCAACGACAGCCTCCCCATACCCGAGATTGAGCGTAAAAGCGCCGTCGCCGAACGCATCGATACGCTCACGGGCCTCTATCGACCCAGCGAGTTTATGCGGCGTGCCAACGCATTTCTGAGGACAGGGCGCGACGGCGCTTGGTGTATCGCCACCGTCGACATGGGTCATATGCGACTGTTTAACGAATGGCACGGACAGGCCGAGGGCGACCGCGTGCTCGCCGATGTGGGCACGGTCCTCAAAGACATCGAGAATGCCGAGATGGGCGTCGCAGGATACTGGGGCCAAGACGACTTTTGCATTCTCATCCCCTTTGAGCACGACACCGTCCATCAAATCTATAACCGCGTTCGCGCCGCCGTGGCCAAGCATGATGACGGCGTGGGTTTCTGGCCGTCCATGGGCGTTTGCCCCATCGATCCCAACGAGGAAATCACCATCGACGCGCAGGCCAAGGCCATGTTTACCAATCGGCGCGCAAAAAACGACTTTAAGGAGCGCGTCGCCATTTTCCGCCCCGAGGAGTACGAGCGCGAAACCGCGTTCCACCGCACGCTGACCGAATTCCAGTATGCGTTCTCAAACGGCCGCATTACCTACTACCTGCAGCCCCAGGTCGACATGGAAACTGGCGAGATCGTTGGCGCCGAGGCGCTCACGCGCTGGATTGGCAAGGACGGTTCCCTCATTTCGCCTGTAACGTTTATCCCCGCACTCGAGGAAAGCGGCTTTGTAGTGACGCTCGACAAGTACATTTGGCAGGGCGTCGCCTCGTGGCTGCGCGAGCGCATCGACCGGGGGCTTCGCGTGGTTCCGATCTCGCTCAATGTGTCGCGCGTGGATATCCTTGCCTGCGACGTTGCCGAACATATGGGAGCACTTGCCGCCCAATACAACCTACCGCCCGAACTCATGCGCATCGAGATCACCGAGACAGCCTATACGGGAGAATCCGAGGCCGTGGATAAACTGACTGCCGACCTGCACACCCGCGGCTTCTCAACCTATATGGACGACTTTGGCACCGGCCAGTCCACGCTCGCGATGCTCAAGAACGTCAACGTCGACGTTATCAAGCTTGACCGCACGTTTGTTCCCGCCGACGGAGATCAAGGCCGCAGCGCGCAAATCATTACATCAATGCTCGATATGGCGCAGTCGCTCCATCTGCCCGTCGTGGTCGAAGGCGTCGAGACAAATGAGCAGGCGAACATGCTACGACAGATGGGCGCCCGCTACGCTCAGGGCTTCCTCTACTACCGCCCCATGCCGGCGAATGATTTTGAGACATTGCTCGATGGTGGCAATAACAACTGATACGCTCGCGCGCAAAACGCCACCGCCGAAGGGGGCATTTGTCTCCATTAGCTAACTTATATCCCCAATTCAAACCGGATTGGGGATATGATACAAACCGTTGTTCTGCCCAAGGAGGTTATTCATCATGAACGAGTCATACCGCTTGGGCGAGCAATCGATTATTGCCTATCTTCAGCGACTTGCGAATGGTGTCTCGACCGCCGAACTCGATGTTTCCGCGCTGCCTGCTGAGCTACGCGCCGTTGGTGAGCAACTGCAAAAGACGCATGCCATCCTGCAACAAGAGCGCCAGCTGCTTGAGTGCAACGCCTATATCGATCAGCTCACCAACTTGGGCAACCGCGGCGGACTCGACCGTCACGTCGAGCAGCTCTGGCGCAAAGGCGACCCCTTCACCTGCGCCTATATTGACATCGACCATCTCAAGCATTGCAATGATAGGTTCGGCCACGCCGAAGGCAATCGCTATATTCTGGGCATCTGCCGCGCGCTCACCGAGGCAATGGAGCACGATGAAGTGCTGTTCCGTATCGGTGGAGATGAATTTGTACTCGTGTCCCCCACGACAGGCGAAGCCGAACTCGAGCAGCGCTTGGAGCGGACACGCACCAATCTTGTCGAGGCAACATCAGACGGCAAGGCGCCCATGATCGCTAGCTTTAGCTTTGGCTGCTCGCGCGTCAATCCACTTGCCGGCGACACGCGTCGCCAGATGACGATGGATGCCGATCGCAAGATGTATCGCTATAAGCTTATGCATCGTGTGCAGCAACCGAAAGACAATGACGCGCCGCCACACCCAATTGCCGAGCAGCTTCCGTGCAACGACCGGGTGTTCCAAGCGATCTCCATGAGCTCCGAGACGCGCTATCCGTTTATCCTCAATCTCGATACGGGCGAATCGCAATGGTCGGTTAATGCCGTACGCGATTTTGACCTGCCCTCCCAGCATCCTTTTAACTCACTCGACTTGTGGCTTGCCCGCGTTCACCCCGAGGACCGCGACAACGTACGCGCCGAGCTCGATATGGTGATAAACGGTACGTGGCACTTCCACTACATGCAGTATCGCGTGATGGATGCCACCGAAGCATACGTGCTTTGCGACTGCACGGGCTACCGCTTGGACGGCACCGATACCGAGCCCAACATGTACGTGGGCATGATTATCAACCGCAGCTTGGCAGATACGACCGATTCCGTGACCGGCCTGGGCGACATCCACGCCCTGGTCAACGCCATTGGCGAAATGCGTCGCGTCGCGCGCAAGGCGGGCTTGGTCGCCATTAAAATCGACGATATCGCTCAGGTCAATGCCCGCTTTGGCTTTGATGCAGGCGACCGCGTTTTGGCGGAGAGCGCTGCCTGCCTCATGGATTGTTCGCGCGGCAAGGGTCGTCTGTTCCGTTCGACGGGACCGATGTTCGTGGCGCTTTTCGACGAATTCGATCCCGAAGAGACCGACGCGATCGCAGAGGAAATCGAGCGGTTCCTGGGCTCTCCCGTGCTCTTTGGCTCATTTGAATATCAGCCGCCCCTTCGTGTGGCTACGCTTCATCTGGACGCCGTCGACCGACAGCCCGTTTCCATTTTGAATGAACTCAAAGCGCTGCTTAAAGAGGCGCCGCAAATACCGGGCACCAAGCTGGACTAGCACCACGGGGCGCGATGTGAAACACAAGCCGTTTCGCATCGCGCCCCACGCCATTTGCTCTCTCGTGCGATAATCCTCCGCAGAAGTCACCAAAAGCAGAGGGAGTTTGTGATGAAGGTTCTTTTGGTCAATGGCAGCCCCAAGGCAAACGGCAACACCGCCCGCGCGCTCGCCGAGGTCGCCGAGCAATTGCATGCCGAGGGCATCGATACCGAGGTGTTCCAGCTGGGCGCCAAGCCCATTCGCGACTGCATTGGCTGTGGCCAGTGCGGCAAGCTCGATTGCCGCTGCACCTTTGACGACGACGTGGTGAACGAGCTGATCGCTGCCGCCGAGCAGGCAGATGGCTTTGTCTTTGGCTCCCCCGTCTACTATGCGCATCCCAGCGGACGCATCCTCTCGGCTCTCGACCGCGCATTCTATGCTGGCGG
>JAJWXI010000106.1 GCA_021641225.1 Collinsella aerofaciens | reverse complement strand
GTGCAGCGCCAGCAGCTCGCCTACCGTGAGCGCAATCTCGCCACGCGGAACAACGACATCGCAAAAGCCGTGCTCCAGCAAAAACTCGGAGCGCTGGAATCCCTTGGGAAGACGCTTGTGCATGTTCTGCTCGATCACGCGCGGGCCGGCAAATGCCGTCAGGGCATCGGGCTCGGCCAGGATAATGTCGCCCTCCATGGCAAAGCTCGCGGTCACGCCACCGGTCGTGGGATCGGTGAGTACCGTGATGTACAGACCGCCTGTCTCGCCATGTCGTCTAACCGCCGCAGAAATCTTGGCCATCTGCATAAGCGAGGTCACGCCCTCTTGCATGCGCGCGCCGCCCGAAACAGTAAAGCCGACAACTGGCAATCCCAGCTCGGTCGCACGCTCAAATGTGCGGCAGATCTTCTCGCCCACCACGGAACCCATCGAGCCCATCATAAAGTTGGCGTCCATAAAGAAGAGCGCTGTATCGCAACCGCGGATTTTGCCCCTGCCGCACACAACGGCATCTCGCTCGCCCGAACGCTCACTCACGCTCTTGAGCTTGTCGGCATAGCCGGGAAACGAGAGGAAGTCCTCCGACACCAGATTGGCATCCCATTCCTCAAACGTGTCCTCGTCGACCGTCATGCGCATGCGCGCGCGACCGCTCACGCGAAAGTGTTTGCCGCAACGAGGGCAGACCTCGAGGTTGTCGTGCAGGCGTGTCTCATCGATCACACGGCGGCACTCCGGGCACTTGATAAACACGTGGCGCGCGGGAAACTCGGCGCACGACTCGGTTATCGGCCCCTCAAGGACGTTGACCGTCTTCGCTTTTCTATTCATCAGCATAGAGATGCCCCATCAGATCGGTGTGGTACATGCCCGACAAGAACTCGTCGTTTGCCAGCACGTCGAGCTGAAGCTCGCTGTTTTCGCTCACGCCCTCAATCACGAGCTCGCCCAGGGCCGAGCGCATCTTGCGAATGGCGCCGTCACGCGTGGGCGCACACACGATGAGCTTGCCGAGCATGGAGTCGTAGTACGGCGGAACTTTCGCTCCGGTAAACATGGCCGAATCCCAGCGCACGCGCGGACCACCCGGCACACGCAACGCGGTGACCGTTCCGCATGACGGCAGAAAGTCCGGCGTTTCGGCATTGATGCGGCACTCCATGGCGTGGTTGCGCACCGGCATGTCCTCCTGCTCAAAGGGCAGAGGCTGGCCGGCTGCCACGCGCAGCTGCCACTTGACCAAGTCGGTATCGGTTACAAACTCTGTAACCGGATGCTCTACCTGCAAGCGCGTGTTCATTTCCATAAAGTAGAAATTGCCGTCGTCCGAGTACAGAAACTCAATGGTGCCGGCGCCCTCATAGCCAACGGCACGAGCCAGGTCGCGCGCGGCCTTGTGCATGCGCGCGCGAATATCATCGCGTCCGTCGAGGCACGGCGCGGGGCTCTCCTCGATCAGCTTTTGGTTGCGGCGCTGCACCGAGCACTCGCGCTCGCCGAGCGAAAACACATGGCCCTGCTTATCGGCCATAATCTGCACCTCAACGTGATGCGCCGGCGCGACGAACTTCTCCATGTAGCACTCGCCGTCACCAAAAACGGCCTCGCCCTCGGCACGCGCCTCGATGAACGCCTTTGCCGCATCTTCCACGCGCTCGACCTTGCGAATACCGCGACCGCCGCCGCCGGCACGCGCCTTGATGAGCACGGGACAGCCGATGCGCTCGGCCTCGGCCGTCGCCTCCTCGGGGCTTTTGAGCAAATCGCAGCCCGGCACGATGGGCACGCCCGCGGCAGCGGCCGTTTGACGTGCGGCGTCCTTGTCGCCCATGCTGTCGATGACCTCGGCCGAGGGACCGACAAACGCCAGACCGTACTTGTCGCAGTCGCGCACGAAGCTCGCCTTCTCGGAAAAGAAACCGTAGCCAGGATGGATCGCCTTTGCCCCCGACTTCACGGCACAGGTGAGCACAGCATCGTCGTTGAGGTAGCTCTCGGCAAGACGCGGGCCGCCGATGCAATACGCCTCGTCGGCAAGCTGCACGTGCAGCGCGTCCGCATCGGCCGTGGAATAAACGGCGACGGTCTTGATGCCCATATCGCGGCACGCGCGGATAACACGGACCGCGACTTCGCCGCGGTTGGCGATGAGCACTTTGTCGAACATGAAGCCTTCCTTAACTTTCGTGCACGAGTGCAAAAGACATATCGGCGCGGCAGCAAACCTCACCGTTGACGCTCGCGGTACCCGTCGCAAAGCGGAACGGCCCGCGCGCACGCGTGATGGAGCACACCAGATCCACCGTGTCGCCCGGGCGCACCGGACGCTTAAAGCGCACCTTGTCCAGACTCGTGTAGAACGGCGTCGCGCCGCGCGCCTCCTCATCGCCCATCAGCAGCACGCAGCAGTTCTGGGCGAGCATCTCGCACTGAATCACGCCGGGGACGACCGGGTTTCCCGGAAAATGCCCCTGCAAAAAGTACTCGTCGCCCGTAATCGTGATCTTGCCGTGGGCCTCGTCGCCCACCAGCTCGGCTTCGTCGAGCAAAAGCATCGGCTCGCGATGCGGTAACAGCTTCTTGAGCTCTTCTTTGTTCATGGATATCACCTATCCGATCCTCATGAGGCAGCTGCCAAACTCCACGAGGTCGCCGTCGGCCACGCAGATCTCGAGCACCTCGCCATCCGCCTCTGCCGTCACCTCGTTGAGAACCTTCATGGCCTCGATGATGCAGAGGGTCTCGCCGGCCTTGACCTTGGAGCCCACGTGCACAAACGGCTCGTCGCCCGGCGCCGGGGCAGCATAGAAAACGCCGACCATGGGAGCGGTCACCTCGGTGCCCTTGGGCTCCGGTGCGGCGGCAGGCGCCTGCGCGGCGGGTTCCGGTGCGGCGGCAGGCATGGCGACAGGAGCCACCGCCGGAGCGGTCACGGCACCCGGCATAGGCATGGGCACGGCAACCGGCTGCGCGGCACTCGCGCGCTCGAGTTCGACCGCGGTGCCATCGGGCTCCTCAACGCGTACGCGCGTGAGGCCGCGGTCCTCCATAACATCGGCTATCTCGGCAAGTCTTTTGGAATCCATGCTCTAGCTCCTCGTATATCTACGCAGCGCGATGGCGGCGTTGTGCCCGCCAAAGCCCAGGTTGGTCGAAAGCGCCCAGGTGAGGTCGGCGCGAACCGCGCGATTGGGCGTGTAGTCAAGATCGCAGGCGGGATCGGGCGTGTGGTAGTTAATGGTCGGGGGCACCACGCCCTGCTCGAGCGCCATGGCACAGGCCATGACCTCGATGGCACCCGTGGCACCGATCATGTGCCCGGTCATCGACTTGGTCGACGAGACGTGCGCGGCGCGTGCCGCGTCCTCGCCGAGCGCACGCTTAATGCCCGCCGTCTCGGACGAATCGTTGAGTTTGGTCGAGGTGCCGTGGGCGTTGATGTAGAGGCCCTCGGACGGCTTAACGTTGCCCTCGGCCACCGCCAGCGATATCGCACGGGCAATGCCGGCAGCCTCGGGATCGGGGCTCGTGATGTGATAGGCATCATCGGTGTTGCCGTAGCCCACGACCTCGGCATAAATGTGCGCCCCGCGCGCCTGCGCATGCTCCATGTTCTCGAGTACGAGCACGCAGGCGCCCTCGCCCATCACAAAGCCGTCGCGATTCGCATCGAACGGGCGGCAAGCCGTCGCAGGATCTGGGTTAGTGGTCAATGCGCGGCAGGACGTAAAGCCTGCAACGGCATCGGGGATAATGGCCGCCTCGGCACCGCCCGCGAGGATCGCGTCGGCATAGCCGTGCTTGATAGCACGGAACGCCTCGCCCACTGCATGGGCCGAGGTCGCGCACGCAGTCACGACTGGCAGGGTCGGTCCCTTTGCCTTGTGACGGATTGCGATATTGCCCGATGCCATGTTGGGGATCATCATCGCGATCATGTAAGGCGATGCGCGGCGGGGCCCACGGTCGGCAATCGTATGGACGTTGTCGACGAGCGTCTGCATGCCGCCCACGCCCGACCCCACGTAAACGCCCAGGCGCTCGCGATCGATAGCGCCTTCGGCATCAAAGCCCGCATCGTGCATGGCCTCGTCCGAAGCCGCCATCGCAAACTGAACGCAGGGATCGAGATGCTTGGCGTCACGCTTGCCAAAGTACTCGTTGCCGTCAAAACCCTTGACCTCGGCCGCCACCTTGACGGTAAACGCATCGGTATCGAAGTGCGTGATCGGGCCGATGCCGCACGTGCCGGCACACATGGCCGCCCAGGTGGCAAGCGCGGTGTTGCCGAGCGGCGATACGGCACCGATGCCGGTGATTGCAACTCTCTGTTCCATCTTGGTCTCCTCATTCAAGCCGTTCTTCGGCCCTGGTTTCTACATCGCCATTCCACCGTCGACGCGCACGACCTCGCCCGTAATGTAGGCCGCCGCATCGCTCGCCAGAAAGCGCACCACGCCGGCCACTTCCTCGGGGCGTGCCATGCGCTTAAGGGGAATCTGTTCCCCGGTTGCCGCACGCACCTTCTCCGAGAGCTTTGCCGTCATATCGGTCTCGACAAACCCGGGGGCGACCGCGTTCACTCGTACGCCGCGGGGCGCAAGCTCGCGCGCCACCGCCTTGGTCAGGCCGATGACGCCCGCCTTGGAGGCAGCATAGTTGGCCTGCCCGGCATTGCCCATCAGGCCCACAACCGAGCTCATGTTGATGACGCAACCGCCGCGCTGGCGCATAAAGGTCTTGGTGAGCGCACGCGTCGTGTTGAACGTGCCCTTGAGATTGACATCGAGCACGCGGTCGAAGGTATCGTCGCCCATGCGCATGAGCAGGCCATCGCGGGTGATGCCGGCGTTGTTGACAAGCGCCCAAATGGAGCCAAAGTCGTTGAGGACCGTCTCCACGCACGCGTTGACGGCATCGGGGTCGGCCACGTCACATTGATATGCACGCGCCGTGGCGCCAGCCGCCTCACAGGCTTCGCACGTCTCGCGTGCCGCATCGACGCTGCCGGCATAGACGACGGCAATATCGTAGCCATCCTCCGCCAGGCCCACGGCACAAGCGCGGCCGATGCCGCGCGATCCGCCCGTGACCAGCGCCACGCGACGTGAGTCGTTGCGCTCGAGCGCGCCGTTGTTCAAGTTGCCCATGTCATTCCTTTCGGGTTACAGCCCTGTGGACTATGCGAGCTCGTTGGCAATAGCTGCGACCTGCTCGGCCGTTTCGCACGAATACACGCGAACGTCGCTCAGCGTACGCTTGACCAGGCCCGACAGCGTTTTGCCAGGACCGACCTCAATAAACGTGTCGATGCCCTGATCCTGCAGAGTATGCAGCGTGTCGGCCCAGCGAACGGCATGACTCACCTGGTTGGCCAAGAAATCCGATGCCGCTCGCGGGTCCGCCGGATAGGGCGCCGCCGTCATGTTTGCCATGACCGGAATCAGCAGCGGAGACGGCGCGTTGCCATCTTGGATATACGTCGCCAGCCCCTCAGTCGCCTCGGCCATATAGGGGCTATGAAATGCACCCGACACCGCGACTTTCATAGCGCGGCCGCCAGCCTCTTTTACCAGGACGTCGAGCTCCTGCAGCGCCTCAGGCGCTCCGGCAACAACCGTCTGCTGCGGACTGTTGTAGTTGACTGGCCAGCAGTCCTCGCCGGCCTGTTTTGCCAGGCCCTCGACTTGCGCCGCATCGAGTTTGATGACGGCGCGCATGCCGCCGGGGTGACGCTCGGCCGCCGTGGCCATCAATGCCGCGCGCTCACACACGAGCTCAAAACCCGCTCGCGTATCGAATGCCCCCGCGAAGGTGAGCGCTGCGACCTCGCCCAGCGAGAATCCCGCACAGGCGGCAGGTACCACGCCGCGCTCACGCAGAGCGGCAGCCGCTGCCAGATCGTGAACGAACACGCACGGCTGCGTGTTCTCGGTCTGCGAGAGTTCCTCCTTGGAGGCGCTTCGGCACTGCTCACTGGTCCCCGGGCGCACCTCGTCGGCA
>JAJWXI010000105.1 GCA_021641225.1 Collinsella aerofaciens | reverse complement strand
GGCCCTTGCGGCGTAGTCGCTATTTATTCAGTCCAAGTTTCGGGGTGCAGTTCACAGGCACCTTTGTGGTGGTTTTGGGCAAGCGCACCAGCACACGACACAAAAAGGCGGGCCATCTCCCGCAAGAGATGACCCGCCTCTCCAATCAGTCCCGCGGCAACCGTGGCCGCCGCGGGCCTCAAGCATGTCCCGGACTAGGAGAACATGCCGGTGAGGTAATCATTCAGCCGCTTATCCTTGGGCCGTTGGAAAATCTCGTCGGTCTCGTCGTACTCGACCATATCGCCCATGTAGAAAAACGCCGTGCGGTTGGACACGCGCGACGCCTGCTCCATGTTGTGCGTCACGATGACGATGGCGCGGTCGGCCACGATCGACGACATGAGGTCCTCGATCGCCAGCGTCGAGATGGGGTCGAGCGCCGAGCAGGGCTCGTCAAACAGGATTACGTCGGGGTTGAGTGCCAGCGTGCGCGCGATGCACAAACGCTGCTGCTGACCGCCCGAAAGCGCGTAGGCGCTCTTGTCGAGCTTATCCTTGACCTCGTCCCACAGCGCCGCGCCGCGCAGGCTCTCCTCGACCATGCGGTCGAGCTCGTCGCGGTCGGTAATACCGTGGCGCTTGGGCGCAAACGTAATGTTGTCGCGAATGGACTTGCGAAACGGGTTGGGCTGCTGGAACACCATGCCAATGGAACGACGCAGCTCATACGTGTTCTCGGTTTTGGTGTTCACGTTGCGCCCGCGGTAGTTGATCTCGCCCTCCACGCGGCAGCCGCGAATCTCGCGGTTCATCAGGTTGAGGCTGCGCAAAAAGGTCGACTTGCCGCAGCCCGAAGGCCCGATGAGCGCCGTGATCTCGCCCTTGTGAAAGTCGAGCGACGTGTCGTGTAGCGCATGATGGTCGCCATAGTACACGTTGACGTCCTTGGTGGAGAGCACGACCTCGTCGCTCACGGCCTTGCCGCTCACGCGCACGCGCTTCTCGCTCTCCCCCACGCTCGACAGAAAGTCCTGGGCCTCGGACGTGGCCGCCTCGGTTGCGGGCGTTGCATTCATCTCGCTCATTCGGCCGTCATCTTCCTTGCCAGTTGCTTGCCCACGATGCGGGCGATTACGTTAAACAGCAGCACGCAGATCATCAGCAGCGCCGCGGTGCCCCAGACGATCTGCTGGGCCTCGGGGCTGCCTTCGCCGTAGATCTTATAAATGTGCACGGCGAGCGACTCACCGGGGCGGAACACATTCCAGGCGCAGGTGGGGCTCGACAGGTTAAAGCTCAAGAAGTTGAGGCGAACCGGCGAGCTCATGCCCGAGGTAAAGAGCAGTGCCGCAGCCTCGCCAAACACGCGGCCAGCCGAAAGCACGATGCCGGTCACGATGGCAGGCATGGCCTCGGGAATCAGGATGTGCAGCGTGGCCTCCCAGCGAGTGAGGCCCATAGCCAGGCACGCATCGCGCTGGGCCTGCGGCACGTCCTCGAGCGCCTGCTGAATCACGCGCACCAGGATGGGGATGTTGAACATGGTAAGCGCGACGGCGCCGGAGATGATGGAGTACTTCCAGCCCAGCTGCACCGAGAACACCAGGAATCCGAACATGCCGACGACGATGGAAGGCAGCGAGGACAGCGTCTCGATGGCGGTGGAGGCGATGTCGCGGATGGGGCCGTCCGGTGCGTACTCGACCAGGAAGACTGCACCGCCCAGGCTGATGGGCACCGAGATGATCAGGGTGATCAGCAGCAAGTAGAACGAGTCGAACAGCTGGTAGAGCACGCCGCCTTGGGTGCCGTTGGCGCGCGACGGCTCCGTGAGGAAGCCCGGCTGGAACAACGTCGAGATGCCCTCGAACAGGATGTAGGCCACCATGGAGACGACGATGAGCATGACGATGGCGACGATTGCTGTCAACACGCCCGTGGCGATGCGGTCCTGTTTTTGAACACGCCCGAGTCTCGCCTCGTCGATATGGATGCGCGTGCTAGCCACGAGCCTTCGCCCCCTTGCGGCCAATGAGATGGATGATCAGGATGAAGATGAGGCTCATGCCCATCAGCAGCAGACCGAGCGCCCACAGGACGTCGTCCTGGGCCGAGCCCTCGGCATAGACAGCCATAGATGTGGTGAGCGTGGTGGTGATGGTCGAGGCGGGCGACAGCAGCGACGTCGGCATGGCCTCGATGCCGCCGATAACCATGCGCACGGCGAGCGTCTCGCCAAAGGCGCGGGTCATACCCAGGATGACCGCGGTCATGAGCGACGGCATGGCGGACTTGAGCACCACGTGCCAGATGGTCTGCCAGCGGGTATAGCCCAGCGCGAGCGAGCCCTGACGGTAGCTGTCGGGCACGGCACGCAGGCCGTCGACTGAAAGCGTGGTCATGGTCGGCAGGATCATAACGGCCAGCACGATGGCGCCGGGCAGGATGCCCAGGCCCGTGCTCACGTGGAAGACGCTCTTCATAAGGCTGACGACCACGTGAAAGCCAATCAGACCAAAGACGACCGAGGGAATGCCGGTCAAAAGCTCAATGAGCGGCTGGAAGACCTTGGAGCCAAACTTAGGGCTAATCTCGACCGCGAAGATGGCAGAGCCGATGGCGATCGGCAGCGCGATGAACGTGGAGAGCACCATGACCGCAAACGAGGTAACGATCAGGGGCAGGGCACCGGTATAGGGCAGGCCGTTTTCGGCCGTGTTGGCCAGGTCCCACTTGGTACCGGTGAAAAACTCGACGACCGAGACGCCGTCCTTGACAAAAGCCGAGAGGCCCTTTTGGGCGACCATTAAGATGAGCGCGGCAACGACAAGCGTCACGAGCGCTACGCACGCGCCCGTGACGCCCAAGCCCACGTTCTCAAGGTCGCGCTTTGGCAGCTGTTTTGCCATTGCAAACCTTTCCGAGGGCGAATAATTACTTGGAGGAAACCTTGCCGCTGGCGTCCTTGACGACCTTCATGGCAGAGACGGGGATGAAGCCCTGCTCCTCGACGAGCTTGCCCTGGACGTCATCGGAAAGCATAAAGTCCAGGAAAGCCTTGGTGGCCTCGTCGGCGTCCTTGGAGCAGTACATGTGCTCGGTCGCCCAGATCTTGAAGGAGTCGTCGGTGACGTTCTCGCTCTTGGGCTCGACGCCCTCGACCTTGATGGCGTTGAACTTGGAGTCGTCGAAGTGCGAGAAGTCGAGGTAGGAGATGGCGTTGTCGGTGCTGGCCATCTGAGTCTGGACGTCGCCGGACTTGTCGAGCTCGGCGTCGCCCTTAAAGTCGACAGCCTCGTCGCCAAAGACGGCGGCCTCGAAGGTGGCGCGGGTGCCGGAGCCGGCCTTACGGTTGAGGACGACGATGGTCGCGTCGTCGCCGCCGACCTCCTTCCAGTTGGTGATCTGGCCGGAGAAGATGCCCTTGAGCTGCTCGAGGGACAGGTCGTCGACCTTGACGTTCTTGGAGACGACGGGGCCCATGCCCACGACGGCGACCTCGTGGTCAACGAGGTTCTTGACCTGGTCGGCCTCGAGCTTGGTCTCGGCGAAGACGTCGGAGTTGCCGATGGTGACGGTGCCGGCGGCGACAGCGGTCAGGCCCTTGCCCGAACCGTTGCCCGAGCCGGAGATGGAGACGTCGGGGTTGGCGTCCATGAACTTCTCGGCAGCAGCCTCGACGAGAGCCTGGAACGAAGAGGCGCCGTCGTAGGTCACCTCGCCGGAGACGGACTCGGCAGCAGCGGCGCTGCCCTTGTCGGCGGCATCGGAAGTGTTGGAGCCACCGCAGCCAACGAGACCGAGACCGACGATGCTGGCAAGACCACCAGCGAGGCCGAGGAACTGACGACGAGAATAAGCCTGATCGAGCATGATCTTCCTTTCATACATGCGACTCGCGGGCACCCTGCCCGCTTTGCTGTTTGGAAAGATACGACCTCGATCGGGCGGAAGCCGCGCCAGCTGCGGTTTCTTACGGGCATCTGATAGACCCTTACCGCAAGCGCTGTCCAGCCTTTACAAACGAATAACAATCCCCACCACAACCATGGCACGCCTTTTACACCGAAGGAAACTAGTCATTGGGGACGTTCTTAAACGACTAGTCGTTGGGGACGTTCTTGTTTGACTAGTCACTTAAGAACGTCCCCAATGACTACCCTCCCGCAACTAAAAAAGCCCGGGCTGAAGCGCCGGGCTTGTAATGCAAGTTAATTTCCAAGCAAAATGTTGGGGTTTCCCAGGTGCCCGAGATTGCCCCGAAAGAGGAGCGCCGCGTACTTTGGTACGCAAGCGACGGTTTGAGGGGCAAGGTCGGGTGCCTGGGGAAGTCCTACAGCTCGAGTTCGTTTAGACGGAGGATTGCCACGATATAGATCTTGAGCGCTTGCTTGAGCTGGTCCTCGTTGGCACACTCGTTGGGGCCGTGCATCTGGCCGCCCCACGCGGGCAGCTCCAGGCCGGTCTCCTCGGGGCCAAACGACACGGCGCGGGCAAAGTTGCGCGCGTACGTGCCGCCGCCCATGGCGAAGGGCTCGGCATGCTTGCCCGTAAACTCGTTATAGGTGTCGATAAGCGCCTTCACGGCCGGGTCGTCGGCCGAGACCGAGAACGGCACCTTGGCGCGGCCCACGCGATACGTCACGCCGAAGCGGCCCACGAGCGGCTCAAGCTGCTCGCACATGGTATCGGCGCTCGTGCTGTCGGGGAAACGCACGTCGATGACCTGCTCAATGTGGCCATCCACCACACGGATGACGCCGGGGTTGCACGTGAGCGGGCCAAACGCCGCACTCGTCGCATCAATCCCCAGGCCGCGGCCATAAGCATCCGCGTGCACAAAGGCCAGGAACTTGACGAACTCGTGCTCGGCAGGCGTCAGCAGGCGCTCGCCGCGGGCGCCAAACGCGTCCTCGGCCTCGCGCAGGTACGCCACGATCAGGCCGACGGCATTGATCGTGCCCTCGGGCATCGAGGCATGGCCACCGATACCGTGGGCGAAAATCTGCGCATGACCGTTGTCGAGCGCCGTGATCTCCAGGCGGTCGGCGTTCTCGACCGGCGCCGGCAGCTCGTCGACGGCAATCGCAAGCTCGCAAATAGACTGCGACGGGATAGCGTTGGTCGCCTCGGCACCGCTCCAGGACACGATGCGCCCGCCGCCGATCTTGGGGCTCACGAACGTCGCCTCGAACTGGCCCTTCTCGGCATTGCAGACCGGGAACTCGGCATCGGGCGTAAACAAAAAGTCGGGATCTGCGTAGTTCTCCAAATAATGGTGAACGTCGGACATGCCCACTTCTTCATCGCAGCCCAGCAGCGCGCGGAAGGTATAGCGCGGGGTAATGCCGTGTTTGAGCAGGTAGGCGCCGGCGTAGAGCGACAGCACGGCCGGGCCTTTGTCGTCGATCACGCCGCGGCCGAGCAGCCAGCCCTCGCGACGCTCCATCGCAAACGGATCGGTGTTCCAACCGGGGCCGGCGGGAACCACGTCCACGTGGCAGATGGTCGCGAGCTGCTTGTCGCCGCGACCCGGGATATCGGCGATACCCACATAGCCCTCGTCGTCGCTCGTCTGGTAGCCGAGCTTTTGTGCGATACCGAGCGCGCAATCGAGCGCGTCACGGACCGGACGGCCAAACGGCGCGCCGGGCTCTGCATCGGCAGAAACTGCCACGGACGGATAACTCACCAGCTGCTCAATATCGGCGACGACATCCTCCCAGACCTCGTCGACATACTCGGCGACGCTCTGCTCCACCTGATTCATGGACGACCTCCTTACCAATGAGCGGCGAGCGTGCCCGCCCCTCACATCAAACACTTATATAGCGAAAAGTTTAGCAAGCTCGGCCACCGAGTGCACCACCGCATCGGCGCCCGCGGCCTCGTGCTCCCCCGGCGCCGCCGCACCCGAATAAATGCCGATGCACGGCACGCCCATCGCGTGCGCGCCCTCGACGTCGTTAAAGCGGTCGCCGATCATCACGGCCTCGTCCGCGGTCGCACCCAGGGCCGCCAGCGCGTCGCGCACCGAATCCGCCTTGGTCTCGCGTCCCTGCGGCGGATTCATGCCAACCACGGCTTCAAACTGGCAAAGCCCCAGCTC
>JAJWXI010000104.1 GCA_021641225.1 Collinsella aerofaciens | reverse complement strand
CGGCGCGCTCGGCAGGCATAAGCTCTCCCGCCTGGGACAGACGATCGAGCGCGTTACGATAGAGATTCGTATCCTGGTGACATTCCTCGAGGGCGCGCACCATGGGCTCACCAGCAGAGCCGCACACCATATTGATCACAGCCGTGGAGTCCATGGGATTGCGCTGGCGCAGGGCCAGCTGCGACATAATGCGCGCGGCCGAGGTCCCGTAATCGGCAAAGAAACGCTGCTGAAGCGTACCGACCGGCGCGCGAACGATAAAGCGCGAGACCCAGGAGCGATCGGCGGCTCGGCTCTGCGGGCTGCGGCCGTCGGCAAGCGGACGGGACGAGAGCACCAAGCCGCACAGCTCGATATGGCTCAGGTGGGCTGCGCGTTTAAAGATGTCAAACATGGCCCCGCATGGGGTGAGCTCAACTTGAGATGCCATGACCTAGGCCTCCTTGGTCGTAGAAATAGAGTCGGACGATGCGTCAACGGGCCCGCCAAAGGCGCGAGCGGCCGCGGCTCCACCGGCAAGCGGTGCTGCCATCTGGCCTTTTGTGCGTCGCGGTGCCAAAGTGGGCAGCTCAAAGGCAAAACCAGTCGCCAGCAAAAACCACGTCAGCGCATAAGTTGCGATTAGGGCGGCAACGAGACCGCTCATCACGGCGCGCTGGGAAAACACGGTACACGCCGCCGCGACCAGCACCGGAACTTCACAGGCAGAAAGCGTCAGCACGCCCTGCAGGAATCCCGAACGGCGATTGCGCGCGAGAGCTCCCGCGACAACACCCGCAACGCCCGGCAGTGCCAATGCCAGTGCGGCAATGATACCCGGCAGCGGCCCGGACCACACGAGCGGCCCCAAACTCAGCGTCATGCGGGCACCCGACGCCAGCAGCGCGGCCGACACCACGACCGCAGTCCAAACCACGCCGCAGACGACCACCGTGCCAATCATCGCCGCACGGCGCACGGCGCGGCCGGACGCATCCATGGAGCACGGCGTGAGCGGCTCACCGCGAAGCGATCGACCGACATTTTGCGCATAGTGGTCACAAAACGTCGAGAGCGCCGCCTCGACCGCCGTCGGTTCGGGACGGTCCTGCTGATGGCTGGACAGGCAGGCCATCACCACATCAAACAGCTGGGCGTCGACAAACGCCAACGCATCGCGCAGCTCCTCGGAATCCGGCTCGAGCCCCAGCTGTTGGGCCTGCTCGGCCGCGGCGAGCGCCACATCGGGCTCGCGACGAAGGAGCTGGGTCAAGTCGCATCCAGGCGCGTGGGCGCCGACGGGATAATCGGGCGGGGCGTCCATCTTAAGGCGATAGGGGCTGGCGATGTCACGCGTCTTCTTGCGCGAACCCGAGGTACCCGAAGCACTCGGCGCCGCCTCGTACGGCGCGACGCCGGCAATGAGCTCGTAGACCGTGCTCGCCGCCGCATACACGTCGATTGCCGGCGACATGCGCAAAACGCGCAGGTCAACGATATCGTCGGTAAGCATCTCGGGCGGAGCGTAGGCAACCGTCGCGCGGCGCAACGTGGCATAGCGCTCGGTAAAGGACGCTTTGCCGCCGGCTCCCGCCACGGCCGATGCGGGCTCGAGCGCCAACGACGAGCCAAAGTCGATCAAACACAGGTCAAAGCTACCCTCGGCGAGCTGTTGGTCGAGCGGCAGGCGCGCCGTGCGCACCATAATGTTAGCGGGCGAGATATCGCGATGGACAAAGCCCTCGCCCACCAGGTTCATACGGCACAGCAAATCAAACAGATCGCGACCCAGGCGCGCCGCCACAAGCGGCGACAAGCGCCCGGCATCGTCTACGGCGAGTCGTGAGCGCAGGCGGGCGAGCGTCTCGCCCTCGACCCACTCCATGACAATCGCAGGCACACCATCGACCTCGCCCCATCCATAGAGACGGGGAAAGCCCTTAAGGCCCGAAAGGGCGCGGTGGCATTCGTATTCCTCGCGAAACGCCGCTTTGAACTTGGCAACCAGCGCCTCGTGAGCAGCGTCGTCGTCAAACTCATCGCGCGTCGGCAAAATGAGCTGCTTGAGTGCCACGGCCTCGCCCTGGGCGTTGACGGCACGCGTCACGCGGCCGATACCGCCACGGCGCATGGTAGTGTCGTCGGCAAAGAGCATCGAAAAGCGACGCACATAGGCAGGCAGCTCGTCCTGGCCGAGCGCGACAGAGGGCTCAAATCCGTCGACACGCGCCAGACGCAGGCCAACCATAGGATCGCAGCCGAGCGATTGGTCTGCAGTGGGTGCAAGATCGGTCATCATAGGGCAAGCGCCGCCACATTGTTGTTGAAGTTACTGAGTGCGACATCGTCATCGCCGTAATGCCCAACCCATTGGCACAGGTTGGTATAGCAACCCCACAGATTGGCGTACTGCTGATACCACTTTGACTTGGGCGAGAATGTCTGGCGGCCAAACTCGGCGCGGATGACAAACATCTCCCCGACCAAGCTGTCGCACGGCCTGGGATCCCCTGTAGAGTTATAGGTCGAGACCACTTCATTGGCACGAGAAACGTAGCCGTCGAGCATGTTGTACTTGGTCACGAGCCAGCTGTGGATGTTCTCCTCCTCAGCTGCCGAGAGTCCGTCAGAGCTCGCGTCGTTGCCAGCGTTGCCGCCTGTCGAGTCGCCGCTCCCAGACCCGCCGGCAGAGGAGTCCGACCCGGAGCCGCCGCCCGCGCTCGCCGAATCCGAGCTGGAGCCGGAGCTAGAGGCGTCCGAGCCACCGGGCTTCCCCGACTGCTGCGCATCCTGTCCCTTTTGCTGCTCGGCCTTGTTCACAACGGACGAAACGCTGTTATTGGAAAGACGATTGATGATCTTGGTGTTGGTGAGCACGATCGTCTTGCCGTTTGGCAGTGTGACCTCGTTGTCCGGAGCCTCGGCGCCATCTGCGTCGTCAACGCCAAACACAACGTGTGCGACCACGCTTGCCCAAGCATATCCGGTTGTAGTTCCCAGGTCGCTTTTTGCCTTGCTCTCCACATGGGCCTCGCGCGCGGCATGTGCCTGCACCATAGACGGCACGGTCATGCCGTAGGCGGAAACACCGGCCACGACCAGCGCCAGCGAGCAAGACAGCAGCGCATATGCTCGCGGCGCCAAGCCCAGTCGGCGTCGCATGCGCACCGCGGTGCCGCGCTTTGTCTGTGTGCCACCGGGCCGCATGTGCTCTCCTCCAACAAAAACACGCCGCTCGGGGGCGGCGCATTCATTCAAATCCATGGTTGAGTGTATCAGCGAACCCAAAAGGTTGCGCAACGAATGGGCAAATTTAGGATGCGAGCGGAAGCATCCATGCGATAAGCGGACGCGAAGTATCTTTGTTGCACAACAAACCCACGAACGAAAGCCCAATTATGAGCACCCCGTGCGACAAGCCGATGGGCCATGGCACGGCGAACCCGGCAGCTAGATTGCGCGGCGGGCCTCGATGGCGCGCCCAAGCGTGAGCTCGTCGGCATACTCCAAGTCGCCGCCCACGGGAAGGCCGCTCGCCAGGCGCGACACCTCGACGCCCAGCGGCTTGATGGTACGGGCCAGGTAGCTCGCCGTGGTCTCGCCCTCAATATTGGGGTTGGTGGCGATGATGACCTCGTGGATGTCCTCGTGGCCCAAACGCGCCAGCAACTCGCGAATATGCAGCTGCTCGGGACCGATCTTGTCCATGGGGCTAATCACGCCGCCCAGCACATGGTACAGGCCGTGATAGCTGCCCGTGCGCTCGATCGCCTGGACATCGCGCGGCTCGCCCACCACGCATATGCGGGTGGTGTCGCGCATTGAGTCCTGGCAGATGGAGCACTCGTCGGCCGTGGCGTAGTTAAAGCAGCGGCTGCAAAAGTGCACCTCCTGTTTGACCTCCAGGATGGCCTCGGCCAGACGGCGGGCCTCCTCGGCATCGGCCTCGAGCAGGTAATAGGCGATGCGCTGGGCCGACTTGGGGCCAATGCCCGGCAGACGACCCAACTCATCGAGCAGTTTTTGCAGACTGTGATTCGCACTCATATATATGCGCGTCTTAGAACGGCATGCCCGGGATGTTGAGGCCACCGGTGATGGCGCCCATCTGCTTGTTGGCGAGCTCGTTGACGCCGCGGACGGCCTCGTTGACGGCGGCCATGATCATGTCCTGCAGCATATCGACGTCCTCGGGATCGAGCGCATCGGGATCGATGGTGAGGTTGACGAGTTCCATCTCGCCGTTGACGGTCACCTTGACCATGCCGCCGCCGGCAGAGGCGTCGACGGTCTGGGACTTGAGGTTCTCCTGCGCGGCGGCAAGCTGCTCCTGCATCTTGCGGGCCTGCTTCATCATCTGCTGCATGTTCATACCGGCCATGATGGCTCCTTTACGTGCGGCCGCGCGACGAGCTGCGAGGGCAGCCGGGGCACGGCGGGACTTTCAAACTCAAAAATCGTACCACGGCGCGGGGCAAGCGAGCGGGGTGGTCATGCTACCTCAGTCGATATACATGTCCTGGAGTGCGACATGCCGCCCCAAGATTATGCAAAGTCGAATTATGCAAGGTCGAATAATTCAAGGTTGCATAATATCGCATGCTCAATCTAGTAGAGCCGAATCCAGCATTTCATGTGTGCCGCTAAATAGGTGCCGCTAGATAGCAGAGTGTCGAGCCACTGCTCGAGGCGGCGCACATGGCGGCAGGGTATAATTTGATTGTCATAGATAGCAATTTGGAGGTGCCCCGTGAATGTTCCGGCCACACTCCAAAACATCCGCTCAAAGCACCCCGCTCTATATTTGATTCTCTATCTCTTTGCCGGCTGGGCATTACTAGCTGTCGCCGCTTTTGCCATAGCCTTTGGAGCAGAACTGTTGATAGCCGGCTCCGACCAGCCCGTCGTCAAATGGGAGACGACCGATGAGTGCGCCGGCGGGACCCGGACCATTTACTACAACAGCCCGTCCCTCTACCAAGAGTTCAAGGTTACGATAGAGGATTCCAAGGTTGTCAATGCCGAGCTGGGCGTTTATTCAACGATCGGAGCGACCGTCAACGCCGAGCAAGTCGAGTACACGGACAGCCATGCGGCGTATCGTATCGACCTCAGCATCCTGGGCCAACCGTCACGCATCTGCCTGCTCGAATGCGAGATACGCGGCACCACGCTCCACATGTCCGAAATACAGATGCGCCCAGGCAAAGAGCCCTAGAAGAGCTAGAGGCCATAAGTCCGGCAAGCGACTCTTAACAGTAAAACGACAGCCCACCGGTTGTTTCTTTCCAGCGTTTGCAAATCAGCGCATGGTTAGATGAAACAAACTGCATGATATCGCGTAAATCCCGAGCAGGAATATCGCCCTTGTTATGGGCCAGCTTGCATCCGCCGGAGCGGGTAAGCCATATCTTGGTCGCCTCGGCGGTGGGGCGCTTGACCGCGATATGAACATGGACGGGCTCGCCGTTCTCCCCTGTCCAGAAAAAGATGATGTACGGCCCGAGTCGGAAAAGACTAGGCATAGACCCGTCCGCCTTCGTAAGCAAAACGCAAGATGAGCGGGGCATTGTTACGCACGAAATCATCGAGTTCTTTGAGGTCCGCTTCGCTAAAGCCCTCGCGTGACACCCAATTGAATGCCGGCAAGATGCACTCCGCCGTGTCAAAACCCCAATCGCGCGGGCGCTCCACAACAACCTTCACCGTGTTGTCCTCACGGACTTCGGAATACGAAACTTGCGTATCGTCCTCAAGGCGGACATATTCCCACATCATAAGCTCGCTCCGTTCAAAGACGTCTCTTCTTGAGCAGTATACCCGCCTGTACAGCTACTCCACCGGTTTGAAGATGGTGGACTGGCCGAAGACACTGCGGATGAGGGCTTTGGCCTCGTCCTCGGTCTGCGGGATGCTCGGAGCTGCGCCCTGGTGGCCGAAGGGGCTGCCGGCGCCAGGGTTGGACTCCCAGGGAGCCGCGGGGGCATCGTCGCTTGCGGGGGCAGGCGCCGCGACTGCGGGGGCCGCTGCGGCAGGCTTGGGCTCCGGAGCCGCGCCGGGTACGTCGAACGGGGGCAGATCGTCCCCGCCCGCATCGGCGGCAAAACCGGCGACCATGGCGTCGTCATAGGGTACCTGCTCGGATTCCCACGGCGCAGACTGCGCGGCAGGCTGAGCCTTGGGGGCGGCAGAGCGCTCGGGTGCACGAGGCGCGGGCTCGGTGGGCAGTTT
>JAJWXI010000006.1:24649-28809 GCA_021641225.1 Collinsella aerofaciens | reverse complement strand
CGTAAAAGAAAAGCCCCCGTTGCCGGGAGCTTTAATCTCAAATGGTGCGGCGTATAGGATTCGAACCTATGACGTTCTGATTCGTAGTCAGACCCTCTATCCAGCTGAGGTAACGCCGCAGCGCAAGACATATAAAACCACTTTAGCTTATTGGAGTCAAGCACAATCTCAAACTTTTTTGTAGAACGCAGTTTTGTCATGCTGCTCCGCATATACCGCCGTTCCCCGTACGATCGATTGGCTTTTCAATCACGTCAAACTTAGCATCAAGTTCCCTCAGGAGCGATCTCACCCGCTGGGCACAATCATAATCGGCAAACGAGATACTCAACATGCGAGCAACCTGGTTAGATGTCCAGACCCCATAGAAATGCTCCAGGGCCACAAGCCCCTCGTGCGCCACAAACGTCTCAACCACATGAGGCGACTTCTCGTAGCACCATTGCGTCAACGGCCCCCCGCTCGTCTGTCGAACCACCAGGCCACCCATGCCAGACGGCTCACACGTTACAAGCAGGTACTCCCCGCCCTCGTCGCTCTCAAACAAAACCACCCGATCATCAAACAGCTCCATCGCATCCCCTTTCTCTCGCTCTTATCTAGTAAAAGCATAGCAGGTAGATGGCTGTATACAGAACAGTTGTTCGTGTGTTTTCTATTGAGCTGTCCGCACGGCATGGTATGGACCTGCGCACGAAATAGGGCGCCCCCGAAGGAGCGCCCTTGCATATCGCCTATGCAGCCAAGTTACGCGACCGGCTCGATCTTCTCGAGGCCGCCCATGTAGGGACGCAGGACCTCGGGGATCGTGATGGTGCCGTCGGCGTTCTGGTAGTTCTCCAGAATGGCAGCCATGGTACGACCGGCCGGCAGGCCGGAACCGTTAAGGGTGTGCAGGTAGCGCGAACCCTTGAAGTTCTCGGGGTCGCGATACTTGATGTTGGCGCGGCGAGCCTGGAAGTCGCCGCAGTTGGAGCAGGAGCTGATCTCCTTGTAGGCGTTGTAGCTCGGCAGCCAGACCTCGATGTCGTAGGTCTGACGGGCAGAGAAGCCCAAGTCGCCGGTGCACAGGCTAATCACGCGATACGGAAGGCCCAGCTGCTGCAGCAGGTACTCGGCCTCGGCGGTCATGCTCTCGAGCTCCTCGTCGGACTCCTCCGGCTTGGCAAACTTGACCATCTCGACCTTGTCGAACTCGTGCTGACGGATGATGCCGCGGGTGTCGCGACCGGCGGAACCGGCCTCCTCGCGGAAGCAGGGGGTGAAGGCGGTGTAGCGGCGCGGCAGGGTGTCGGCGTCGAGGACCTCGCCGGCGTGCAGGTTGGTGAGCACGACCTCGGCGGTGGGGATCAGGAAGTTGTCGCCCGAGACGTGATAGGCGTCGTCCTCGAACTTGGGCAGCTGGCCCGTGCCGAACATGGTCTGACGCTTGACGACGATGGGCGGCCACCACTCCTTAAAACCACGGCTGGTGTGCGTATCGAGGAAGAAGTTGATGAGGGCGCGCTCAAGACGGGCGCCGGCGCCACCGAGAACGGTGAAGCGGCTGCCGGAGAGCTTGTTGCCGCGCTCGAAGTCAAGGATGTCGAGGTCGGTGCCCAGATCCCAATGCGGCTTAAAGTCGAAGTCGAACTCGCGCGGGGTGCCCCAACGACGGCGCTCGATGTTCTCGTCCTCGTCCTTGCCGTACGGCGTGGCCTCGCAAGGAATGTTGGGCAGGTGAGCCATAAAGTCGTACTGCTCCTGCTCGAGAGCAGTGCGGCGCTCGGCCAGACCGTCAATTTTCTCGTTGACGGCGCGCACGGCCTCTTTGGCGGCCTCGGCCTCGTCCTTCTTGCCCTCCTTCATCAGGGCGCCGATCTTCTTGGACTCGGCATTGCGCGTGGCTTGAAGTTCCTCAACCTCAGTGATGACGGCACGACGCTCGTCGTCGAGCTCAAAGAACTTCTCGCGATCCCAAGACGTCTGGCGGTTAGCCATGGCGACATCGATGGCATCGGGGTTCTCGCGAACAAACTTGATATCAAGCATTAGATCCTCCGGCGATATACATTCCATTTAGGTTGCAACCTTGTACATGTATGGGCAAGTATATACTTATGAGCGTTTACGACCCAACTCAACTACGCAAGAAGGCACCCAATGGACGCAGTTTTTTCCTTTTTGTTTGGCACCCGCACCGGTTTTGCCATCCTTTTCGCCGGCGGCATCCTGCTGTTTGCGATTATTGCCTTTGTAATGGAGAAGCGCACCCATAAGATGTATGTCGACCGCGGCCCCAAGTCCGAGGACGAAGAAGACAGCTTCTGGGACTAACCTGCCAAAAAGGGACAGGTTTATTTTGGTCGGTTTTATCTGGGCAAACGCAAGCGCCCCGCAACTGGAATTGAGCCAGTTGCGGGGCGCTTTTCGCTAAAAGGACAAAACCGCAGAAAACCCGCCAAAATAAACCTGTCCCTAAATAGCAGGTTTTACTGGAGGGTTGCGTCGATTGCCTTGACCAGGGCGCTGCGCATGCCGGCGTCCTCGAGCGCAACGACGCCCTTGATGGTGGCACCACCGGGCGAGCATACGGCATCCTTCATCGCCGCAGGATGCTGGCCAGTTGCAAGCTGCAGCTTTGCCGTACCCAGCACCATCTGGCTCACAATGCGATAAGCATCCGCACGCGGAATACCGTGCTTGACCGCCGCATCGCCCAGGGCCTCGATTGCCATGGCGACAAACGCCGGAGCGCAACCACCCACCGTGCCGCCCACAAACAGCAGGCTTGTGTCGAGCTCGACGACAGCGCCAAGCTTACCGAGCAGGTCGAGCACCACAGCACGCTGCTCGTCGTTAAGCGTCGAAGCCTTCTCGCAGGCGATGACGCCCTCGCCCACCGAAACCGGCGTGTTGGGCACCGTCGAGATATGCGCGACGCCCGGCAGGACCTGCTCCCACTTGGCACTGTCCCAGGTCCAGGCAACCGACAGAACGACCTTTTTGGCAAGAGCATCCTTGAGCGGGGCGAATACCTTCTCGATCATGTACGGTTTGACCGCAGCGACCACGATATCGGATGCGGCGACAACCTCGGCGGCATCGTGGCAGGCGACCATGCCGCGCGCCTCGCAGCGCTCAACCAGTGCGTCGTAGCGACCCGCGCAGGCGCACATGTCGCTCGCAGCTACACCGGCAGCGATCCAGCCATCGGCCATAGCGCTCGCCATATTGCCAAAACCGACAAATCCAATCTTCATATCTCATAGTCCTTTCAGACACATTCCTCAAAACGAAAGGTATTGTCCCACGCCATTGTTTCGTATTGCCGACCTATTTGTGATACGGCTCGCCACGACTGATCTTGCAGGCGCGGTAGATCTGCTCCAGCAGCACCACGCGCGCCAAGTTATGCGGCAGGGTAATGCGCCCGAAGCTGAGCATCTCGTCGGCACGTGCGCGAACATCATCGCTCACGCCGTCCGAACCGCCGATTACAAAGGCAATGTCGCTGCTGCCTCGCAGCATAAGATCGTCGAGCCGCGCCGAGAGCTCCTCACTCGAACGCTCCTTGCCCTCGATAGCCAGCAGGATCACATGCGCCCGAGATGGCAAGGCGGCAAGAATCGCCGCCCCCTCCTTGTCGCGCGCGGCATCCACGCCGCCCGCCTTAGCCGGGTCGATATCGGCCACCTCGCGGATATCCACCTTGGCATAGGCACCTAGGCGCTTGGTGTACTCAGCGCACGCGTCCTTCCAAAAGCGCTCCTTGAGCTTACCGACGCAAACGACGGTGTATTTCACGCGCGCCTACTCCTTCGAATCGTTTTGAACTTTGCCGGCAGTCAGCATCTGCTCGAACATCGAGGCCGACTGCGAGAAATCGCCTGGCAGCACGACCGTCGAGGTTTTACCCGTGCGAGCGAACTCCGTCATCATCTCGGACCACTGCGTAAACATAAACAGCTGGTTGGCCTCATCGTTACCGACGCCCGTCTCCTGGATAATCTCGAGCGAATCCTTGATGCCCAGCGCGATGGCCTTGCGCTGGTTGGCGATGCCTTCGCCTGCCTTTTCCATCGCCTCGGCCTCGGCGGTCGCCTCGGTGACGCGCTTGATGCGGTCGGCCTCGGCGAGCTCCTGCGCGGCAGCGCGCTTGCGCTGGGCGGCGTTGATGT
>JAJWXI010000006.1:0-24549 GCA_021641225.1 Collinsella aerofaciens | reverse complement strand
TCGGCCTCGGCGAGCTCCTGCGCGGCAGCGCGCTTGCGCTGGGCGGCGTTGATGTCGTTCATGGAGTTCTCAACCTCGGTCGGCAGTGCGATTTTGGTGATGAGCGTCGACACAAGGGTGAAGCCGTAGGCGGCCATCTGCTCGGAAACGGTAGCGTTGACATCCTTGGCGATGTCATCCTTCTTGGCAAAGACCTCATCGAGTGTGTAGACGGGGATGGAGGAGCGCAGGGCATCGGTGATGAAGTCGCGCATCTGGTCGACGGGCTCCTGCAGCATGTAGTAGCTCTTGTAGATGCCCGAATCTGCCGGGCCGGCGCCCATGTCGTAGCTCACGTGGTACTGAGCGGAGACCTCAAGGCCGATGGTCACGTTGTCCTGGGTCTTAACGTCGATGCCAAAACCGTTTTTCATGGTGCGCAGGCTCACCGTGGCGGCCTTGCGGTCGATCACGGGCACCTTCACGTGGAAGCCCGCGTTGACGATACGATTGAACTTACCCAAGCGCTCGATGATCACAGCGTGCTGCTGCTCAACGACGTAGCAGGCGTTGGGGACCAGCAGCAACAGGATGATGATGGGAATCAAAAGGCTGGTAAGGGCGGCGATGATACCGGAAAACAGCATGGTCTCTCCTCTGATAGGAACACGTTGGCATTAGGATACCCGCACGAAGCAGCAACGTGACATCAACAAGAGGCCCATAACAAAAAGCTCCCATTGCTGGGAGCTCTTTCAATCAATGGTGCGGGCGAAAGGACGTCCGCGTATCCGCTTCGCGGATCCGCACCGGCTTCGGCCGCCTGCCGGCGTCCTCGCCAGCTCGCTAAAAACGCTCCGCGTTTTCTTTACGCTCGCTCCTTCACAGGTTCAAGTCCCTGTGATGGGCCCATAACAAAAAAGCTCCCATTGCTGGGAGCTCTTTAATTTAATGGTGCGGGCGAAAGGACTTGAACCTTCATGGGGTTGCCCCCATACGGACCTGAACCGTACGCGTCTGCCAATTCCGCCACGCCCGCGTGCAGGAATTAGAATAACGGAGCGCCAGCACGAACGCAAGAACTATTTTTGAAAAAGTTTGCAGGCATTCTCCCAAGCGGCTTGCACGATTGTTTCGGCGTCCTCACCCGTGCGATCGACACGGTCGTTAACCAGCGCGTTTGCCGTAATGGAGATCATTGCGGGCTCGCATTCAAGACCGCGGATGGGCTCCGGAGCCATATACGGGCAATCCGTCTCGAACAAAATTCGATCGAGTGGGGTTGCCGCGAATGCCTCGCGCACGTCGTCGTTGCGCTTAAAGGTAGCCGCACCACCATAGGCGATATAGCAGCCCAGCTCCACAAAGCGCTCCATCGTGGCGCGGTCCTCGCCAAAACAGTGCAGCACACAACCGGCCTGGGGCACGCCCACCTCACGAAGCACGTTGTACGCATCAACGTGCGAGGTGCGCTCCCCATCCGAGTCCTCGTGACGCAGATGCAGCTCCACCGGCACGTTACGGCACACGGCAAGCTCGAGCTGGCGCGTCATGCAGTCAATCTGCACGTTATGGGGTGCCGGCGCGATATCGTCGTCATAGTCCATGTGGTAGTCCAGGCCGATTTCGCCAATACCGGCGCATAAGGGGTCATCGAGTGCGGCAACGACCTGCGCGTGAACGTCGTCGGTATAGTCCGGCGCACCATACGGATGCACGCCGGCAAGATACTTGATCTGCGGGATATCCTGCATCGGCAGAATCTCGCGCGTCAGCCAGTCGCTATAGTCCGTCACGCTGCGCTTATCGGCAATGGGATCGAAGACCGTCACCAACAGGTCGATGCCCGCCGCCTTGGCACGCACGAGTGTCTCGGGCACATCCTTGCCCCAGAACGAAAGCAGATGCGCATGTGTGTCGGCAAGCGGTGCCAAGGGCACGGGACAAGCAACCGTCTTCTTTTTTTTGGTAAACGTCACGCGTTCGGCATTAAGCGTCATGGGAAAGCTCCCGGGCCAGACGGACAAAGTCGGCAACATCGAGCGTCTCGGCGCGCGTGGTGGGTGCGATACCGCAAGCCTCAAAGGCGGCATCGAGCACGTCCTTGGCAAAGCCGTTGGCGCTCATGGAATTGCGGATGGTCTTGCGGCGCTGGGCAAATGCAGCATCAATCACGCGGGCCACAAATTCGCGATCGAGCACTTCGGGTACCACACCGTCAACACGGTCGATACGCACGACGGCCGAGTCCACGTGCGGCGCCGGCATAAAGCAACGCGGCGGCACCTCAAAGCGACCCGTCACCTGCGCATACAGGCCGAGCTTTGCCGTATAGCCGCCATAGGTCTTGTTGCCCGGCACTGCGGCAATGCGATCGGCAACCTCCTTTTGCACCATGACGACAGCGCGCTTAAGCGCGGGCATCGTCTGGAAGAACTGAAGGATGATCGTCGCCGCCACGTTATAGGGCAGATTCGCGACAAACACCGTGGGTTCACCACCGGCGGCCTGCTCAATCTGCTCCGGCGTCACCTTGAGCGCATCGCCCATGATAAAGCGGAAGTTGGCATAGTCGGCGGCGTGGGCATCGAGCACCGGCTCAAGCTCAGGATCGGCCTCAATCGACGTAACGCACGCCGCCTCCTGCAGCAGGGCCAACGTCAGCGTGCCGCAACCCGGGCCGACCTCGAGCACGCGCTCATCGCCCGCAAGCTCAGCGAGCTCACAGATACGTTCGATCACATGGTTGTCGATCAGGAAGTTTTGGCCCAGGCGATGCTTGGTCGCAAGGCCAAACTCCTCTAGCAGCTCCCTAGTTGCCGTGGGGTTTGCCAAAGGCGAAGTTGTCATAGTTGCCTCCTTAGCATGATGGCGGCGTCTTGAAACGAAAGGGCATGGACCGTTGCGGCCATGCCCTTACATCTAAACAGCAAATTGCCGATATGGCGCTCGCGCGGTCTCTACGCCAGACGCGGGAACAGCGGATCGCCCTTCTCGACGGGCTGACCGCCGGCAAGCAGGCCCCAGGCGCAAATGCCCTTGAGGTCGTCGGTCGCGGCCTCGTTCTCGCAGGACAGGCGGCGCAGGGCCTCGGCAGAGGTCTGAGGCATGAGCGGCATCAGCAGGTGAGCGGCAATGCGGATGGCCTCGAGCAGGTTGTAGATCACAAACGCCAGCTCGTCAGCCTTGGCCTCGTCCTTGGCAAGTGCCCAGGGCTCGGAGTCCTCGATGTAGTGGTTGGCGGCGTGGATGAGCTCCATGACCTCATCCTTGGCTCCGCCGTAATCGAGCACGTCCATCTTGGCCATGTAGCGCTCGACCAAACCGTCGGCAATCTTTGCCAGCGGGTTATCGAACGCGTCGGCAGACGCCGGTTTAGCCGGGGCGCAGCCGTCAAAGTACTTTGCGCTCATGTTGAGCGAGCGCGAGATGAGGTTGCCCCAGCTGTTGGCCAGATCGGCGTTGTAGACCTGCTCCATGCGATCGAAGCTGATGGCGCCGTCGGTGCCGGGGACCACGTCGGTCATAAAGTAATAGCGGTAGCCCTCGACGCCCAGCATGTCGATAACATCCTGCGGAGCGATGGCGTTGCCGCGGCTCTTGGACATCTTCTCGGCCTTACCGGTCTCGGCATTGCGCACGGTCAGGAAGCCGTGGGCAAAGACGTGCTCGGGCAGGGCCTCGCCGATGGCCATGAGCATGGCGGGCCAAATGACGCAGTGGAAGCGGATGATGTCCTTACCCACAATATGGAACTGCGCGGGCCAGCGATAGGCCAGCTCGGCACGGGCCTCGTCGGTGTCGACACCGTAGCCGACGGCAGTCATATAGTTGAGCAGCGCATCGAACCACACGTAGGTCACGTGACCCTCGTCAAACGGGACCTGAATGCCCCAGTCAAAGCTCGTACGGCTCACGGAAAGGTCGTTGAGGCCGCCCTCGACAAAGCTGCGCACCTCGTTCATACGGAACGCAGGCTCAACAAAGTCGGGGTGCTCGTCATAGAGCTTGAGCAGCTTGTCCTGGAAGGCGGAGAGCTTAAAGAAGTAGGACTCCTCCTGCACGCGCTCGAGCGGACGGTGGCAATCGGGGCACAGGTGCTGGCCGACGCTACCGTACTCTTCGTCACCCTTCTGGACCTGCGTATCGGTAAAGTAGGTCTCGTCGGGCACGCAGTACCAGCCGTCATAGCTGCCCTTATACAGGTAGCCAGACTCCTTCATGCGCTCCCACAGATACTGCACGGCGTGATGCTGGCGCGGCTCGGTGGTGCGAATGAAGTCGTCGTTGGAAATCTCGAGCTTGCTCCAAAGCTCCTTGAAGTGCGGAGCCTGGCTGTCGGTCCACTCCTGCGGCGTCATGTTGTGCTTGGCAGCGGCCTCGGCGACCTTCTCGCCGTGCTCGTCCATGCCAGTCAGGAACTTGACGTTATAGCCGGCAGAGCGACGATAGCGAGCCTGAACGTCGGCGATGATGGTGGAATAAGCCGTGCCCAGGTGCGGATCGGCGTTGACGTAGTAGATGGGCGTCGTGATAAAGAACGAAGGCTTGCTTTGATCCATGGGGTTTGTCCTCCAGAAAAACGTTGCATACAGGGGATGATTCTAGCGCAAGGGCTGGATATCCTCCATCTATTGCATATCGAGCACCATGGCATAGACATCACGCTTGCGGCGCGAATACTTCTGAGACAGGCGCTTGGCCACCGCAGAGGCGGGCTCCCCCTCCTCGAGCGCGGCGCGGATATCCTCGCGCAGGGCCTCGTCGGGATCCGCTGCCGCAGCGCCAACCGGCACGATGCCGGCCTCCTCGTCCTCGCTCGGCGGCGCGATGACCAGCGCAATCTCGCCCTTTACCTCGCCGCGAGCACGCAGCTCCTCGGCAAGCTGGGCAGCGGGCCCGCGCAAGACCTCCTCGTGCAGCTTGGTGAGTTCGCGGCAGACGGCAAGCTCACGCTGGGGAAAGACCTCCGCCACGGCCTCGAGCGTCGCCACGATGCGATGTGGAGACTCGTAGAAGATGAGTGCGCCGGGCACCACGGCAAGGCGCTGCAAACGGCGCACACGGTCGCCGTGCTTTCGGCCCAAAAAGCCCTCGAAGAAAAAATGCTCGCAGGGAATGCCGGACGAAACAAGCGCCGTGACGCAAGCAGAGGGCCCGGGAATAACTTCGACGGGCACATCGGCCTCACGCGCCGCCTCGACCAGCGCCTGGCCGGGATCGGACACACTCGGCATGCCGGCGTCCGAGGCAAAGGCGAGGGTCTCCCCCGCCAGCAGACGGTCGACCAGGCCGGCAGCGCGGCTAGCGATCACATTCTCGTCGCAACGGACAAGCGGCTTGGAAATGCCCAGGTGCATCAGCAGCTTTGACGTCACGCGCGTGTCCTCGCAGCAGATGGCATCGGCGGCGGCAAACGCCTCGCCAACGCGCGGGGACAGGTCGCCCAGGTTGCCGATGGGCGTGCCGACCACATAGAGTTTGCCCGTATGGGCGCTGTTTTGCGTCATATCAACCTATTCAATCATGCCGCGCTCGAGCGTACCGAGCGCCGCGCGGGCGTCCCATGCTGCAATGCGCTTCTCGGTCTTCCACGTTTGGAAGAACCAACCGGCAGCCGGCGCAAACGAAGCCAGCTGGTTGGCGATGAACACGCGCTCGTAGGCATTGCGGCCCTCGGGCGTAACCGACGAGTTGGCAAAAATCGCCGCACCCGACCATTCGCCCACCAGCACGGGGAACCCAGTCGAAATCGCTTCTTTGAGCTCGCGCTTGTTACGCGAAATCGCCGTCGTCAGCCCGCGAGGGCTCGTGATGTCGAGCGCATACTCGTCGCGGTAATGGTACAGGTGAAGGTCCATGTAGACGTTCTTGTACTTGGCGCCGCGCATAAAATGCTTCCACTCGCTGGGATGCCCCGACGACGAGAAGACGACGATTTTATCCTCGGGCATATACGAACGGACGAGCTCGTAGGCATCGCGATAGAAATTGCGCAGGTAGTGAGCAGGAATGCCATCCGTCATGGTGAAGAGGCTCTTGCGAACGCTCATCTGCGGCGTGTCCAGCAGCTCAATGCCCAGCAGGCTCTCGGCCTCGCCATAGCGATCGGCCAAGCGCTCAAGCACGTCGAGTGCGACATGACGACCGTTGGTGGACGAATGCCACTCGGCGACAGCCTCCGGCGTGGTGGGTGAATCGTTGGAATCGCCCTGGCCACCGGGCACAGTTGCCAGATCGAGCAGCACGCGGATGTCGTACTTGGCAGCCCACTCAATCGCGCGGTCGATGTAATCGACAACCGATATGTAGGAGGCATCGGACTCCTGTGAGCCAAAGGCATACCAGGGCACCGGCAGACGCACGGCATTGAGACCGATCTGCGCCATGCGACGAAAATCGTCCTCGCTCACAAACGTCTCGTAATGGCGGCGCATGCGCTCGTTATAGGCGGCGGTACCCATGGCCTCCTGTAGCTCGGCCGCGTTGGATGCACCGGTCGCCGCATACAGCGACGGGGTCACCCAAGGCTCGGGAATAAACCAGCCAGAGAGATTAACGCCGAGTATCCTCTCCATCACTGCCCCCTTCGGATCATGCAGGTCGAACCCGCATCGTATTGCATAGGATAAGTATCGTTTTGAGTATACCCGCGTGTGCGGACAGACGACCGAACGGTCTGTAAAGTGGCGCGAAAGTGGGAGGAATGTCTGGGGCGGGCGGGCTCGGAATGGTGCGACAAGGTGCGTACGCGCGCCGGAGGCAGGCACCGGAAAGCGCGTCCCGTTCTGAGCCCTTATTCTGGGACGCAGTTTCCGCAGAACCCTACATAAAAGAAAAGGACCCCTTTGCAGAGGTCCTAGTCAATTCAAGGTGGCGGGGAAGGGAATCGCGTCCGCGCGCTGCGCGGACGGACCGCTGCGGCGCTTACGCGCCTTGCGAGCTGCGCTGGCAAACGCTTGCGCGTTTCCTCAGCTCCGCGCCCTCACGGGGTTCGATTCCGTGCAGGGTCCATATAAAAGAAAAGGACCCCTTTGCAGAGGTCCTAGTCAATTCAAGGTGGCGGGGAAGGGAATCGAACCCCTGACACGAGGATTTTCAGTCCTCTGCTCTACCAACTGAGCTACCCAGCCATTTGAGGTGTGCCTTGTTTCAAGGCTTGATTAGTATAACCAAGGACGCGTTCCGGTCAACCGAGAATTTCGAAAAAGTTTTTGAGCACAGCCTCGGTTCTTTAAATCGGCACGTCAGAGGCATCAGCCGGCAGCAAAAAGTTTTTCGCTCAGAGCCGCACGGGCAAACTCACTTGGCGTCATCCCCTCGGCAGCCGCCCGTCGACGAATGGCCTCCTTCATTCCCAGAGGAATCTTGACCGACAGCGTTGCCGTCCCCTCACCTGAGAGTGGGGGCCGTCCATGCACGATCCCACCAACGGTGTGTTCGCCATCCGGAAACTCTCCGCGCTCGTACGACTCGCACCACGCGTCAATCATTTCATCCGTTACAACCTGACCATTAGCGGCCGTATACGTCTTGCCCATCATCGGCCCCTTCCGTCAGGTGCTTTTTAGCGTTGGGATGGATCTCAACATCCATGCATCTTCTCCTCCATCTTACCCAATTTCGTATGACGAAAGTCCGCTGTCGCCAATTCTTAAGCCGACACGCGTTGGAGAGCAGGGGTCGAAACAATGATTGAAGGGCGCTCTAGTGCGGCCCAGGCGCCGGGGCAGGAGCACATACGCCAGGGACGTACGTTTTCGTAGCGCGCGAGGATATTGCCGTCGCGATCGATGAAGGCGATGTCGATGGGATAGGCCATAAAACACGTATGGACCGAAGAGCAGCGTGGAAATGCCATGACGAGCGGCAGACCGTTGGCGGCAACCGGACACCGTCCCAGCATGCCGCGCAGGCGCACGGCAAACGACTCCGCCACCGCAAACTCGGCCGGCGTCCAGCCCAGCCTATTGAGTGCCCGCGCGTAGGCGATGTAGGACGAGACCGCGGTCACATGACCACCCCCGGACGCCATGGATCGACCGTCACCGCGCGCTCGTGCGACAACGTTGTCGGCGCCCCCAGCGGAACGCCAGCGATGCTGAGAGAAGTCGGCCACGGCTCATAGTGCATGGTGCAGGTGTAGGTCCTAAACGTACCGGATAGGGAGAGCAGACCACCATCCGATGCCTCCGCGCCTTGCTCGCTCGACACTTCGATCTGCAAGTCATAGCCTTCCATGGCATTCAGAATTTGAGTCTGAACCGTCGCCGAGGCATCGGCAGAGCTTTCGTCGCCCTCCCCCTCCGACGCCACGGCGTGCGCCAACACGATGTCGGGCACCACGCGGTCGAAGCGCGCGACAGCGCTGGCAAAGATCATGACGTTGTATACGATGAGTGCCAGCACCAGCAAAACGGGCGTAACCACTGCCATCTCCACCGTCGCTTGGGCGCGCTCCTCGCGCAGACGCATGCGGATACTCATTACGACCCACCGCCCAGAGCGCCAACCAGCGTGGCGACATCGACGGTAAGCGGGATGGAGCCGCCGCCGGGCAGAGGAATCTCCGCAAGTGTGAGCACCGTACCGCTGATGGTGCGCTCGACTTGATATTCCAACGCCTCGCAAAGCGCCTTGGGATCGGTCACGCCCAACGGAATGCTTCGCAGCTTGTCTTGCGCTTGAGAGAGACCAGCAATGTCAGACCCCGGACTCTTGATGACGTTGGCGGAATCAGTCAGCACCGGCTTTCGCAGGCACAAGTCGCACGGCTCCAGACCCAACGCCGCCACGGACGCCGAAACGGTATCGCCGAGCCACGATGCGATGGAGCCCAACGCGCCGCTGCCCCCTCCTAGGCCTTTAATCATCTCGTCCATAAGTTCGTCGGCCGAACCTTGGATGTCTCCGTATCCCACAAGCAGCCGTCCCCAGACATCCATGACGCCATCGAGTACGCCGGCAACGCCACCCGAGCGTTCCTTCAATGTCGAGAAAAATCGCGAAAGCACGTTGTTTTGCGCCGTCGCCTCATCGGGCGCCAGCACCGCGGCAGAGATGGCACCGCGATCGCCAAGCCTGACTGCCGTGTTAAACGAAGAGTTGAGCTCATCGGGGCTCGAGATGGCACCCGAAACCGCAAAGGCAACCACGCCGTTGCGACCGGGCGGAGCGATACGCGGACGCTCGCCCGAAAGCGCTTTAATGGCCTGGTCAAACGCATTGCTCGCACGGTCGGCCTCATCCTCGGTCTGACGCATGAGCTCAAGCTCTTTGTTCCGACATTTGACGTATTCCTCCAAGGCCTTTTTAAACTCGTCGAAGTGATACTCGAAGCCGTTTTCGATAGAGGTTGAAGGCGCCGCAACAGCACCAAGCGACAAAACGCCAAAATGGCATTTGCTGCATTTATCCTGTCCATCGTAATCGGCAACCGAAGCAAATCCGCTCGGCGTCCCTTTCTTATAGTTAGGGCAGGTCGTCCCGTAATGCAGATACGCCTTGTCATCGTTCACGCTCGTCGGCCACACCGCATCGGTATAGAGCTCCGTCGCCCGAACCTCATCAGAGTTGCGCGGCAGCAGCGGAATATAGGAGGAAACCCTGTCTCCGTTCTCGGTTATATGTGCCCGATCGACCTCCGCGCTCGCATAGGTATAAAACGCCTTACGCGCCGCAGACTCTGCCTTCATCTCGACACTCGAGCCGTGGGGCTTCTCATTTGTCAGACGCCAATGGTAGTAGTCCTTCGCGCGATCAAGGGCAACTTGGGGCTCCCACGTAACGCTCGATGAGTAATGCGGATTTTGAACACCGGAGAGATCCGTTAGGCTTTTCGCACGCTCCCACATGCAAGAACAGCTGCCGACCGAGCCCTTGTCAGACCCACCACAATCCGCCAGCCAAGCACGCTCTTTAGCCTTCGCCGTGTCCTCAGAAGCCTTCCGCAGCTCCTCGGCCGCACACTCTAAATCATCTGATGTGTCTTTAATGGTATCGGTCGAGATCTCTGATCCTTTGAGCGCAGCGAAGTCAGACTCGGATGTCCTGGGCACGGCAAGCGCCGTACCGGTATAGGTCACACTATCGGTATCCTGCGCCGACACCGCCTGCGTGGCACGCGCGGCGATCAGATACGGCAGAGCCGTCTCGATTTTCTGTAAGCCTTCCGATGCGCTTTTGGCAAACTTGTTGCGCGTTTTAATGATCTCAATCCCGGTGTCGACCATATTGCCGGCAACCGGCTCGGCACCCGGGATGAGGATGGCGACCAGGCCCGTCCCGATCGTGGCAAACCCCGCCAGCCCCAGACTCAAGATGCTCGCATCAACCACCGTGGCAGCCGTGTGATAGGACGACACTACGTTGGCACCCGCCAGCGCGCCGCTATCAGCCGCCACCTGGGTATCCCCGGCACGCGACATGCTCCATATCGCCGCGGTCGACGAAAACAACAATGTGAGCACCACTAGGATGACCACGGCAGAAGAAAGCGTGGTATAGGCGCCGTCTTCGATAAACAGATCGACACCGGCTCGACCCATAAAGCCGCCTCGCTTGCGATGGCAGCTCGGACGGTGCGTCAAAACGCGTCTAGACCAGAAACGCTTAATCCCATGCAGCAATCCACGAATCATAATCTCCCTCCAGCCATTCGGGACGCGATCGATACGAGACATCGACCTTGAGCTCAACGTAGCCGCCCTCGGCGGTACCACCCATAGCCTGCGCAAACGCACCGATCACAGGCAACGGCTTGACCTCGCCGGAAACGGACACGGACGAGACGCCACCCGCACCGGCCCGGCCAAGCTCGATATCCCACGACAACGGCCCGCCGGCATGAAAGATCGAGACGTTGGGCACTGCGGCAAGTCGGCGGCGGGTGAACTCCTTAAGATCGTCGTCCTCCGCCGCCGTCGTGGTCATGAGCCGCGCGGTCTCGGCGGCGGCAGACTCCATGACCGCGCGCGTATAGAGCAGACACACCGGTTGCAGCGCGAGAAGGATGAGTGTCAGAAACGTCGGCAGCAAAAAAGCGGCCTCGACCGTAGACTGCGCCCGGTCCTCGCGCGCGATATCAATACAGCGCGATGTCCTTAGCACCCGCAGCAGCGTCGACAACCGATGTCGAGGTGACGCCGTGAGACGCCGCCCGCTCGACCAGCGCCGCCAAGCGCCCATCAGTGCCAGCACGCCAAAGCCCCGCAATCGCCAGCACGATCGATAACAGCGCCACCGTGACGATGGCGTATTCCACAGTCGCTTGGGCAACCTCTTCACGCAGAACGCCATGCATTTCACGACCCCTCCTTTGAGCTTATTGTTTGCGGAACCAGGCGCACGGCGCGCAGGCGACACGAAGTATCACCAGCATCCGCGGCAACCGTCACCATATCGACCCAGCCGCGTCCGTCACGCACGATGGCGCCCCACACGTTTCCCTTGATGTCGAGATAGCCGCTCAGAGCAAGTTGCGCCGTGGGTACCTCGCGATAGGAACGCAGCATATCCGCCGCCGCTTCGGTCATCGGTCGGTCCTCGGACCATGCAAGCCGGACCGCAATCGCGTTGCCCTCAGGCGAATCCGTCGCAGTGCCAGACCGCTTGTCGAGCGTCCGCAGAAAGGTTTGCGCCGTGACAGCGACATCCGAATCGTCCGCATCTCGCATCTCATCTTTTTGAGACGCCACCGCCGAATCTGAGCCCAAATCGGAGGCGGTCCCAGGACGCTGCTGCCGCGCGGCGTTAAGCCCCCAAAGCACCGCCACTATCGCCACGGTCAGGCAAGCAAACACCAGCAGCACCCCGATGGGGCGCTCGCCCTCTACAGGCTGTTGATGCCCTCGCTGATAGCGTTCCATAGATCTTGGACCTTGCCCTTAAATGCGACGATGGCGATAATCGCGATCACCACGAGCACGCCGACCAAGATGGCATACTCGGTGGTACCCTGTGCACTCTCCTCCTGCAATAGTTCCTTAGCGCGCTGACGAACATGTGCCGCCCGGCAAAACGCCCAGCCCTGGACCTTGCCAGCAGCGTCAGTCATCGTGTTCATGTATTCCTCCCTACATCATCCCGCCTGCTCCCAGCAGCGGGCCCAATATGGACAGAAGCAACGCCGGCAAGATGAGCGTGCCGGTGGGAATCAGCAGCTTGACGGGCGCACGCTCGATCTCGCGCTCGACCGCGGCGCGATGAGCCGCACGGATCTCGCGACTTTGAGCGGCCAGCGTCTCGGCAAGTGGGGCACCCAGGGCGAGCGCCTGCCCCACCGTGATGGCAAAGGTCTCGAGCGCTCGCACGTCCAGGTCGCGCGCGGCGGCCAACAGCTCGTCCTCACGCGTGCCCACGCCCACCTGCCACGCCATGCAGGCGCGCTCAAGGCGAAGAGCCAGCACTGACCGGCGGTTGGCGCAGAAAATCTCAAGCGCCGCATCAAACGAAAGACCGGCCGAAAGACCCAAGCGCACAACATCGATCATCTCGGACACTTCGCCGAGCGACACTCGCGCCGGGCCGCCCGCTCCAACCGCGCCCTTCACTCGCGCGGTCAGAGCATCGACCACCGAGCGACCCGCGGCAGCGACCAGCACCGCCTCGCGCTTGCAGGCCCCTGCGATCTTGCGTGCATCCGCCCGATCCAAACCCGTCGCGACAAATACACTCAGGGCGCACAGGCAAGCCGCAACTGCAACCGGGGCGCTCATAGCTCCACCCGCATAATGCGCCGGATAACCACCAGGGCAACGGCGTTGAGGGCAAGACCCAACACCACAGCGCCCGCGCCGGCAGGCGTCGCAAGACCGCGACGAAAATCTGCCGAAAGCAGCGCCAACACCGCGCACATGCCCGCCGGCATCGCTGCGACCATATGCGCAGACATGCGAGCCTGCGACGTCTTAACATCCAGGCGGCGCTTGAGCTCAATGCGCTCCCCCACCATGCTCGACGCCTCGGACAGTAAGTCGGCAAGCGGAGCGCCGGTGCGCTGAGACACCTTAAGCGCCAAAGTCACAAGCGAAAGGCCGGGGGCGTCGATACGCACGAGCAAGTCATCGAGCGCGTCGGTCGCCGAGATGCCGCAATCGATCGCCGCCGCCACCCGCAAAAACTCGGTATGCACTGGCTCTTGCGCATGAGCGCCCACAAAGCGCATGCCCTGGGCCAGCGAATGTCCCGAGGCAAGCGACATGGAAAGTGCGGTAAACGCCTCGGGCATTGCCTCTTCTGCATCGTGTTGCTCGCGCCGGCTCTCAAAGCCATCCCGAGCGGCACCAACGGCAAACGGAGCAACAAGTCCCAAGGCAAATCCGGGGGGCGATAACGACACCATCGTTAGTAAAACGCAGCAGACACCGCTCGATAGCAGCAGAAACGCCAAACGTCCCGAAGCATCTTCGATCACGAGGCCAAGGCGATGCGCCGGAGCCAGCGATGCCCACGAACGGGCGATCTTTTTCAGCAGATCGTTTTCCACCAGCTCACGCGGCAGCTTCTCTGCCACCGTCTCGAGCGCCTGACGCGCCAGCTCCGCCGGCGGTACCTGCGGCACACGAGGTTCCGCCCCGCACGCCGTCGCGACAGAAAGCCCTGCCAAGCCCCCTACGACGAGGGGCACAGTGATCTCCATTCGTCCACCTCCTCTTGTGTGAGCGTCCCCGACCGCAGGCCTTCTGCGATAAACGGCGGCTCGCGGTCAAGCGTCCAGGTGCGCTCGGCGGCATCGAACGTCACATAGCGCTCGAGCTCTACGCCACCCGATGCGGCGCGTCGCACCCCCGAATACGAGGAGACGAAACGCCTGCCATCGGCGTGGCGCTCGGACATCACGATGCCGTCGAGCGCCATGGCAATCTGCTCCTCGATGAGCTCGCTCGGCAGATCGATGCCATAACGTGCAAGCAACGTCAGACGCACCACGGTCTCCTGTTCTGAACCCGCATGAAGTGTGGTGAGCGACCCGTCGTGGCCCGTGTTCATGGCCTGCAACATGTCGCAGCACTCGGCACCGCGCACCTCGCCCACCACGATGCGGTCGGGGCGCATGCGTAGGGCATTAGTTACCAGGTCGCGGATCGTCACCGCGCCCTCGCCCTCAATTGAAGCCTCGCGCGCCTCTAGGCGCACCACGTGCGGATGATGTGCAAACTTGAGCTCGGCAGAGTCCTCGATCGTCACGATGCGCTCGCCGGTAGAAATCTCACATGACAACGCGTTGAGCAGGGTGGTCTTACCAGATCCCGTGCCTCCCGCAACCGCCAGGTCCTGTCGCAGCGACACCGCACACGACAGCAGCTGCGCATACCAAAGCGGCAGCGATCCCAACCCCACGAGCTCGTCCAGCGAGCAGATACGGTCCGAGAACTTTCGGATGGTGAGAATCGGTCCGTCAATCGCCACAGGCGGAATCACCGCGTTGACGCGATAGCCCGTTTTGAGGCGGGCGTTGACGATGGGGCTGCGCTCGTCGATACGGCGGCCAAGTGGCGAGATAATGCGGTCGATAAGCACACGGATCTGCTCATCATCCTCAAACGCATGCTCGATGGGGTACAAGACGCCGCCGCGTTCAAAGAAAGCCGAGCGGCAGCCGTTGATCATGATCTCGGTAACGGTGTCGTCCTCGATGAGCGGCTGCAACGGCCCCAAGCCCACCACGTCATCCAAAATCTCGTCGATGATGGTCTCGCGCTCGGGCATCGCGAGATCGGTCGGCTCCTCAACATTGAGCGCCGCCTCCACCGCAGGACGCAATTCCGAGCGGGCAAGTGCCGGGTCGATATAGGCGCTGATACGCGCCACTTCGTCGTAACCCATGCGGTCCATCACGGCGCGCTTGGTGCGTCGTTTCACGGCGCGGCGACGCCCCGCATCTACAGGCGCTGCCGCCGCCGCAGCGCCGGCAGCCTTAATCCTCGTTTGCAGGCTCATCGCTGATCACCCTCGCGCGACCAGGGAAGGCGGATACGCGGGCGTTCGGTGCGCGTTGCACGGTCGGCGACCATATCGCTCCAAGGGCCGACGGCGCACCCCAGTTCCACGAGCATCTCGCGCGTGGCCTCGCGCACGCTAGTCGCAAAAGCGCTGGTCTGCCCCACTGCCTCGTCAGCGCGCCCAAACGCCATGAGCGCGGCGAGATCCTGCCCGCCATCGGCGATACGAATCTTGGAGCTCAACGCACAGGCAATCTCAAAGCGCATGGCGACGTCCTCGTCTGCCCCGCGCGCACCGAACCGGTTGAACACGGCGCTCATGCGCGTGCGCGGCACACCTACTCGACCTGCCAGTTCAATGACGCGCGATGCCGATGCCGCGGACGACACCGCCGCATCGCCAACGACCAGGCAACGGTCGCTCGCCGCCACCGCAGCCGCCACGGCGTCGCCCCAAAAGACCGAGGTATCGATAAAGACCACGTCGGATTCGCGACGCAGAACATCAAGCAGTAGCTCCACCGGACGTGCCATGAGCTCGGCTTGCTCGGGCGCCGCGACGGGACCCCAGAGCGTAACGCCCGGTGCCACGCGCATCGATGTGGCTACGATATCCGGCTCGGTGAGCGTGCCCGCCGCCGACGGCTCGATAAGTGCCGCCATATCGCGCGGAGCATCGACGCCTAACAAGTCGTAAAGGTTTCCAAACATCAGGTCCAGGTCGAGCACGGCGGCACGCAAGCCCAACAGCGACGATGTGTGTGCCATGGTGGCAACGATCGTCGACTTGCCGCAACCGCCCGAACCCGAAATGGCGCAGATGACCGGAGCTCGATGCGGCGAAGCGGCAGCGTCTGCCGGCGGCATCGGAGGCGGCGGGGCGGGCGTCGGTGACAGCGTCCCCGTCTCCCCCGCCGCAACCACACGCTGCGTCCAAGCCGGCATGGCAGCTTGTTCGGTCTGCGAGGCAGGCTCGTTCTGTGCAATCTGCTCATGCTGCATCAGCGACAACTCGCCGCACCCGGCAAAGCCCTCAACTTCATCGAGTTCATCCGCCAGATTCACGCCGTGCACGTATCCCATATCTACAGCCGGGGAATCGCCAGCATGCTGCGCCGGCCCTCCAGCGTCATCGTATACAAGGGGGTTCCGGGGGCGCCGACCATGCTCGGCTTCCGCTTTTCCATAATCATCAACACGCGGGCCTCTTGTAGCGCGAGGCGCCCCGGGTTCCCTATCAACAAAAGCATCGGGCTCAATCGTCATGCGCCGATCGGAATCAACCGCTCCCTCGCCCGCGCGCCCGTTGCCGCATATACTGTGTGCAGCGATGACCTCGGTCGCCCCCGCGCGAAACAGCCCCTCGATATCCGACGGATCGAGCGCTTCTATCAACACGACCACGCGACTCACGCGGCCTTCGGCCGTCAGGCGCGCAACAGTCTTGCGCACATCTTCGGTATCAAACAGAGACGCCGCGATGATGGCAGCCCCGCGGCGTGACGGAAACGCCCGCGCCATGGAAACCAGCCCGTCCAGGTCACCCACGCGAAGCACCTGTGCACCCACATCACGGCCCACGACTTCCCGCTGCAACAGTCCGTAATCGCCGCACGCGCAGCACGCAAGCCAGATCGCCTTCATCACTCGTCGCCTCCGCTCTTTTTGCCGCGCGCCGTGGCGGGAATCGTCAAGCTGACCGTTCCCTTGCCCGAGGCTCCCAGCAGTTCCTTGACGTCTTCGGGGTCAGCCGCCAGCGTCACCCATTCGATCTTGCCCTCGCGCGTGGCACCGGAATCCTCACTGGTATCGATCACGTACGCGCCGCACAGCCGATCGGTTACGCCATCTTTTTGCACGTACACGTCCACATAGCTGCCCACGCCCGTGGCGCCGCCGACCGAGTGCTCGGCATCGACCGCCACCGAAACGGCAACTTTGCCTTTAGGCACCTCAAGCTTGTGGCTCTCGGCCTTGGTGTAGACATTGCAAATCACGGCGTTTTTGGGAATGCGCGAGGTCGTCACGTCGCCGCGCACCTGACGTAGCTCGGTCGCCGCATCACGCGGCAGCAGGCTCGTCAGCCATTCCTGGGTTATGACATTGGTCTCATCGAGGGTCTCGCCCACATCGATATCGCGCGCCGCGACGCATACCTCGACGCGATCGCCACCGTACTTGGCCAAGGTCTCAGCCTGAACCTGTTCGGCTTGCGAGCGGATCGATGAACCGTAAACCATGCAGAGCAGAGCAGCGAGCACGCCTGTGACCAGACTGATAGCGATGCGCTTGCTCTTGTTCACGGCCGCTCCTCTCATGGCAGTGCCGGGCGAATGCCCGTACCACCATTGTCTGGGCGGTCAGAGTGCAAAGCGGCGCAATCGCGATCTTGGTTTTCGATGTCAAACCAATCGCTGACCAAAAGCTGACCAGCCCGTCAAGCTCGTGGCAAGGTTTTGGTCAGCACGTCAGCAAACTGCATGTTTCGAGGCTTTTCCGCAGCAAAAAAGCCGTCTCCCGAACAGTTGGGAGACGGCTGTCATAGGAAAAATCAATTACAGATGGACATCGGGATCGAGCATTTGAGCACTCACGCGCATGGATGACGCCAGGTTTTGGAACGTTTCCAAACGCAGGCTGTCGATCTGCCCGGCGTCCTCGGCCTCGCGAACGGCGCAACCCGGCTCATGGGTATGCGTGCAATCGCCAAACCGGCACGCGCGCGATGCCTCGGCAATCTCGGGGAAGGCGCGCGCCAGACCCCGCTCGTGACCCACGAGCGGTAAGCTGCGCAGGCCCGGGGCATCGGCGATCACGCCGGCGTCGCCCGGCAGCGCTACCATCACGCGCGCGACGGTAGTGTGACGGCCCTGGTCGTCGCGTTCGCGCACACCGCCGGTCGCCAACGTATCGTGGCCCAGCAGCGCATTGAGCAGCGTCGACTTGCCGGCACCCGACTCGCCCAGAATCATGGCGCAGCTCCCGGCAGGCACGCAGGAACGGACCTCGTCCAGGCCGCGGCCCTCGGCAGAGGACGTCACGATCACGCGCACGTCCGGACCCACCAGGCGGCGCACGCGGTCCAGATCGCGCTCGAGCTCCTCGGCATCGCAGCGATCAGCTTTGGTGAGTACCACCACCGGCTCGGCATCGCAGTCGAGCGCCAACACCAGCGAGCGCGCCACGCGGTCGAGCAGCACCTCACCGGCACCGAGCGCCTGCACGATTAGCACGCTATCCACGTTGGAGCAGAGCACCTGGCGCTCTCCGCGGGCACGGCCGCGCCAACGCTCAAAGCTCGTACGGCGCGGCAGCACGCACTCAATCACGCCCATATCGTGCCCGGGAGCGCGGCGCACCGCCACACGGTCGCCCACGGCAGGCAGCAGGACCTCATCCTCGCCGCGCGACTTGGCAAACCCCACGGCATGCTCGGCGCGAAAGGTATCGTCGGCAGTCGCCACCAGCGGAAACCCGCGATCCAAGCGCACCACGGCACCCAGCCGCATCTGCTCGGACTCCTCGGCATGTGCGCAGAAATCATCAAAGGCAGTCTGCTGGGCTTCATCGACCGGCAGGTCATCAAACGCCGGAACGTCCTGCAGCGCGTCGAGTCCCGGCACGCTCGCCAGCAGCTCCTCGGCAGACGCGGGAGCCTCGGTCGCGAGCTTCCGACGACGATCGCGCTTAGCCCGCGCCCCCGTCGTCTTTTTCTTCGCCTTAGCCTTCGCCTTGCCCACAGATGCCTCCCAGCACAAAACCACACAACTGAGCAGGTATTTTACCCACAAAAAAGAGTCGGTCGAGCAAACGCTCGACCGACTCACACACTTTCCCTCAGCCCTTTTCATCCGCACGAGAGAAAAGCCAGCAAAGTCACCGCAGGGCCCGCCCGCCGAGAGGGGTTTCCTAAGGGCACATCCCGCAGCCGCAACGCGGCGAGGACGTGCCCGTGGAAACCCCGCAGGCGGGCAGGCCCGGGCAGGTTTACTTACTCCTTTTCCACGGCGCGCATGATCGCCTTGTAGATCTCCATCAGCGGGATGATCAGGAAGGCAAGGCCCAGCGCGGCAAGAACGCCCTTGAGCTCAAGCGTCACGGGGCCAAAGAACATCTCGGCAAGCGTCGGCTGCACGGTCACGATCACCGTCAGCACCAGTGCCAGCGCGGCGGAAGCCCACAGCCACTTGTTCTGCTTCTTCATGGTGAACAGCGACGCACGACGGCTGCGCATATTGAAGCAGTGGAAAATCTCGACCATGTTGAGCGTGATGAACGCCATCATCACGCCTTCCTCATCGGCATTGCCGGCGATCATATCGGCGATGTGGATGTAGCCCATGTCAAAGTACACGCCCACAAAGAAGCTCGCCAGCACCAGCACGGTGATGATTAGGCCCTGGACCACGCAGTCCAGACCCATATGTCCGGCAAAGACACCGTCCTTGGCGTTGCGCGGCTTGCGCTTCATGATGTCGCCCTCGGCGTCCTCCATGCCCAGCGCGAGCGCAGGGAAGCAGTCGGTAACCAGGTTCACCCACAGCAGCTGCACCGGCTGGAAGATGGTAAAGCCGATGAGCGTGGCGATAAACACCGAGAAGACCTCGGCAAGGTTGGCCGAAAGCAGGAACTGGATGACCTTGCGGATGTTGTCGTAGATGCGACGGCCCTCTTCGCAGGCACCGATGATGGTGGCGAAATTGTCGTCGGCAAGCACCATGTCGGCGACGTTCTTGGTGACATCGGTACCGGTGATGCCCATGCCAACGCCGATGTCGGCGCGCTTGATGGACGGGGCGTCGTTGACGCCGTCGCCCGTCATGGCCACGATCTGGTCGCGCGACTTCCAAGCCTCGACGATGCGTGTCTTGTGCTCGGGCTGGACGCGGGCGTACACGCCGTAGTCCTCGATGTGCGCGTCGAGTTCCTCGTCGCTCATGCGATCGAGGTCGGCACCGGTGATGGCCTGGCTGCGATCGGCGACGATGCCCAGCTGCTTGGCGATGGCCACGGCGGTGTCGATGTGGTCGCCCGTGATCATGACGGTGCGGATACCGGCGTCGTGCGCCTCGCGGATGGCGTCGGCGACCTCGGGGCGGACCGGGTCAATCATGCCGGACAGGCCGCAGAAGACCAGGTCGTGCTCGAGCGCAGCGGGGCTGCAGTCGGCGGGAACCTCGGTGTAGGTGCGGCTCGCCAGCGCCAGCACGCGCAGGGCCTCGTCGGCCATGGCCTTGTTGGCCGCCACGAGCTCGGCACGACGCTCCTCGGTCAGCGGCACAACCTTATCGCCCTCGTAGATATGGGTACACAGGCCAATCACCACGTCGGGCGCACCCTTGGTGTACTGCTCGTACTCGCCGTCCAGGGTCTCGACGACCACGGACATCATCTTGCGGCCGGAGTCAAACGGGGCCTCGCCCACGCGCGGATGCTCGGCAGTCAGGCCGGTGAGCCCCGCCTTGCCGGCGTCGTTGACAAGCGCGCACTCAGTCGGCTCGCCCACGGCCTCGCCCAGCTCCTCGTCCCACTGAGCATCGGAGCACAGCGCCATGCCGGCCAGGAACTTCTCCTTGGGCGCAGCGAGCTCGTGCTTGACGACGGTCATCTTGTTTTGAGTAAGGGTACCGGTCTTGTCGGAGCAGATGGTCTGCGTGCAGCCAAGGGTCTCGACAGCAGAGAGCTTACGGATAATCGCCTGGCGCTTGGCCATCTTGGTCACGCCGAGCGAAAGGACGATGGTCACGACGGCGACCAGGCCCTCGGGGATGGCGGCGACGGCAAGCGAGACGGCAACCATAAAGGTGTCGAGCAGGGCAGTCGGATCGGTAAGGACGTTGCCCACGCCGTGGCGGAGGATGTCAACGCCAAAGATCACGACGCAGATGATAATCACCATGATGGTGAGGATGCGGCTGAGCTCGGCAAGCTTCACCTGCAGCGGCGTGAGCTCTTCCTTGGCCTCGGCCAGGGCGCCGGCGATCTTACCCATCTCGGTGTTCATGCCGGTGCCGACCACGACGGCGCGGCCGCGGCCGTATACCACGGTGGAACCCATGTAGCACATGTTCTTGCGGTCGCCGAGCGGCACGTCATCGGTGCCCGCGGCGAGCTCGATCACGTTGGCGTGCTTCTCTACGGGCACCGACTCGCCGGTGAGTGCGGCCTCTTCGATCTTCATCGTGGCGCTCTCGAGCACACGGCAGTCGGCCGGGACGGAGTCGCCCGCCTCGAGCATGATAACGTCGCCGGGCACGAGCTCAGCGCTCGGCAGGTGCACGAGCTTGCCGTCGCGCAACACCTTGGACTGCGCCGCGCTCATCTCCTGCAGGGCCTCGAGGGCCTCCTCGCTCTTGGCTTCCTGGACCACGCCCAGCACCGAGTTGACGATAACGACGAACATGATGATGAAGACATCGGCAAAGTCGGGCTCGCCCTTGACCATGCCCGTGAGTGCACTGATGACGGCGGCAACGATCAGCATGATGACCATGGGGTCGGCCATCTGCTCAAAGAAGCGCTTCCACAACGGTGTCTTCTCTGCTTCCTCGAGCTTGTTAGGGCCTGTCTTGGCGAGGCGCGACGACGCCTCGCCGGTGCTCAGGCCGAGGTTCTCATCGACACCCTGGTCGCTGAGCACCTCCGCCGCGGCGGACAGGTATTCCTTTTGCATATAGAGTCCCCTCCTGGGATTCGAGCCACTCAGCAGATTGATGCCCGATCATAATTCCCAGGAGAAGGGCAAGGGCTCATCAAGGCTGCCGTGCTGAGCGGCAGTTGATAGTGGGGCTATGGTACCCCAAAGCGGCGGGTCTAGCCAAAACATTCCATCTGGAAACACGGCACAGACGCAACGGTGCAGACGGTGTGATGCTCAAGATTGATAAAACGTTTTTTCTTCGGCGCATCATCGAACTAAAATATCGCCCAGATAGCAGCGGTTAGAACGGTTGGTAAAGTTTTTGCATATACCGTTTTTCCGCAAAAAATGAACTTCTAATTCGGCATACGGTCGTTTTTTTGGGGTATTCGGTCGGCATTTCGTTATAATCATCTCGGTTTTATTTCTTATGGTTTATCTATCAGCGCAAGACGATGTCAGATGGAGGTCTGAATGTACAAGCGCACCAAGATTGTATGCACCATGGGTCCCGCCTGCGATAGCGACGAGACCATCCGCGAGATGATCAAGGCGGGCATGAACGTCGCCCGTTTTAACTTCTCGCACGGATCCTACGACGAGCACCACGGTCGCATCGAGCGCGTCCGTCGTATTTCCAAGGAGCTCGGTCTGCCCGTCGGCATCCTGCTCGACACCAAGGGCCCCGAGGTCCGCACCGGCCTTCTGGTCGACGGCAAGAAGGTTGCCGTCAAGACCGGCGACAAGATTGTCGTCACCGCTCAGCCCACGTCCGAGGATTTCCACGGCACCGCTGAGCACATCTCCCTCGACTACCTGGCTCTGCCCTCCGAGGTCGAGAAGGGCTCCCTCATCCTGATCGATGACGGCCTGGTTGCCCTCGAGGTCGAGTCCGTCGACGGCCAGGACATGACCTGCGTCGTCAAGAATGACGGCCTGATCGGCGAGCGCAAGGGCGTCAACATGCCCAACGTCAACATCTCGCTGCCCGCCATCACCGAGCGCGATCGTCAGGACATCCTCTTTGGCCTGACCGAGAACATCGACTACATCGCCGCTTCCTTCATCCGTGACGGCGAGTCCGTCCGTGGCATCCGCAAGCTTTGCCGTGAGAACGGCGGCGAGCACGTGACGATCTTCCCGAAGATCGAGTGCGCCCTGGGCGTCGAGAACTTCGACGAGATCCTCGAGGCTTCCGACGGCATCATGGTCGCCCGTGGCGACCTGGGCATCGAGATCAAGCCCGAGCTCGTTCCGCACATCCAGAAGGAGATCATCGCCAAGTGCAACGCGGCCTACAAGCCCGTTATCACCGCTACGCAGATGCTCGACTCCATGCAGCAGAACCCGCGCCCGACGCGCGCCGAGGTTGCCGACGTTGCTAACGCCATCTACGACGGCACCGACGCCGTCATGCTTTCCGGCGAGTCCGCTGCCGGTAAGTACCCGGTCGAGGCCGTCAAGATGCAGGCCAGCATTGCTCTCGAGACTGAGAAGTACCTCCCGGCCCACGCTCCGCTCGAGGTTCCGGCTGACGCTCACGGCACCCGCGTCGTCAACAACGTTGTGGGTATGTCCGCTGTGAACATGGCTACCACCGTTGGCGCCAAGTGCATCACCGTGCCGACGACCACCGGTCGTACCGCTCGCCTGATCTCGCACTTCCGTCCCAACATGCCGATCTGCGCGTTCTCCCGCCACGAGTGGGCCGTCCAGCAGATGATCATGTACTGGGGCGTTATCCCGCACCAGGCCGAGATCACCCAGGGCACCGTCAACGGCACGATCGTCAAGGCGATCGAGACCGCTAAGGAGCTCGGCTACGTCGAGGCCGGCGATTTGACCGTCGCTACCGCCGGCGATCCCCGCATGAGCGTCCAGCTCGAGGACAAGGTCTCCTCGACCAACGTCGCTTACGTCGCTCAGGTGCGCTAAATCGCACTTGCAAGCAGATTTGCATTGCAAAGGGCCCGGAAGGTTTTGCCTTCCGGGCCCTTTTTTAAGACCTTCTTCATATGCCGCTTCATCGATTTGTGTTCAGTCGCGAACCTTTCCGATGTCGAGCGTACCACCGAAGATGCCCTGCGACGGGAGCTGTTGGTCAATTGGGATGAACTGTTCACCGTTAAGCCGGCCGGCTAGCAGCTAACGATCAGAGGGACTGCGGGAACGTCAGAAGCGGCAACGCGAGCCGCAAAGCCCGCCTCGGTCAGCTCGATGACCTCGGTAAACGTTGCGTCGAAGAACTCCTCGGTCAGAAGGCGGTATGGCGGATGATCGGGCTCACCGGGGTTTTCGCGCACGATCTCGTGCATAACTCCGATGGTCTTGAGCACATACTCCTTATGGATGGGATACTGCCCAAAACGCGTCGCAGCGGTATACAGGCGATCGGTCGCGCGCGGAATCGAAACGATGCCGAGCGTCTTGCCAAACCAGTCAAAGTCGCCTTGCTTTTTAATGCGGAACTCCTCGCACGGCTTGCCGCCGTGCGCCTCCAAGTACTGATTCACGCGCGTATTCCATACGGTATCGGCCACCAGATGCGACCAGACACCCAGTGTCAAATCGAGCAACGACTGCGCCACGTCCTCGGACGCAAGCGAAAACTCACGAGCGCCGGGACCGACAACCGGCTCAGCATCCCTGTAGCGCTGGGGATAGTGCACGCGATTCAGTCGCTCGCGCTCCTCGATAATCGAGGTTGCCGCGGCTGGCGCACCGGTGGGCGAACTTTTAAGCAACGGTGCCACATAGGTATCCCAGAACTCATGCTCACGAGGCTTAGGGATGGGTTCAGGCTTGGCAAAGTGCGTAATGCGGTACGGGATGGGATCGGCGATGCCAGGGACCATATAGCCCACGAAGATATCCGGAACCACGCAGCCAAACAAAAAGGCATTGCGGTCGCGCACGCTATTGGCAAGCGCACCGGTGCGCTCCAGCAAACGCTCCGTCTGAGCGATATGAATGTTCCAGCTTGGCATA
>JAJWXI010000103.1 GCA_021641225.1 Collinsella aerofaciens | reverse complement strand
CGCACGGGCAAGGTCTTCGTCGTTAAAGGTCATGAGGTCCTCGAAGGAACCGCCGCCGCGCACGAGCAAAATGCAATCGGGCGCCGGTGTAATTGCAGCGGCGCGGCGCAAGCCTTCGATAAGCTCCGCCGGCGCACCCTCGCCCTGGACCTTGGCACCCACGCAAACGAGCTCGACAAGTGGGTTACGCCGACGCAGCGTACGCTTGACGTCGTCGATCACGGCACCCGAAAGCGAGGTGACGACCGCCACGCGCGAGCAAAACACCGGGATGCGACGTTTGCGGGATTCGTCCATCAGCCCCTCGCGGCGCAGCTTCTCGGCCAACTGTGCCACCTGTTGACGCAGCAGGCCCTCCCCCGCCAGCGAGAACGAACGGGCGACAAAGCTCATACGGCCCGTGGGCTTATAGAGATTGAAGCTGCCCTTAAAGCTCACCTGCATACCGTCGCGCAAATCGAAGGTGCGCTTAAGATAGGCGCCCTTCCAGATGATGCAGTCGACGGCGGCTGAGTCGTCCTTGATCTGGAAGTAGCAGTGGCCGCTTCGGGCATTGGGGCCACGAAAGCCCGTGACCTCACCCAGGACGCTCAGCTGCGGAATCGCATCGAGCGCGCCAGCGGCGATCTCCACCGCTTGGCTCACGCTGAGCTCCTTGCGCTCCTGCTCGTCCGATCCGTCGAACTCGGCAGAAACGCTATTGCCGGTTAGATTCCAGCCTGCCACGCAGCCTCCTTTCGTCATTGTGCACACGGGCTCCAGCCCTGTGCAAATTCAAGTCCCACACATAGTACAGCGCCGCGGGGACACAAATCCCCGCGGCGCCTGTCAGTCCAAGCTCTTATCGGTTGGAGTTTCTGTTGTAGCGAGCCATAAGGTAGAGCAGCTGAATAATCGAGGTGAGCGCCGCCGCCACGTAGGTAAGAGCGGCCGCCGTCAGCACCTTCTTGGCACCGTTGACCTGCTTGGAGCTCATGCCCGACTGCTCAATGTAGGCCACAGCGCGACGGCTGGCATCTATCTCGACCGGCAGCGTAACCAGCTGGAACAGCACGCTAAACGAGAAGAAGATCAGTGCGAGGGTCGTGAGCCCGGCAATGTTCATAAACAAGCCCATGAGCAGCACGATCGTCCAGGTGTTCTGGGTAAAGTTGACGACCGGCACGAGGGCGCTGCGCACCTTCATCATGGCGTAACCGCTTTGACGCTGGGCGGCATGGCCCGCCTCGTGGCAGGCGACGGCAACGCTTGCGACCGACCCGCCCGAACGGTTAGCGTCAGACAGATACAGGTTGTTGTCCTGCGGGTTGTAATGGTCGGTGAGCTCGCCGGCAACGCCCTTGATACCCACGGCGTTGCAACCGTTGGCGTCGAGCATGCGGCGAGCGACCGTAGCACCCGTGTCGCCGTCCGAGCGTACCTTGGACCACGTCTTGTACGTCGAGTTGATATAGCTCTGCGCGGCAAGACCAAGCACCGTACAAATAAGAACAACCAGCAGGTACAGCGGGTCGATACCAAAGCCGTATCCATAGTAGTAGGGCATGCGAATTCCTCCGAATCGAGTTACACGTTGGAGGCATTTTACCCATTCAGGCAGTTAGGCTTCACTACAGCAATTCAATTTTGCCGTCCTTCACCGTCAACCCCATATTGCCCGAAAGCAAATCGTCCAGGCGCGAGCCCACGAGCTCAAAGCGCCAGCCTTCGCGCAGGGGGCTTTGCTCGGGATGCTCAATGTAGTCGGCAAGGTCATCGCGCGAGGCTATGACCGAAGTCGCCACGCCCGAACGCTCGGCAACCAAGCGGATAAGCGCATACATAAGATCGGTCACGCTCTCCAGCTCCGGCGAGATCTGGCGGTGTCCGCGCACCATGAGCGGCAGGCGATCGTGAGGGCAGCTCGCGCCGCGCTTGATGGCCATGAGCGCGCCGTCCACGTCGCGCTCCCCCAGCTGGTCGGTACCGCGGATACTGCGGAACTCCTCGACACGCACGGGATTGCGCTTGACGAGCGCCAGCAGCGTATCGTCGGACATGACCCACTTGCGCGGGATGTTGCGGCGCTCGGCGCGGTCCTCGCGCCAGGCGGCGAGCTCGCGCGCGATGCCCAGCTGATGGCGGCTGCAGGAGTTGATGCGCTTGACCTTACGGAATGCCTCGTGACGGTCGGCGCGATAGTGCGACTCGTCGGCCAGCGGGCGTAGCTCGTCGAGCACCCAGTCCACGCGGCCCAGCTCACGCAGACGGCCCATCATCTCGGTATAGGCCACGATTAAGTACTTGACGTCATCGATCGCATACTCAATCTGTTTATCGGTCAGCGGACGGCGCGACCAATCGGTCAGCGACTCGGTCTTGGGCAGCGAAACGCCGCAAAACGTCTGCACGAGCGCGCCGTAGGAAATCTGCTGGCGCTCACCCAAAAAGGCGGCGGCCACCTGCGTATCAAAAATAGGACGCGGCAGCACGCCCACAGTATGGAGCATGACCTCCATATCCTGCGAGCAGGCGTGGAACACCTTGGTTACGCTCTCATCGGCCATAAGCTCGGCGAGCGGCGACAGGTCGTCGATCACCAGGGGGTCGACCGCGACGCTCTCGGCAGGGGTGGCAATCTGAACCAGGCACAGACGCGGATGGAACGTGCGCTCGCGCAAAAACTCGGTATCGACGGCAATCGCGTCGAACTCGCGGGCGCGCTGGCAAAAGTCGAGTAGAGCCTGATGTGTGGAAATGTACATATCAACCCATCGAATAAGGTTAGGCCCGAAAAACACGGGTAGGATATCGGCATTGCCTTACAACTATACTCGGTTAGTCACAGAACGGGAACGTAAGTATGCGCTGCCTTATCATCCACAACCCGGCATCGGGCCCCAGCTCAGATGAAATCTTCGCATTCACGCACGCCCTCGCGCAGGGCGGCGACGAGGTCGTGATGCGCTTTATCGGCGATGGCATGGAGCCCGAGGACGCCGTGGCGGACGTGCGCGAGTTCGACCGCGTGGTGGTCTCGGGCGGCGACGGCACCGTCTCCAATGTGCTCGACCAGATGCGCGGATGCGGCGTCCCCACACTCGTTTTTCCCTCTGGCACGGCATGCCTGTTCTTCAACAACATCGGCAATGCCCCCGAGGCGGCGGCACTCGCCAAGGCCTGCCGCGCCGGCCGCACGGTCAAGGTCGACATGGGTGAGCTCTTTTGGCTCGACGAGGACGGCAACGAAAAGCGCCATGGTTTTATCATCATCGCCGGCTCGGGCTTCGACGCCGAGATCATGATGAAGGCCGCCCCCACCAAAAACGATATCGGCGAGATCGCCTACTTCCTGTCTGCACTCGCCACGCCCAATCCCACGGTGGCGCATTTTACGATTGAGCATGACGGCATTGTCGAGGAAATCGACGGCATCTGCTGCATGGCAGGCAACACTTCGGTCATCCAAAACGATATCAACCTGTTCCCCAACTGTCGCATGAACGACGGCATGGTCGACATCGCGGTCATCGAACCCGTTAAAACCGTGCAGCTGCTGCCCACCGTGATCACCGCCGCGCTCGACCCCGCCGGCAAGGTGCTCGGCCGCCCGCAGTTCAAGATCATCCAGACCAAGGAAGCCAAGATCACCTGCACCCCGTCGCTGGGTATGCAGTTTGACGGCGAGATTATCTCCAGTAACTCCGGCGTCTTTGGCGCCCGCGCGCTTCCGCAATGTCTCGACCTGATCGTCGACGAATTCTCACCGCTCGGAAAGTAGGAGGACCCCATGAGCGACAATCCCGCACTCGGCTTTCTCGTCATCGTTTTGGCTATGCTCGTCGGCTACGCGATTAACGTGATTCACCGCCGGAAGAAGTAACTCCACATTGGTATGATATTCATCCAATTATCGTCTCCCCCGCTGTTTATGCATTTGCCAAACAGCGGGGGATTTTTCATTTCGGTATTTCCAGACGCTTTATCCAGATGCAGTAATTGCAGGGCGTCTTTATTTGGCTAAAGCTACAAACTGAGTATAATTAACCGCTCATCGTATATTTCATTACGCTTATCGAGTAAGTATTTTTCATAGATGAATATTGTTTCCGATTCGTTACGCTAAGGGAGTGTCTTTATTGGCTGAAGCCCTCTGGCGACAGAGGGCTTTCGCACGCTGGGAGGGATTATGAGGAAAACTCACCCCGTCAACGCGCTCAAAAAGCTTGGCATAGGCCTCGCATTTGGAGCTGCAACCATCATGTCCATGCCGACCTCCGCGCTCGCCTGCACGCAGATGTACATGGGCAAAAACCTTACGGCAGACGGCAACACGTACTATGGTCGCACCGAGGATATCGGCACTCGTTACCTCAAACACTATGGCATCGAGCCCTCTCATGCCCCCGGACATACCTATAGCTCGGACGAGTCCGAATTCGCCTACACCTCGACCAAGACTACGTATCGTTACAGCTACGTGCGCGACCATCCTGCTGAGTGGAACGGGCGCTGGGATGCCTACTCCGAGGCCGGTATCAACGAGAAGGGTGTCTCCTGTTCCGCAACGCTGAGCACCTCCTATAACAACGATGCCAAGGCAGCAGACCCCACGACCAACCATGCCCACAAAGCTAATCCCGAAGTCAAAAACACCGGCATCGGCGAGTACAGCTACGCGGGCGTCATCCTAGGCGAGAGTGCAACGGCCCGCGAGGGCGTCGAACTCATCGGCAGCCTGGTCGACGAGCAGGGCGTCTACTCCAACGACCAGCTTATCATCGCCGACAATAACGAAACCTGGCTGTTCGCCGCGCTTTCCGGCCACCAGTGGATCGCCATGAAGCTAACCGACGGCGTCGCTTCGGTCAATCCCAACATTAGCAACCTCAATTTCCAGGTCAATCTTAACGACACCAAGAACTGTCTCCACTCTGAGGGCATCGAGTCCATGCCCGTAGAGAAGGGCTTCGCCAAGTACTTTGAAGACGGACAGTTCGATGTTGCCCAGACCTACGGTGCGTCTATCAACAATACGGGCATGGGCTCTTGGGCGCGTTATATCCAGGGCCGCGACTACTTTATGGCTCCGCTGACCGAGGGCACCGACTACGAGATCGTCAAGGACAAGGCAAGAATGACGTCACGCTCGGTGCCATGGTTCACGAGATGCAGCCGCTGTTCTTCCAGCCCAGTAAGTCCGATTGGAACACATTTGAGCTGATTCGCGCCTTCGGCAACCGCGGCGAAAACGTCCCCGGCCTTAATGCCAATACTGACGGCGTCAGCGGCATCGGCTCCGATCGCAACGCCGAGGCCAATCTCTTCCAAATTCGAAAGGGCTATGACCCCGAGGTCGCAACCATCCAGTGGGAGATGCTCTCCTGCGCCGAGTTCTCCGTCGCTATCCCGCTGTACTCCGCTCTGATGACCGAAGTCAGCCCGTACTTCAGCGACCAGAGCGTCACCTATGATCACTGCGACGAGACTGACATCGTGAACAACGAAGAGCCCGAGAACTCCATCAACTACGTCCTGATGGACATCAACTCGCTTTGCTTCGCGAACCGCGCTACCCTCGCCACCGGCGTCCGCGCCTACCTCGACGCGCTCCAGAATGAGCTCATCGAGCAGAACAAGGAAGTTGACGCCGCCATGCTGGCCGAGACGACCACCGAGGGCCGCACCGCCCTGGCCAACAAGGCCGGCAAGGCTGCCACCGAGAACACCTACAAAAAGTGCAAGGCCCTGCTCCAGGAGATGCGCGAATATCAGAAGGCCGGAAACTTTAACCAGCCCTTCACCCCGAGCGACCTGAACACTGAGACCAACGGTCTCAAGGAGTCCATCACCTACGCCCAGGACGCTCTTGCCACCGACCCGGTCACCCCGGATCAGCCTGGTACCCCCGAGCAGCCTGGCGCTCCCGAGCAGCCCGGTACCCCGGATCAGCCCAGCAAGCCTGAGCAGCCCGCTAAGCCCGAGCAGCCCGCCACCAAGCCCGAGAAGCCTGGTAAGTCGGACAACACCACGACCACGGTGACCACCAACAAGACGAACACCAAGGGCGGCCTGCCCACCACTGGCGATCGTTTTGATGGCCGCATGGTGGCCGCATGCGCCATCGCTGGCGTTGCCGTCATCTCCGCGGGCGGTTATATCCTCTATCGCCGCAACAAGGAGTAATCCCTCACTGGTGCGAGTGGGATGGCGTAGGTCAACCCGCCCGTTCTTTTGAGCTACAGGAAACC
>JAJWXI010000102.1 GCA_021641225.1 Collinsella aerofaciens | reverse complement strand
CGCAGACGCTCAAGCAGGAATACCTCGATACATACGAAGGAGGTGAATGACATGAAGACCGGCTCCGCCAAAATACCCATTGCGCTGGCGTTATTGGTCGCGATAGCCGCAATCGTAGTCTCTGCCGTATCCATAAAAGATGCGAACACCTTGAAACATGGCATTTCCGAAGGGTTCCGCCTAGACGGAGTGTACCGAGACCACGAGACCGGCTTAACCCAGCTCTCCTTCCTTGGGGAAGACGAAAACAGGTGGCAAATCGTCGACAGCAATGGAAATGTGACCGACGGTTCATTTGAGACAACCGGCGATCCGAACATCTTCATGTTGGCCGACCAATCAGGAGATGATTACGGATTTGTCCACCTGGCTTACGCCTCCGCAGACGGAAACCAAGGAAGCCTTTATTTGAACACCGGAACGTCGGTGCTCGAATTTGACAAGGTAACCAGCGGCCCGGCTTTCATCGAGTCGTAAATGCAAATCGAGCGTCATGGGGGAGGAGGGGACTGGCCTTGCCAGTCCCCTCCTCCCCTTACGGTCAAACGTCCAGTTCGTTAAATCATGACCACCCGCTATGCGGGTGGTCATGATTTAACGATGTCAACTGAACCTGATTCAGTTTGGTTGATTTCCGATCCCAGCCGAATGTATTGAGCGGATAGGCCGTTTCCGCAGTCAGCCGAACGCCCCCGGGGCCCTCCCGGGCCCCGGGGGCGGCATTTTCTCAGTCGAAGGAACGGTGGAGATGCGTTTTGCACCACGCGGCTGCGGCACTTGAGCTCGCGTCGGTGCGCTCCTGCACGTTGTCGGTACGCAACCCGACGTGGTGCTCGTAGGGGAAGTCCGAGTAGGCCAGGGCCTCGACCTCGGTTCCTTCCAGCACCTCGGCGGCCTTGGGGCGGAAACCCTCGATCCGCCTGATGGCGAGCTGGCAGAGCCCGCGCATGCGTTTGTTAACGTCGAAATTGCGGGTTTGGTCACATCGGGTCTCCGGGCTTGAGCACGTAAAAATTAAAACAAATTTGCATTCAAGTTATTATTTACAGTCGTTTTAAGACGGAGTGGAATGCGGGCGCACAAGGAGATGCGGAATCGATGAGAGTCTCAAAAAATACTGCAGTGTTATCATCCTTCATCCTCTCTATTCTTCCATTTCTGATTCTATGGGCTGCTTGGTCAGTCCTCCCCGATACAATTCCCGCTCATTGGAGTGGGGGCGTGGTTGATCGATGGGGTAATAAGCTTGAATTGCTGGTTGTTCCGCTGTTTTCTCTGATCGGTTCTATTGCAATTTCTGTGTACCTTATTGTTTCCACGCGGCGAAGAGAGTTCGCGGATTTCTCCGTTCGAATGCGACGGAACTTTCTTGCGTGCTATATTTCTGGCCTTCTTTTATCGACGACCTGTTCAGTGATAACTGCCGTGTGGGTCCAGTTGATTCTTACGCAAAACACTGCAGTTGATGGAGGGGTTGGACTATCGATCCCGTATTCCCTTCCCGGGCTATATGTGATTTTGTGCGCTTTGCCGCCTTTTCATGCGAGCGGCGGGAGCAAAAAGGCAGAGCGCCTGATAACAGTGCTCATTGGCGGCGCGGAGATTGTTCTTTGTGGAATAGTGCTTGAAGGTTCGGCTGCCTCTTATGCGATGATTGGGCTGATGATTCTGTTCTGTGCGTTTGGGATTGTGTCACAGGTTAGGGATAGCCAGTCCTTATGAGTTGAATTACTCGTGCGGACATCTGAGAAGATATGTAGGCGCCCGCTCTCGGGGGCTGGTGCCTGGGCTCGCCCCCACAATTGCCGATGAGACGTGCAATCGCTCCTGAGGCCCTGAGACGGAGGTTGCCAATGAGGGATATCGAGACATCTCGCCTGCTGCTGCGGGCGTGGCGCGTGAACGATGCCGCAGAGGCAGCGTCGGTCTTCCGATACGCGTCAGATCCTTAAGGGCCAGCCCGTGTTGTGCCGAAAAGACCGTGAACCTTTTGTGGGACACGCGGCGCCGTGGTACCATAGCCGAGTTTGTTGTCTTGGTCGGAAACCAAGACGCCTTATGCGCTGATCGGTAACCAGCGCCTGACCAATAAGGAGTCCTACCATGAAGCAGGGTATCCATCCCCAGTATGTCGAGTGCACGGTGACGTGCTCCTGCGGCAACACCTTCAAGACGCACGCTACCGTGTCCGAGATGAAGGTCGAGCTTTGCAACGAGTGCCACCCGTTCTACACCGGCCAGCAGAAGTTCGTCGACACCGGTGGACGCGTCCAGCGCTTCGCCGACAAGTTCGGTGGCGCCGCTGCCGCCCAGCTCAAGAAGGCCGAGGAGGCCAAGGCTGCCAAGGCCGCCAAGGCTGCTGAGGCCGAGGCCGCTCGCAAGGCCGCCGCTGAGGCTAAGGCTGCCGAGAAGGCTAAGCGTGCCGCTAAGTTTGCCGAGGAGGCTGCCAAGCAGGCCGCCGAGGCTCCCGCAGAGGCTCCCGTCGAGGAGGCTGCTGCCGAGGCCGAGACCACCGAGGCTGCTGAGTAAATAGCTCGCCGAGGACACACTCGCATTCATGGCATGAGGGCCGCGCATCCGGTTGGGTGCGCGGCCCTTTTCCTTTATTGGTGCAAACGAACCTGTCTCCATGGCACCAGATTGGTACGAAGGGGACGGATTGGTTTGCGCCAAATGGCAGAGAGACAGCATTTTCCCAGATAAAAGCTGTCAAATTAAACCAGTCCCTTTTCGGCAGGTTGGTCGTAGTTATTACGTGGCGGTCGAGGTCGACCGTATAGGCCGCGCCTTGTTTGGCTAAAGTACAATCATCTGTGTTTAACTCGCCCGCAGCTGCACGGCGTGGGCGATGGCCAAAAAGGAAAACCACATGGGATTCATGTCAAAGCTGCTGTCCTTTGGATCCGATAAGGACCTCAAGCGCTACTACAAGATCGTCGACCAGATCAACGGTCTTGAGCCCCAGTTTGAGAAGATGACCGAGGAGGAACTCCGCGCCCAGACCGATAAGTTCCGCGAGCGTTACGCCAACGGCGAGTCGCTCGACGACATGCTCCCCGAGGCTTTCGCCACCGTGCGCGAGGCTTCCAAGCGCATCACGGGCATGCGTCACTTTGACGTACAGCTCATCGGTGCCATGGCGCTTCATGAGGGTCATATTGCCGAGATGAAGACCGGCGAAGGCAAGACCCTGGTCTCTACCTTGGCCGGCTACCTCAACGCTATCGCCGGCAAGGGCGTGCATGTCGTTACCGTCAACGATTACCTGGCAAAGCGCGACTCCGAGTGGATGGGCCGCATCTACAAGTACCTGGGAATGACCGTCGGTCTGCTCCAGAACAACATGCCGCTCGAACTCAAGCGCCCGGCCTACCAGGCAGACGTCACCTACGGCACCAACTCCGAGTTCGGTTTCGACTACCTGCGCGACAACATGGTCACCCGCCCCGAGCAGCGCGTACAGCGCGGCCACCATTACGCCATCGTCGACGAGGTCGACTCCATCTTGATCGACGAGGCCAGAACGCCGCTCATCATCTCGGGCGCCGGCACCAAGTCCGCCAGCACCTACAAGGACTTCGCGCGTGCCGTGCGCGGCCTGGAGCGCGGTGAGGACGTGTCGCACGACATGCTCACCGCCACCGAGGACGTCGAGCCCACGGGCGACTACGTCATGGACGAGGCCAAGCACACCATCGCCGCCACCGAGCGCGGTCTTAAGAAGATCGAGCGCCGCCTGGGCATCGAGGACATCTATGCCGACCTTTCGGGCCAGTTGGTCAACCACCTGCAGCAGGCGCTGAAGGCTCAGTACATGTTCCATCGCGACAAGCAGTACGTGGTCACCAACGGCGAGGTCAAGATCGTCGACGAGTTCACCGGCCGCATTATGGAAGGCCGTCGCTACTCCGAGGGCCTGCACCAGGCTATCGAGGCAAAAGAGGGCGTGCTCGTGCGCGAGGAGAACCAGACGCTGGCCACCATCACCCTGCAGAACTACTTCCGTCTGTATGACAAGCTCTCCGGCATGACCGGTACGGCGCTTACCGAGGACGCCGAGTTCCGCGAGATCTACAAGCTGCCCGTCGAGGTCATTCCCTCCAACAAACCCGTTCAGCGTGTTGACCACGAGGACCTGGTGTACCGTACCATTCAGGCCAAGTACAACGCCGTCGCCGACGATGTCGAGCAGCGTCACGCCAAGGGTCAGCCGGTCCTGGTGGGCACCGTCTCCATCGAGAGCTCCGAGAAGCTGTCTGCCGCCCTTACCAAGCGCGGCATCGCGCACGAGGTCCTCAACGCTAAACATCACGAGCGCGAGGCTCATATCGTTGCCCAGGCCGGACGCTACGGCGCCGTGACCATCGCTACTAACATGGCCGGTCGTGGTACCGACATCCTGCTGGGCGGCAACCCCGACGAGCTGGTGCGCGAGCGCCTTGAGTACGAGGGCCTGACCATGGAGGACGTGACGCCCGAGCAGCTCGAGCAGTTTAACGCCGAGGCCAAGGAGACCTGCAAGGCCGAGCGCGAGCGCGTGCTTGCCGCCGGCGGCCTGACCGTTATCGGCACCGAGCGCCACGAGTCCCGTCGTATCGACAACCAGCTGCGCGGCCGCTCCGGTCGTCAGGGCGATCCGGGCGAGACCCAGTTCTACCTGTCGCTCGAGGACGACCTCATGCGCCTGTTCGGTGGCGACAAGATGGACCGCGTCTCCAAGATGATGGTCACGGCCGACATGGGCGACGACATGCCCATCCAGCACAAGATCATCTCCAAGGCCGTCGAGAGCGCCCAGCACAAGGTCGAGAGCATCAACTTCTCCATGCGCAAGAGCGTCCTTGAGTACGACGACGTCATGAACAAGCAGCGCCAGGTCATCTACGCCGAGCGCAACAAGATTCTGGACGGCAAGGACCTGACCGACCACATCACCGAGGTCATGCACGACACCGTGTACCGCTGCGTGCAGGAGTTCTGCACCAAGGACAGTCACGATGGCGAGCGCGATCTTGAGGGCCTGCGCAAGTGGGTCGTGGAGCTCACCGGGCATATCGATACGCCCAAGTTCCCCGACGAGGACTTTGAGGCCCTGGCTGCCGATGTCCTGGCCTACGTCGAGAAGTGCTACAACATGAAGGCCGAGCGCCTGGGTGAGGACCTCATGCGCGAGCTCAACACCCAGGTCATGCTGCGCGTCATCGATACCCGTTGGATGAACTACCTGCAGGAGATGGACTACCTCAAGACCGGTATCGGACTGCGCGGCTTTGGTCAGCGCGACCCGCTGGTCGAGTACAAGACCGAGGCTTATGGTGCCTTCCAGATGCTCGTCGACACCATGTACGAGGATTACCTGCGCACCGTCCTGCGCATCGAGATCAAGGCCGCCCCGCAGGCCGTGGAGCACAAGGAGGACCCCGCGCTCGAGGGGGCGCGCTTCTCCGGCCCCGCCGATGTCGATGGCGACAACGGCAACTCGGTGCTGCGCAAGCAGGCACAGGTGCAGGCTCGTACGGCCGTCCAGGGAGGCCCGGCTGCTGTCAACAACGGCGGCAAGGTGACTACCTACCGCAAGGACGAGAGCGACGATCCGTACGTCAACGTTGGCCGCAATGACCTTTGCCCCTGCGGCAGCGGCAAGAAGTTCAAGTACTGCCACGGCAGGAATCGTTAATGGCCGAGGCTTTAGAGGTAACGCCCGCCGAGCTGGACGCGTTTGCGGACCGGCTCGGCGAGGTCGAGTCGTATCTTCATTTGGACGAGAAGCGCACGCGCGTGACTGAGCTCGAGGCCAAAAGCGTGGCCCCCGGCTTTTGGGATGACGCCGACGCCGCTCGCGCCATCATGGAGGAGATCGCTCGCGCCAAGGAAGATATCGCTGCCGTGGATACCGCGCGCGGCGAGCTATCTGACGCCCGCGCGGCGCTGGAGCTTGCCGAGGAGATGGGCGACGACCCCGATGCCGCTGCATTGCGCGAGGAGGCTGCCGCTACGGCAGAACGCCTGGCCCGCGCTATCGACGAGCTCGAGCTTTCGAGCTGGTTTACCGGTGAGTTCGATCACGGCGACGCGATCGTGACCATCAAGCCCGGACAGGGTGGCCTGGAGGCGCAGGACTGGACCTTCATGCTCTTTAAGATGTACATGAAGTACTGCCAGCGTCGCGGCTGGAAGGTCACCATTAACGACTGCCCCGCGGCTGAGGTCATCGGCATCGATCGCGCGACCTTTACCGTCGAAGGCAAGGACGCGTTTGGCATGCTGCGCG
>JAJWXI010000101.1:4676-6316 GCA_021641225.1 Collinsella aerofaciens | reverse complement strand
GTTTATGACCATCGCCCCGGGTATGCTGCTATCGCTGATCTCGATGCTCGCCAATGCGACGTTCCTGATCGTGGGTGGCCTTTCGCATGGTTTCTTGGCTACCGAGGTCGAGATGCAGGCTTGTGCCGCCTCGCTTATCATGACGTTCGTGATGATGTACCAGACCTTCTTTATCCTGGCGCTGCTCACGACCATCTTTGAGTACAAGCACATTCATTGCGCTCAAAAGTGGCGCCTGGTGACCAACCTGTTTACCTTCCCGATCTTTATGTTCAGCTATATCCCCATCACGGTTGCCGCGCTGTTCCTGAAGGTCGACTGGGTGCCCACGCAGCACGCCGTTAACGTTACCCTCGATGAGGTCATGCAGGGCGCCAAGTAACCACGATCAGAACCACCACAAAGGGGATGCACCTTTGTGGTGGTTTTTGCTTTAGAGCAGCCGTCCCGGGAGGTGTCCCATGTTCTATATCCCATTTTGGATCTGCGCCTTTGCCGGTGCGGTGATCGATGCCCGTGAGCGGCGGTTTCCCAACGCGCTTGCGACTGCGTGTGCCGTGGCGGCGTTTGCGGGCGTGTGGCTGGATGCGGGCTTGAACACGGCACTTGACCGCGCTGGCCTTGCGGTCATCGTGTACCTTTCTCTCGCGTTGACCGAGTCCCTCTGGCGGCGCCTCCGTCAAGCCCCCGGCATCGGCATGGGAGATGCCAAGGCACTCTTCGCGCTTTGCACGCTCGACCCAATGGGTGGCGTCGTGGCATTTGCCGCCGCGCTCCTGGTCCTTGCCCTCTCCTGCCTCATCACAAAATCGCGCTCCTTGCCATTGCTCCCATTTTTGGTGCCGATTTTTGCCATAATCGAGGTCGTGGGCTGCACATTGTAACCGATTGCGCATCCTTCTTAAGGAGCATGCCATGGCAACTAATCAAGAAACGGCCGTCATTAAGGCGCGCATGGATCGTATTCCCTCGGCGTTGTCGCCCGAACTTGTCGAGCGCATTTCCGCCGATCGTGCTTCGGGCTATGTCAACCCGTACCGTTGCGACGATGACCAGGTCATCCGTCGCGTTGATCGGGCCGCAGACGAGGGCACGCTCATGCGTCCGGCATTTATGCGCGATGCCGAAAAGATTCTCCACCTGCCCGCGTATGCCCGATATGCTGGTAAAACGCAGGTCTTTAGCTTCCGTAGCAATGATGATCTGTCGCGCCGCGGCTTGCACGTGCAGCTTGTATCGCGCATCGCACTCGATATCGGCCGCGCTCTTGGGCTCAACTGCGATCTAATCGAGGCAATTGGCTTAGGCCACGACTTGGGCCACACGCCTTTCGGCCATGCCGGTGAGCGTTTTCTCAACGATATCTATCACGAGCGCACGGGTCGCTATTTTTTCCATAACGTGCAGTCGGTCCGCGTACTCGACGCCCTGTATGGCCGCAACGTGTCGCTTCAGACACTCGATGGCGTGCTATGCCACAACGGCGAGTACGAACAGCGTGTTTTTGAGCTTTCGGACATGGGTTCCTTTGACCAGTTCGACCGAACCGTCGAGGAATGCATTGCCTCAGGCTATAGCGCGATTGAGCACCTGCGTCCCATGACGCTCGAGGGCTGCGTGGTGCGTATCTCGGATATCCT
>JAJWXI010000101.1:2406-4576 GCA_021641225.1 Collinsella aerofaciens | reverse complement strand
TTCGAAAAGCTCTACGACCGTTGCCTGCAGGATATAAACGAAGGCGACGAGTCCTCCTACATATTTAAGCACCACATTTCGCGCATTGAGCAGCAGCTTTCCTACTACGACCGTACCTATGCATGGCAGGACGATAAGGACCAAGCCGTGGTGGATTACATTGCGAGCATGACGGATGGCTATTTCTGCGAGCTGACGAGTAAGTTGTTCCCGGGTCTAAAGTTTCCGCACCGTACTTATATTAACGAACGGTAGTTCGTATTTATTCGGTATACTATTCGTGGAAAACGATTTTGATTGATGCACGGGATGGCTATGGACGACCTTTTTTCTGCTTCGACGCGCGAGCGTTCCTTTCAGAATGCGCCGCTTGCGGTGCGCATGCGCCCCAACACGCTTGATGAGTACGTGGGCCAGCAAAAGGCCGTCGGTAAGGGCTCATGGCTGCGTGCCGCGATTGAGCACGACGTGCTGTCGAGCGTGATTCTGTACGGGCCGGCCGGTACGGGCAAGACGACGCTGGCCCACATTATCGCCAACCATACCAAGAGCGAGTTTGTCGAGGTCAGCGCCGTGACGGGCACCGTGAAGGACTTGCGCCGCGTGATTGACGAGGCCAAGACGCGCCTGAATACCTACGACCGTCGCACCATTCTATTCATCGACGAGATTCATCGCTTTTCGAAGTCGCAACAGGATGCGTTGCTGCATGCGGTTGAGAACCGTACCGTCATTATGATCGGCGCCACGACCGAGAACCCGTACTTCGAGGTCAACTCGGCGTTGCTCTCGCGTGGTCGCGTGGTGGAGCTTGAGCACCTCAAGGACGAGGATATCGCCACGCTTATTGCGCGTGCGCTTGAGGCACCGCAGGGTTTGGGTGGTAAGTTCTCGGCCGATGAGGATACGGTTAAGACCATCTGCACGCTGGCTGCGGGCGACGCTCGCTCCGCGCTCACGACGCTCGAGCTAGCGAGTGAGATTGCCGTTACGCGTCCCGATACCGAGGGGACGCCGGCTCCGGCGGCAGGGGAACGTTATCCCATCACCGTCGATGACGTGAAGATTGCTAACCCGCGCCGCGGTTTTTCGTATGACAAAAACGGTGACATGCACTATGACATTATCAGTGCGTTCATCAAGTCCATGCGCGGCAGCGACCCCGATGCCACGATCTATTGGCTCGCGCGCATGATCGACGCGGGGGAGGATCCTAAGTTTATCGCTCGCCGCATTATGATTCAGGCTTCTGAGGATGTTGGCAATGCCGATCCGCAGGCACTTTTGGTGGCGCAAGCCGCGTTTAAGTCTGCCGAGGTCATTGGCTATCCCGAGTGCCGAATTAACCTGGCTCAGGCTGCACTCTATGTGTGCTTGGCGCCTAAATCCAACGCGTGTGAGGCTTCGATCGATGCGGCGCTGGCCGATATCCATAGCAGTGGCCTTCGTGAGGTGCCCAGCTATCTTCGCGATCGTCACCGTCCCGGCAGCGACGAGTACGGTGTATACAAGTACCCACATGATTATCCCGAAGGTTGGGTCGACCAGCGCTATTTGCCCGAAGGTCTGGAGCGTGGTGCCTTTTGGCAGCCTGCCGGCCGCGGTTGGGAAGAATGGCGTGTGGAGCAAAGTGAGCGCGACCGTAGCGGCAATGCTCCGAAGTAGGTCGTTGGCACTTCGCGCATTCCCTTTTAGAATCTTTCCTCTTCTTTGGGGTACCATAAACAGCGTCTGTATTTCGATTCTTCCGGGAGGCTTGTATGAGTCCCATTCAAATCGCCCTGCTGGTGCTTGCCATTGCCGGCGTGTGGGCCATCGTTGAGCTCGCGCTTACCCTACGCAAGACCCGCAACGTTGTCGATTCGCTCGACAAGACGGTAACCGACCTCAACAATACGATTGCCGAGGCGCAGCCCGTGGTGGCAAAGCTTGATGGCGCCGTTGACGAGCTTACGCCGGCACTTGCCCAGATGGAGCCGCTCCTCAAGTCGAGCAAGACTGCCGTTGACGCCCTGACGTCCAACCTCGTTGAGGTTGAGGCGGTCGTTCGCGACATCTCCGAGGTCACGGGCAGTATGGCCGAGGCCAGTAATGCCGTATCGAGCGTGACAGATTCTGCGGCAGGTGCCGTGCAGAAACTCATTAACAAGGTGAAAGCTCCCGCGGCCGA
>JAJWXI010000101.1:0-2306 GCA_021641225.1 Collinsella aerofaciens | reverse complement strand
ATGACGGCCGCCAACGTTGGTGCGCTGTGCTCCATGTCCGTCGATCGCATCGAGGATATTCGTATGGCGGCCGAGGAAGCCTTCATCTTTGGCTGCACGGCGGTTAATTCCGATGACATTACGATCAGGTTCGATGTCGACGAGTCTCACGTTGGCATGACCTTTACCTTTGGCGATCAGGCCGCTGTCGACGAGGATGACCAGGCTGCCGTGTATGCCGAGCTCATTTTGGCGAGCGTGTGCGATTCCTACGAAAAGACTTCGGCGCCCCTGACGCTTTCCCTCGACCTCAAGGCGGATATCTAATATGACCGAACGTTCCCGGAGCGGTAAGACCGCTTGGGACAAGGAGAAAACCCGCGAGCTGTTTCGTCGCTATAAAGAGACCGGTGATCCGGACGCCCGCGAGCAGCTCGTCATGTCCCATATGAATCTGGTAAGGTTTCTTGCAAACAAATTTAAGAATCGCGGCGAGCCGCTCGACGACCTCATGCAGGTCGGCTATCTGGGTTTGCTCAAGGCTATCGACCGCTTTGACCCCGAGCGTGGTCTCGAGTTCACCACGTTTGCCACGCCCACCATTCTGGGCGAGATCAAGCGTCATTTCCGCGATAAGGGCTGGAGCGTGCGCGTTCCGCGCCGTCTGCAGGAGCTTTCTGCCAAGGTCAACCAGGCTACTGACAAACTTACCAACGAGCTGCAGCGTTCGCCCAAGGTTGAGGAGATCGCTGAGTATCTAGATGTGACCGTCGATGAGGTCCTCGAGGCTATGGAATCGTCTTCGGCCTATACCTCGGTGCCCATCGAGGCTCCTGGTGCGTCCGATTCCGACGATGCCCCCTCGATTCTCGATCGCTACGCCGACGACGACAATGAGCTCGACTTTACCGATGACCGCTTGGTGATCGAGGAAGCTATCCGTGATTTCTCGCCGCGCGAGCGCGAGGTTATCGAGCTGCGCTTTGTAAAGGGCATGACCCAGATCGAGATCGCCAAGAAGCTGGGTATATCGCAGGTCCAGGTTTCGCGCCTGCTGCGCCGCACGCTTAAGAAGATTCAGGACAAGATCGACCCCGACGGAGTGATGATTCGTTCATGAGTGAACACCCCCAACAAACCGATCGCGTGCTGCGCGACACCCGCATTCTGACGCTGCGCATTTGGGCTGTTGTCGGCTGCATTGTCATCGCCGCTGTCATCTTTAACCTTATGGGCATCCTGGCACCGGTTATCGAGTTTCTTGCCGTCGGCTCCATCATTGCTTTTGTGATGTCCCCGATCACCAACTGGCTCGAGCACCATGGCGTGAATCGCGGCATCGGTTCGCTTATCGCGCTTATTGTTGTCGTTGCCGTGCTCGTCGGCGTCGTTTGCATCTTGTCGCCGATTCTTTTTGGTCAGATCATGGAAGTCCTGAGCCGCCTGCCCGAGCAGCTTCGTGTTGCGGGCGGCGATCTCAATGAGATGATCTCGCATGCCAAGACGCTCAACAACACGCCGCTCAAGGAGTATTTGGACGATAATCTTTCGTCGCTTGTCACCGTGGCATCGAAGTACGTGTCTCAGATCGCTGCCGAGCTTGGCCGCGGTGTGTTCCCGCTCATCACCAATACGGCCTCGCAGCTGTTCGTGATCTTCCTGGGTCTGGTGCTCGCGTACTGGATGGCCTGCGACTACCCTCGCATGCACCACGAGATTTGCACCATCATCGGTCAGGAGAAGGAGACCTCGTACCGCTTTATGGTCGCCATCCTTTCTCGCTCTGTCGGCGGCTACATGCGCGGTATGGTCGTGACGTCCATCTGCGGTGGTTTCCTTGCCTTTATCGGTTTTATGATCATCGGCCATCCGTATGCGGCGCTCATGGCTATCTTTACCGGCATTATGCACTTGGTTCCGGTTGTCGGTCCCTGGGTGAGCGCGGCGATCGCCACGGTGCTCGGCTTTATGTTCAGCCCCATGTTGGCGTTGTGGACGCTCATCGTGACGATGGTCGCGCAAAACGTCACCGATAACGTGATTTCGCCTAAGGTCATGCAGAGCTCGGTGCAGGTGCATCCCATCATGAGCCTCACGGCGCTCGTTATTGGCTCGGCACTCATGGGCCCCATCGGCATGATTATTGCCATCCCGCTGTGTGCGGCCCTCAAGGGTATCTTCGTGTACTACTTCGAGAATGAGACCGGCCGCCAACTTGTGGCCTATGACGGCGCCGTGTTTAAGGGCACGCCGTATCGCGATGCCGAGGGCAACCCGGTCGCCGCCTACGACGCGCTCGGCGACGACACCTTCATCTACGAGTCCGA
>JAJWXI010000100.1 GCA_021641225.1 Collinsella aerofaciens | reverse complement strand
GAAAACCTCCCATTTCCCGATGTCCAAGAAATGGGAGGCAGTTCACTGTCCCCTTCGTGGTGGTTTCGACCATCTAGCCTTCGAGCTGAGCTACTTTGTAGCGGTAGGCTGCGGCGATGACGTCCTTGCAGCCTTCGCGGCCCAGTTTGGCGCGGTTGACGACGATGTCCTTGCCGCTCGTCATCTTCCACTTGCCGGCGCTGTAGCGCTTGTAGAACGCCTCACGCGCCTTCTGCTGCTGCTTAACCAGCTTGGCGCCCTTCTTTTTGTTGAGGCCACGCTTCTTACGCACAATCTCGACGCGGTCCTCAAAGGGCGCGGTCACCAATACGGCAATGTGGTTGGGATTGTTGCGCAGCAGATAATCGGACAGACGGCCCTCGATAATGCAACTCTCGGTCTCGCCCAGGTCCAAAATCACCTGGCTCATCTTTTGGAACAGCTTGTCCGAGTACGAACGGGCGTCGTAGCGGTCGGGCAGAAACGCCATGTTCTCCACGGCCAGGCGCTCGTCGTAGGCCGCCATCTTATCGAGCGACTCGCCCGCGCGCAGCGACGCGCGCACCAGCAGCTCGTTGTCGTACAGCGGAATCCCCAACTCGTTGGCGAGGATACGGCCGATCTCGTGGCCCTCGGCACCAAAGTCACGCGCGATGGTAATGACCACGGGGCTCTTCTTGTTCACCAGATCGCTCATCGCGATTCCTTTCTAACAAATGAGAAAAAGGCTGTTTATCGCCTTTTCCCACGATAGCGTACCTGGGTTTTCCTGGTGCCCAAGATTGGCCTGAAAGAGGAGCGACGCGTACTTTGGTACGCGAGCGACGGTTTGAAGGCCAAGGTTGGGTGCCAGGGAAAGCCAGGCTATGCGGCTACGATGCGGCGTTGATACGCTCGGACCAGCAGCGAAATGCCAAAGTTGAGTGCAAAGTACATCGCAAACACCAGGCCGTAGAGCATAAGCACCTGCGACAGGTCGATCGCGTGCGCCATTACGACGTTTGCCGTGTACATGAGCTCGGCCACGTTAATGCCCGAAAGATACGAGCTGTCCTTGATGACGGTCGTGCACTGGCTAAACAGCGCCGGAATGATCGTCTTAAACGTCTGCGGCAAAATGATGTAGCGCATGGTGGCAAAGAAGCCGAAGCCCTGGCTCTGCGCCGCCTCAAACTGGCCGCGCGGAATCGAGTTGAGGCCGCCGCGCACAATCTCGGCCATAACGGCGCTGGTAAACAGCGTAAAGGCGATGGTCGAGATCACAATGTCCAGACCCTGCACCGTAAAGTAGATAAACAGGATCCACAGCAGGTTCGGCGTGCAGCGGAACAGCTCGATATAGGCACTCACCAAAATGCGGAACGGGCGGGGCGCATAGCTTTTAACAAGCGCCAGCACCGTGCCAAAGATGAGCGAGAAAAAAATCGACAGCGCCGAGATCTCGATCGTCTTAACAAAGCCGCCCCAGATGTAGAGCAGGTTGGTCGCGTTGAAGATTTCCATGCGCTAGGCCTCCTCTACGTTGTCGAGTCCCAGCTCGGCCAGGCTCACACCGCGCGGACGCTCCTTGGAGCGGCGCTCGAGCCACTGCACCAGCATGGCGAGCGGAAAGCAGATGATGAAATACATAAGGCAGCAGACGATGTATCCCTGCAGGTAGCCATACAGGCTCACGAAGTTGTCGGAACGATACATAAGGTCGCCGCCGGCCACGAGCGCCAGCACCGACGTGTTCTTGACCAAGTTGAGCGCCTGGTTGCACAGCGGCGGCAGGATGATCTTGAACGTCTGGGGCAACACGATGTACCAGTAGGCCTGCGCGCGCGTGAAGCCCTGGCTCTGAGCCGCCTCCATCTGACCGCGCGGAACGGCCTCGATGCCGGTGCGGATGACCTCCGAGATGTAGGCCGCGTGATACAGGCCCACGCCCAGAAAGCCCAGCACGAACGGCGCGATACGCACCGGCTGGTCGGCACCAGTTATGGCCTGCAAAAACTGCGGGCCGGCCATGTACATAAAGAGCACCTGCACAGGCAGCGGGGTGTTCTGGTAAAACTCCACGTACACGCGGCTGATAGCGCGCAGCACGCGCGAACGGGTGGTCGAGAACACGCCCAGCAGCGTGCCCAGCACCAGCGACAGCAGCAGGCCGGCAACAACCACCTGCAGCGTCACGCCAAAGCCCTCCCAGAAGGGCCCCATGTTTTGGAATGTCGTCGACCAGCGGTCGGCGTCAAACAATCCTTCGAGCATTTGATTCCTTCCTTGGACGATGCGACTACACAAGACCCCAGGTCTTGACCTCTTGATCGAGCCAGCCGTCGGCCAGGCGATCGCAAATCACCTGATCGACCACGGCCGAAAGGTCGCAACTCTTCTTGGTCGCCACGCCGTAGCCCTGCTCGCCAAACTTGACCTCGGGCTGCAGCAGCTCGACGGTCTCGTTCATGTAGCCGGCCAGCGTGGAGCGGTCCATGGCAAAGACGTCGATATTGCCGGCGTCGAGCGAGCTCTTGATGATGGGATAGCCGCTAAAGGCCCTAAACTCGGGCTCGCAGTGAAAGCCGTTGTCCTTGATCATCTGCTCGATCAGGCCCTGCGTGGTGGCACCCTGACTCACACCAATGACCTTGCCGTCCAGGTCCTCGATCGAGGTAAAGCCCGAGCGTTTCTTGACCATGAGTCCCACGTAGTCGGTGCGGTACGGCGTCGAGAAATCCCAGCTCTTCTTGCGCTCGTCGGTGATGGTGTAGGTCGCCGCGACCACGTCGAGCTGGCCATTATCGATGAGCGGGCCACGCGTCTTGGGCGTTACGTCGGTAAACTCGACAAGCTCCTGGGCGCGGGCCTCCTTGTAGCTCACGCCAAAGACGGCAGCGGCGATCTGGTAGCACAGGTCGACCTCCATGCCCTCAAAGCGACCCTTGGCGGTGTCGTAATAGCCGTAGCCGGGAACGTCCTTCTTGACGCCGGCGTTCAGGTGGCCGCGCGACTTGATGGCCGCGAGCTTGGAGCCCTTATCGGAGCCCTCGCCGCTGGTGGAGCTGCCGCAACCGGTGAGCGCGGTTCCCGCCAGCGCGAGCATACCGGCCCCCGCCAGCTGCAAAAAGTGACGGCGCGAAACAGCCGCCCTCGTCATATCCGTCATGTCCATCACCCGCGCCTAGTGCAGAATCTTGGACAGGAACTCGCGGCAGCGCGGGTTCTCGGGGTTATCGAAGAAGTGCTCGGGCGTGCCCTCCTCCAGGATGCGGCCGTCCTCCATAAAGATGACGCGGTCGGCCACCTGGCGCGCAAAGCCCATCTCGTGCGTCACGCAGATCATGGTGATGTCTTCCTGCGCGAGCTCGATCATAACGTCCAGGACCTCCTGGACCATCTCGGGGTCGAGTGCCGAGGTCGGCTCGTCAAACAGGATGATGGGCTGCTTGGTGCACAGGGCACGGGCGATGGCAATGCGCTGCTGCTGACCGCCCGAGAGGTTTTGCGGATACTCGCCGGCCTTATGCGCCATGCCGACGCGCTTGAGCGCGGCGATGGCGATCTGGGTCGCCTCTTCCTTGCTCTTCTTTTGCAGCTTGATGGGTGCGAGCGTGAGGTTGCCGAGCACCGTCATATTGGGATAAAGGTTGAACTGCTGAAACACCATGGAGCTGTACTTACGAGCCATTTCCAGGTGATTCTTCTTGGTGAGCGGCGTACCGTCGATAATGACTTCGCCCGATGTGGGCTCCTCAAGATAATCGACGCAGCGGATGAGCGTCGACTTACCCGAACCGGACGGCCCGATCATGACGAGCTTCTCGCCGCGCTTGACGGTAAGGTTGATATCTTTGAGCACATGCAGGTCGCCAAAGTACTTGTTGAGATGCTTGATCTCGATCATGTCTGCCATGAATGTCCCTTCCCTGCGTTTATACGAATTGCACTATTGTACGGAAAGAACCACGTTTCCGCAGCCCACACTGCATCACCGTAAAGAACCCGCAACCTTTCACCCACTCATTGGGGACAGACTTAAATGAGTGCCCGCTCATTGGGTACTCATTTAAGTCTGTCCCCAATGAGTGCCCGTCCTGTGCAAGCACCAAAAAAGGGCGCGACCGCCATGGTCACGCCCTTGAAATTGAACGTCAGATTGCCGCGTGTGCGGGTTTGCAGCGTCGAGCCGTTACGCGGTTTGGTAAAACCGCGTAACAAATTACGCCAACTTTGCGCCGACGATCTTGGCTGCGGCCGGCTTGTCGAAGTTGCCGCCCGTGGCCTTGCCCAGAGCGCCCATGACCTGCCCCATCTGCTTCTTGGACGTGGCGCCCAGCTCGGCGATAACCTGCTCGATCAGGGCCTCGAGCTCCTCGCCCGAAACCTGCGCGGGCAGCAGGCTCTCCAGAATCTTGACCTGCTCGGTCAGGTTGTCGGTACGCTCCTGGTCGGTGCCGGCTTTAATGGACATCTCCAGCGTCTCGCTCGTCTGCTTAATCAGACGCTTGATCATGCTGTTGACGTCTTCCTCGGTCACATCGCGGCGCTCGTTGACCTCGATATTCTTCACCTCGGCCTTGACCTGGCGAATGATGGACAGGCGAACCTTGTCCTTAGCCTTCATGGCCGCGATCATTTCCTTCTGCAGCTCTTCGTTGGTCATCTGCAAATCCTCCTCAATAGCGTGGGCGGCACTCGTATGAGCACCGCCCCATGATTACTCAGTCGTCGACGAATCGTCGGTCGAACTCTTGGTAACGCCCTTCAGGCTGACGTTGTACGGCACGTCCTTGGGCATGGGGTTAACGGTGATGTCGGCGTCCTTCTTGTACTGCTCCAGCCACTCGCTGTACGCGGTGCTGGCCGCCTGCGTCTTCACCACGTTGGAGACATACTTCTTGATGGCCTTGGGCACCTGATTGATGTCATCGACCTGGTCATCGACGTGGAAGTAGTCGGTGCACTTGATGATGTGATAGCCGTACGTCGACTCGACAACATCGCTCACGTCGCCCTTGTTAAGACCCTCGAGCGCCGTCTGGTAGCTGTCGACAAAGGTGGTGAGCTTGTCCCAGCCCACGTCGCCCTTCTTCTCCTTGGAGCCGGTGTCCTCGGAGTACTGCTCCACGGCGTCCTCAAAACTCAGCTCGCCGGAGTTGATCTTGTCCAGGCACTCCTGCGCCTTGGCCTTGGCGGCAGCCTTGTCCTCGTCGGATGCGTCGGAATCAACCTTGATCAGGATGTTCGACGAGCGGCGGGCGTCATTGTAGCTGGACAGGTTCTCGTTGATGTAATCGACAATCTCGCTGTCCTTGGGCTTGCTGGTGGGCGCCACGGCATCCTTGAGCTTCTGCTGCGCCAAGCTCTCCTTGAGCGAATCCTTGTAGGTGTCCTCGGTATAGCCGTAGGTCTTGAGGGTCTCCTTAAAGGTCTTGGCTCCGCCCGCGCTCTTGCACGCGTCCTTCCAAGCCTTCTCGACCTCCTCGTCCGAGACGGTCACGCCGTTTTCCTTCTGCGCCTGCTGGAGCAGAATCTGCTGCGTGTAGGAATCGATGAGCTGCTTGCGGTACTTCTTGGGCGTGAGGTCGTTGTCGACCAGGTACTGTGCCCAGTCCTCGTCCTTGGTGTAGCCGTAGGACGTGCGCATGCTCATGATCTGCTTGGTCACGGTGTCCTCGGTGAGGTTGGTGCCGTTGATGGTGGCAGCCACACCGCCGGTGAGCTTGTAGCCCGAGCCGGTGTCCTCGGCTTGCGACATCAGGCCGGAGCACGCCATGGCCGAGACGGAAAGCAGCATCGCCAGCACGCCGATGACCACCAGGACGATCTTGACGGTCTTGGACACGTAGGTCTTGCGCTGCTTCTTGCGAGAGCTGGAGTCGGCGCGAGCCTGCTGCTTGGGCGTCGGCGCGGCCTCGGGGTTCTTTTTCTTATTTGCCATGTTTGGCCTTTCGCAAAACGAATCGAACAAACGCCATTGTGTCACAACGCAGCCCCCGCGGCACACCTGGTGCAAAGGGGACAGGTTAATCTGCACCATTTTGGTGCAAAGGGGACGGGCCTGGCAGGTGGCAGTTAGAGACGTTCCTTTTCTGCCGGCACTTGGGGACTGTCCCTAACTGCCGACAGAAAAGGAACGTCCCCGGGTGTCACCACCCGGGTGTCACCTTAGCCCTACCTTAGAAGTGGCGGCGGATGGCGTCGACCATGCCCTGGGGCGTGGTCTGACCGAGCACATCGGCTGCGGCGTCGGCGTCCATAAAGATGTTCATGAGCGCTTGCAGCGCCTCGACCTGGCCGCCCGGCTCGGAAATACCCAGGTTGACGATGATCTGCGCCGGCACCGGAGCGC
>JAJWXI010000099.1 GCA_021641225.1 Collinsella aerofaciens | reverse complement strand
GCGTCGGAATCGACCAGATCGTAGTCGTCCTTCTCGTCAAACTCCTGGACCAGCGTCAGGCTGCCCGTAGCGACCTTAAAGGCCTCGCGACCCTCGACATCAATCTGCAGGTCGTGATAGCGCTGATGCGTCTCATAGTGAGCCTCGGCCTCAGGACGCGTCGTGGGAGCCATGACGTTCGCAAAGACCTTGTCGCCCAGAATCGGATGGCTACCGACCTCGAGCTCCGCCGGGTCGTTCTCCTCGAGCCAGTCGATCAGCACATCGAGGCCCTTGAGCATTCCGCGGTATTCCTCGATATCGCCCAATGCACCGTAAATCATTTAAATCCCCTCTCGGATCGTTTCCTTGGTGGCTACTCGGCAAACGCATTGCCGACGCTGTTGCCACCCACATACGTCTCGACCAGGGTAAGGTCGGGATTGAACACGACAAAGTCAGCATCGCGACCAGGCATGATGCTGCCGCACTTATCCTCAACGTGAGCAGAGCGAGCCGGCACCTCGGTCGCCATGCGAATTGCGATATCGGCGCTCGCAAGACCCCAGTCGACGATGTTCTTTACGCCCTGCGCGAGCGTGAGCACCGAACCGGCAATAGCGGAGCCATCGGCGAGCCAGCACAGGTTGTCCTTCATGACGACATCCATGCCGCCGCTGGTGTACTTCCCCTCGGGCATGCCGCCGCAGCCCAGGCAGTCGGTGATGAGCACCGTGTGCTGCCAGCCCTTGGCCTGCAGCAGCGCCTTGATAGCGGCAGGGTTCACATGCTTGCCGTCGCAGATAATCTCGGCATACGTGTTGGGCGTGGTCATGGCAGCACCCACGACGCCGGGCTCGCGATGATGAAGGCCACGCTGGCCATTGTAGGTGTGCGTGAAGCAGCTGGCGCCGGCGTTAATGGCCGCAGCACACTCGTCATAGGTAGCGTCGGAGTGGCCGATGCAGGTCACCACGCCCTTGGCGTTCAGGGCAGCTGCGTAGGCGGCAGCGCCGTCGCGCTCGGCTGCCATGGCGCTCTTGACGATGCGTCCGCCAGCAGCCTCCTGCCACTCGTCAAAAACTTCCTCGGAAGGATCAATCAAAAAGGCGGGGTTCTGGGCGCCCACGTGCTTCATGGTAAAGAACGGGCCCTCCAGGTAGATGCCCTGAATACGAGCACCGCAGAACTCGGGCCCGCGCTCTTCGTCTGCCTGAGCAATAGCGGCGCAGGCGTCCTTGATCTGCTCCACGCCGTCGGTAAAGGTCGTAGGCAGCCAGCTGGTGGTACCACGACGAGCGAGCTCGGTCGAGCTGATGTTGATGCCCTCGGCATCGTTATCGGTCGTGGCATGGTTATAGAAGCCATGGATGTGGGTGTCCACCATGCCCGGAGCGATCCATGTACCCGAGTAATCCTTGATCTCACAAGCGGGCTCATCGGCCTGCCAAGCGCCAAAGACGCCGTCTTCGACCATGAGGTAGCCGCCCAGCTGCGGCCCCGCCGGCAAAAAGAACTTGTCGGCCTTGATAGCATACGTGCTCATCTATGCTCCCGTACCCGCAGTGCGTTTTAGGGCGGATCAAAAACCACTGCATTGTTCATTCGAGCGATTGTTCGTTGCCTTCTACCGCTTGGCACATTTTGCACCCGCCGCAAAACACGCCAAGCCGTTTATACCCAATAACTCTAGACGGCGCGGTTGTGGTAGACCTTGTACTTAAACTGGTCGGCGCGCGCAACCGAACGCGTATACTCGATAACCTCGTTGTTCATGTCGTATGTGGTACGAATCAAATCCAGGACCGGCGCGCCTTCGGCAATCTCGAGCAGACGGGCGTCGGAATGGCGGGCAATACTCGCATAGAATTCTTCCTCGGCCACGCGAACCTTCTCGTGAAAGTCCTGCTCGATCATGTCGTACAGCGATTTGTTCTCGATCATGGGGCGCTTAAGCGCAAAGAATTTGCGGCTCGGCAAATACGTGCACTCAATCATGAGCGGCACACCGTCGGCAATACGCAGGCGCTTGATCTTGTACAGACGCTCGCCCAGACGCGCATTCATCTCTACAGCAATATTCTTGTCAGCCTCGACCTCGGTAAACTCAAGAATCGTCGTCTTGGGCACACGGCCGATCGCCTTCATCTGCTCGGTAAAGCTATAGGTTTGCGTGAGGTTTGCCGTCTGCAAAGAGCGGTCGCACACCATGGTTCCACGGCCGCGCTGACGAACCACCAAGCCCAGGCGTTCAAGCTCCTGCAGGGCAAGGCGAACCGTCGTACGCGAAAGCCCGTAGCGTTCCGACAGATCGCGCTCGGACGGCAAATAGTCGCCAGGTCGAAGTTCGTGATCGATCTTATCGGTCAGCAAATCGACGAGCTGATCGTACAGAGGTTGTTTGCGCGCTCCCATTGCCATAATGATACCTGCCGGATAAATGACTCAAAATTGGTTGTAACCAGACACCACGTACTATAGCAGTTTTAATGGAATAACAGCAGGTCAACACGTACATTTCAGTATTGTTTGCCGGTTGATAGCCTATGCGCTGTAATACCAATCACACCGCTGCATCAAGTATCGAGGTAACAAAAAGGGCCGCCCCCGCGGAGCGGGACGACCCTTTGCAAGACAGATACGTCTTTAAGGCTTAGAGAAGCTTCTTGAGCTCCTCGGCAACAGCCTGGACCTGCGTGCCGATGATGACCTGGGTAGCACCCTTGTCCATCTTCATGACACCCAGAGCGCCAGCCTTCTTGCAGGCAGCCTCGTCGACCAGAGCGGAATCGCCAAGCTCGAAGCGCAGGCGAGTAGCGCAGCAGTCAACGGTCTTGACGTTCTCCTTGCCACCGACGGCAGCGAGAACAGCGGCGGCCAGAGCGGCGAACTTGTCGTCGCCAGCAGCGGCGGAAGCGGAGGTCTCCTCGACATCCTCATCCTCGCGACCAGGGGTCATGAGGTTGAACTTGGTGATGGCGAAGCGGAACACGAGGTAGAAGACCACGAAGGCAGCGATGCCCAGCGGGATGATCGCCCAGGTGTTGGCAGCAGCCGGGAGGCTAGAGGAGAACAGAAGGTCGGTAGCACCAGCGGAGAAGCAGAAGCCAGCACGGAAACCAACATAGTAGGTGATGATGGTGAAGATGCCGTACAGGGCAGCGTACACGACGTAGAGCGGGAAGCACAGGAACATGAAGCCGAACTCGAAGGGCTCGGTGACGCCGCAGACAAAGGCGCAGATAGCAGCGGAGACAACCAGGCCGATAGCAGCCTTCTTGTTCTTAGCGGTCTGAACCATAGCCAGGGCAGCGCCCGGGATACCGAACATCATGCAGGGGAAGAAGCCGGACATGTACATACCGAGGCTCCACTTGACGTCAGCGGAGGTCTCGCCAGCCCAGAAGTGGGTCAGGTCGCCCAGGCCGATGGTGTCGAACCAGAACACGTTGTTCAGAGCGTGGTGCAGACCGGTCGGGATGAGCAGGCGGTTGAGGAAGGCGTAGATGCCAGCGCCGATGCCACCCATGGCGGCGATACCCTCACCGAGAGCAACAAGAGCACCGAAGATGAGCGGCCAAGCGAAGAGCAGGACAACGGAGACGACGATGCAGATGACGGCGGTCATGATGGCGACGCAACGCTTGCCGGAGAAGAAGGCCAGCCAGTCGGGAAGACGGGTGTCCTTGAACTTGTTGTAGCAAGTGCCACCGATGATGGCGGACAGGATGCCGATGAAGGAGTTACCAGCGATCTTGGAGAACGCGATGCCCTCGGTCGTGGCAAGCCAAGCGGTCTGAGCATCGGCGTCCATACCACGAATGGTGCCAACAACAGCGGGGTTCAGGAGCTGCTGGATCATCAGGAAGGCGACGAGGCCAGCGAGGCCAGCGGTGCCATCGTGATCGTCGGCAAGGCCGACAGCGGCGCCGACTGCGAACAGCCAGGCCATGTTATCGATAAGAGCGCCGCCTGCCTTGATGAGCAGGAAACCGGCGGTATAGGCAAAACCGGTAGTGTCACCGGCAGCACCCATGACTGCGGGAGCGAGCAGGTAGCCCACGCCCATAAGAATACCTGCGACGGGAAGCGCCGCGACGGGAAGCATCAGCGCTTTGCCGAGCTTCTGGAGGTACTTCATCATATGGTATCTCCTCCAACCTTTCTTTCGTTGTTCACCAACGAGTCCCATGTCCGCGCCTTGTGCATACCGGCTTCTCCGCTTGCCGGCATTGGTGCGCAAACTTAGACAACCCAGTCCCTTTTTTGGGTTGCTGGTATGTACGTTAGCACACACTCAATTCAAACGTCCACCACATTTCGTTCAAATTACTATATCGTTGCCAAACGGTTATTTTTGGCCCGTAAACGGTAATTTCCGCAGGTAGACGTGAAGCGTTTCTTTCATTACCAAACTAATTCTTAGCAATTTCCATTCGATTTCATCTCAAAATTGGTTACTACCAGATGAACAGTGGTACCACATTGTTACTACCAGTTGGCCTGAAATCGTTTGCGCTTTACATGAATAAACACCCCCTATTTTTGTATAGGGGGTGTTATCGATCACGCGAAGATTCGATTGTGTGGCGAGCGAATCAAGCCCTGTAAGCCTTTACGCAAACAGGCCGTAGATGCTGATGTTAGCCTTGGCGTAGAGGCCGTTAGCATACTCGGTCCACTTGGAGCTGGCGCTCGAAGCCTGCGAGGAATACTGCTGATAGGCAGTGTAGTAGGCGGTCATGGCCTGCTTGTAGGTGGCGCTATCGGCGGTAAAGGCATCGTCGGCAAAGGCCTTGGCGTAGGTGCTGTCCTCGTCCTTCCAAGTACCCTTCGAGCTATCCCACTCGTCGCCGGCAAGGTTGATGATGTAATCGGCGTAGTCCTTGCTCGCGGTCTCCTCGTTGCCGTCAGAAGGCTCGGTCGGGGCGGTTGGCATGCTTGCGGAGCTATCGCCCACCTTCTTCTTGTAGAGCTTCTGCAGTGTCGCAGACTGGCGGACGATCTGCTTGGCCTGGTCCTTGGACACGCCGTACTGCGTGGCCATGGTCTTGTAGTCCGAAGTGCCGATAGAATCCTCGGCGTACTTCTTCATCTCCTTAGAAGAGACAGTGATGCCCTCGTCCTCGGCAGCATCGAGCAGGATCTTGTTGCGCACGTAGGACAGGATGACGTCGGCAGAAGGAGCGGTGTAGTTGCCATCGCTATCCTTGACGGTGTCGAGGCTGTACTGACTCTCGATGGCCTCGCGCGCGGTGATGTCGCTCTTCTTACCGTTGTAGCTATAGCTTGCTACGGTCGAATCGAGCTGGTCCTCGGTGAGGGTAGCCGAGCCGACACCCTTGCCGCCAAAGCCGCCATTGCCAATAAAGAAGCCGACCACCGCAGCGATCACGACTGCAACCACGAAGGCGGCGATCATCGTCTTCTTGTGCTTGGACGCATGGTCGTCCGCGTCGGAGTCGTCGTCCTCGTCCTGTTCCTCGGGCATGAGGTTCTCGTCGGCGGCGTCCGCGGCGATCTTTGCCTCCAGGCGAGCGTCCTCCTCCTCGGCGGTCGTGCCAGCGGCGATATGTTCGGCAGACGTGCCGGCGACCAGGTCGATCTTCTCGCCCTCATCACCGTCGGGGCCTTCGCCGCGCTCGATGATCTGGATGCCGTCGATCTCGTCCTTCTCGTCCTTCTTTTGAATCAGACCCATATCAGTTACTCCTTGTTAGGAAACATAGTCCTCAATAGAATACGCCCGACGGAGCGCCGGGCGTATTGATTCTTAGGTTATACGCAAACACTTAAGTACTATTTAGGCGTTTGCAGCGTGCGCACCTTAGGCCAGGTGCGCGATAACGGCATCGGCGAAGGCCTGCGTGCCCACGGCGCCCTCAACGGAGCCGGTCTGGGCGCGACGCACGTCACCGGTAACCTGCTTGCCCTCGTCGAGCGTTGCAGAAACGGCGGCGCGGATGCGATTGGCAGCGTCGTTCTCGCCCAGGTGGTCGAGCATCATCGCAGCAGAGAGGATCTCGGCCGTGGGGTTGGCGATATCCTGGCCCGCGATATCGGGCGCGGAACCGTGCGTAGCCTCGAAGATGGCGCAGTCGGCACCGATGTTGGAGCCGGGGGCCATGCCTAAGCCGCCCACCAGGCCGGCGCACAGGTCGCTGACGATGTCGCCGTACAGGTTGGGCAGCACCAGGACGTCGAAGTCGTTGGGGTTCTGGACCAGGCCCATGCAGGTGGCGTCGACGATCTTGTCGTTGAACTCGATATCGGGATAGTTCGCGGCCACCTCGCGCGCAACGCGCAGGAACAGGCCATCGGTCGCCTTCATGATGTTGGCCTTATGCACGGCCGTCACCTTTTTGCGGCCACAGCGGCGGGCATACTCAAAGGCATAC
>JAJWXI010000098.1 GCA_021641225.1 Collinsella aerofaciens | reverse complement strand
ATTTAAGTCTGTCCCCAATGAGTGGCCGTGCTTGACTTCAACCCCACTTCACCGGGTACCATCCTCTATGTCTGTAACGCCATATAGACCGAGGGGATAGATCTATGACCGCAACTGCACCCGCAGCGCCCGCTAAGGTGTACTTTACCAACCTGCGCACGCATGCTCGCGAGAGCCAGCTCGACAAACTCAAACGCCTCATTCGCCGCGCCGGCATTGAGCAGATCGACTTTCAGAACAAGTTCGTCGCCATCAAGATTCACTTTGGCGAGCTGGGTAACCTGAGCTTTCTGCGCCCAAACTACGCCCGCGCCGTCGCCGACGTGGTGAAGGAGCTGGGCGGCAAGCCCTTCCTCACCGACTGCAACACGCTCTACGTCGGTAGCCGCAAAAACGCGCTCGAGCACATCGATACCGCCTACCAGAACGGCTTTACCCCGTATGCCACGGGTTGCCAGATCATCATCGCCGACGGCCTCAAGGGCACCGACGAGGCGCTTGTCCCGGTCGAGGGCGGCGAGTACGTGCGCGAGGCAAAGATCGGTCAGGCACTTATGGATGCCGATATCGTGATCAGCCTTACGCACTTTAAGGGTCATGAGCAGGCGGGCTTTGGCGGCGCCATGAAGAACCTGGGCATGGGAGGCGGCAGCCGTGCCGGCAAGATGGAGCAGCATGCCGCCGGCAAGCCGAACGTCTCGACCGAACACTGCGTTGGCTGCCGTGCCTGCGAAAAGATCTGCGCGCACAACGCTATCTCGTTCGACGACACCCGCGAGCGCGAGCTTGCCAACGGCAACACCCGCACGGTCCACGTCGCTGCCATCGACCACGATCGCTGCGTGGGCTGCGGCCGCTGCATTGCGGCATGCAACCAGGACTGCATCAAGCCCGGCTATGACGCCGCGGCCGACGTGCTCAACTGCAAGATCGCCGAGTACACCAAGGCCGTCGTCGACGGCCGCCCGAGCTTCCACATCTCGCTTGCCATGGACATCAGTCCCAACTGCGACTGCCATCCCGAAAACGATACGCCCATCGTCAACGACATCGGCATGTTCGCGAGCTTCGACCCGGTCGCCATCGACCAGGCCTGCGCCGATGCCGTCATGGCATCCGAGCCGCTGCCCAACACCGAGCTTACCGACAGTGCGGCCAAGATGGAGCACAACCACGAGCATCTGGAGGGCGAGCAGGCTAAGGACCCCTTCTGCATCACGCATCCCGACACCGACTGGCGCGCGTGCATCGCGCATGCCGAGAAGATCGGCCTGGGCACGAGCAAGTACGAGCTCATCGAGGTCAAGTAGCGCCTAGCTATTGGACAAAACAAGCGCATTCGTGGCTTAATTCAAGCAAAATCCGCCCGCGAGCACAGCGCTCGCGGGCGGATTTTCGGAAGTGCTAGGGGTCAGATAGACCAGTAAACCGTACTATTTGCCTAAAAATTCTCGTCGAGGAAGTCGTCGACCGTATTCCAGTAGAGCTCGGGGTCGACTTGCGCGCTCTTGGCATGGGTGGCGCCGTGGATAGTGAGCTTTTGCTTGACCTTGCTGGCGCACGCGTCGTAGTTTTGGTCGAGCATGCTGTACGGCACAAAGGTGTCCTGGTCGCCGTGGATAAACAGCATGGGAACCGTCGCGTGTTCGAGTTGCTCCACACTGCTCGCCTTATGAAAGTCGTAGCCCGCGCGCACGTTGCACACCAAGTTTGCTACATCGAGCAAGGGAAAGCTGGGCAGGCCGAACACGTCCTTGAGCTGCAGAGAAAACTCGTCCCAAACGCTCGTATAACCGCAGTCCTCGATAATGCATTTCACGTTTGCGGGCAGAGATTCCCCCGCGACGTTCATGGCGGTTGCCGCACCCATCGACTCGCCAAAGACCAGGATACGCGCCTCGGGGTCAGTCTGAACGATTCGCTCGATCCATGCGACGATGTCGAGGCGCTCGGGCCAGCCCATGCCGATATAGTCGCCGCCGGAGCGCTCGTGGGCGCGCGCGGCAGGTGCGAGCACGTTCATGCCGCGGTCGTGGAATCGCTTGACGTATCGGGCCATACCGATGGGCTCGTTGGTATATCCATGCAGGCAAACGGCGTAGTCGTGCGTGCTCTCCGACGCAGCAAAATACCAAGCGACAAGTTCGGTTCCGTCATCTGCGGTGAGGCTGCTGCTCTCGCGGTTCTCTTTAAACCATGCCCGCGCCTCGGTGTCCTCGGCATCCGGCTGCTCACCTTCTTTGTCGTCCTTGCCGTCCTGCATCATCTTCATGGTGTATGGCGCGCGGGGATTCAGCGCGAAGTCAAACAGAAAGTTGCCGGCAAACCCCAGCAGCGCGACAACGACTACCAACGTAACAATGCCGGCTATCTTGAACTTTCGATGGGGGTGTGCGCTTTGAGGCATTTACGGTTCTCCTTAAAGATGTTAATACATCAACATTTAATGCAAGCGCATTATGGACGTTCACCGTTGATGCGTCAACAGGCAAAGAATGGGTAAACAAAGGGTCACGTATGGTGCAAATTTCGCACGCACCCAGACGCTTTGATATAGTGTTGAGAACTCTTTACGTTGGAGGATGTAACCGGCATGTCCGATTCGAGCGACAGTTCTAAGCCGCGACCCAAGACCGCGGCCGTTCCACACTACACGGTGGGCGAGGAGATCATGAACTCCGTCACCCATGGTGTCGGCTGCCTGCTGGGTATCGCGGGCCTGGTGCTCCTGATCGTATTCGCTGCCCTGCGCGGCGGAGGCCCGGCCCACATGGCCGCGGCGATTGTCTATGGTGTCAGCATTATTCTCGAATACCTAGCCTCCACGCTCTACCACGCGATTCAGCCCGCGCGCGCCAAGCGCGTGTTTCGCATCATCGACCACAGCTGCATCTACCTGCTCATAGCCGGCAGCTATACGCCGTTTTGCCTCATCACGCTCGCAAACGACGGCGGCGCTGCGCTGTTCTTCGCCGTATGGGCCATCGCCATTATCGGCATTGCTCTCGAGTGCTTTATGCGCGAGCGCCAGCCGCACTGGGTAAGCGGCCTGGTCTATCTGCTGATGGGCTGGCTCGTTGTCTTTAAACTGCCCGCACTCGTGGCGCTGCTGAACCCCGTGGCGCTTGCCCTGCTCGCCGTCGGCGGCGTGTGCTATACCGTGGGCGTGCCGTTCTATATCGCCAAAAACGTGCGCTATCTGCACAGCGTGTTCCACCTGTGGGTGCTCGCCGGTAGCATCTTCCAGTTCATGGCGGTGATTCTCTTCGTAATCTAGCGACCACGCCTGCGCGCCCGCGTCCTCGTTTGGGCGCCGGCGCCATTGCCGTATCCGCCATCAACGTTTTAATCCGACGTCCCGAATCTTGGAGGTTCGAGAAACTCCCGATGGACATAACCATCTCCCTTATCACCACCCTCGTTTTGACCCTCATCAACGGCTACTTCTCTATGTCCGAGATGGCGCTCACCACGGCCAAGCGCGCCGTGTTGGAGCACGAGGCCGAGGAAGGCGACAAGCGCGCCGAGCGTGCCATTAAGCTGGCTGCCGACTCCGACCAGCTGCTCGCCACCATCCAGGTCGCCATCACGCTCGTGGGCTTCGCCTCGTCCGCCGTCGCCTCGACGAGTCTGTCCGACCCGCTCGCCACGTGGCTCATGAGCTTTGGCATCGCGCCGCTCTCCGCCATCGCGCGCGGCCTGGCGCCGGTCATCATCACCGTCGCGGTCGCCTTCGTGTCCATCGTGATCGGCGAGCTCGTCCCCAAGCGCATCGGCCTGGCCAATGCCGAGGGTGTGTCCAAGCAGGTCGTGGGCCCGCTTTCCGTGTTCCAGAAGATTGCTCGCCCGCTCGTGTGGCTGACTGGCGCTTGCTCCGATGGCCTGGCCCGCATTCTGCGCATCAAGAGTGCCGACGACCGTCAGAACGTCTCGGAAGAAGAGATCAAGTACATGGTCTCGGAGCAGGACGACCTGCTCGACGAGGAAAAGCGCATGATCCACGAGATCTTCGACCTGGGCGACACCGTTGCCCGCGAGGTCATGGTGCCGCGCGTGGACACCACCATGTGCGAGGATGACGAGACGGTCGCCGACGTGCTGTCCACCATGCGCCAGACCGGCTTCAGCCGTATCCCCGTCTACCACGAGGATCCCGACAACGTGGCGGGCATCGCGCACATCAAGGACCTGATCCAGCCCGCGCTCGACGGCAAGGGTGACCAGCCCATCGCCGACTTTTTGCGCGACGCCACCTTTGTGCCCGACACCAAGGACATTCTGCCGCTGCTGTCCGAGATGCAGACCTCGCACGACCAGATCGTGGTGGTCGTGGACGAGTACGGCGGCACGGCCGGCATCATCACCATCGAGGATATCGTCGAGGAGATCGTGGGCGAGATCGAGGACGAGTTCGACCCCGACAACAAGTACCTCACGCGCCTCTCGCGCCGTGAGTGGCTCGTCGATGGGCGTTTTTCGTGCGATGACGCGATTGAGCTTGGTTGGCCGCTCGAGGAAAGCGATGATTATGAGACCATCGCCGGCTGGATTTTGGAGCTTTGCGACTCGGTGCCCGACATCGGAGAGGTGTTTGAGGTCGCGGGGTACAAGTTTAAGGTGCAGTCGATGCGTGGCCAGCGCATCTCGCTCATTCGCGTGATCGCTCCGGCCGAAACCGATAAGAAGGATTCCGAGTCCGCGGCGGACGAGCCGGCGGCGTCGGGTGCGGGTCTTGCCGACCCGCACGATGGCGACGAGTAGGACAAGGACGAGTAGGGGAGAGTTATGGCAGGCCTGTTCAACATCCTTAAGGTCACCGTCAGCGAGGATAAGATCTGCGCGCATGTGCTGGTGAACCCCGGCATGCCGCTCATGACCTCGGAGGATATCGAGGCCACGGCGCGTGTGTACTATCTGGTGCCGGCGATTGCCAAGCATCTGTGCCTGGGCGATTCCGGCCGCGAGTTTCAGGATTGCATGGGTCAGACCGAGCTCTGCCACCTGCTGGAGCACGTGTCGGTCGAGCTGATGAACGAGACCGGCCTTGCCGGCAATATCTCGTGCGGGCGCACCCGTGTGAGCGAGCATGACGAGCGCGTCTTTGAGATTGAGCTTTCGTGTCCCGACGATGCGCTGGCCATCGGCGCGCTGTCGTCTGCCACCTTCATGATGGATTGGGCTTACCTGCACGCCGACCAGCCCGCCCCCGACGTGGACGGTACGGTCGCGGGCCTGCGCAACCTGGTTTTGGGTATGCGTGCCGAGGCCGAGGGCAAGGATCCGCATGAGGCCGTCGCCACTGCGAACGGCGAAGATGCTGCCGAGGACGAGGGCGCTGACGAGGGCGATGTGCCGGTCGACGCCGAGTCCGTTGCCGATGCGACCGCCGAGCCCGTCCCCACCGAGCCCCAGGGCGTCCCCAACTTTGACGACGAGCCTCAGGTGGCGATTGATACCGAGGGCGCGGTTGCCGAGAACCATGAGGCCTCCGCTGCCGTCTTTGGCGGTGCGGCGACGGTTCCGGCAGGACCTGCGCATGAGGGCGGCCTGCCGCTCGTGGACGGCGCCGGCGAGGACCCGGGTGCCACGGTGGCCATGCCGGCTGTGCCTCAGGAGTAGGCCTACGCGTTTATCACCGTCACGTACCTGCGCCTTTGCCGTACGCAGATGAGCGGAGCGGCAAGTGATGCGCTGCGGGTATAATGGACAGCATTCAAACGGTGGGCACCGACGTGCCCGCAGGAGAGGAATGATCATGGGTAAGACTTTCAGCTTTGTCTCCGGCGCACTTTTTGGTGCTGCTGCTGGCGCTATTATCGGTGTTGCTCTGGCCCCGCGCTCGGGCGCCGAGACCCGCGCCATGGCTGCCGATATCGCCAACGACGCCTGGGACAATATGCGCGACACCTACGAGCACAGCGCCGAGGAGGCCCGTGCCGCGGTGAATGACTTTGGCCCGATGGTCGACGCCAAGACTGACGACCTGCGCGCCAAGGTCGACCTGGCCCGCGAGCGCATGGACCAGCTGCGCGAGCAGCTCAACGACGCCATTTCGGGCGGCAACGTGACGCCTGCCGCCGACGTCGTGGTCGAGAACGCCGTCGAGGCCGATACCGAGGCTGCGGAGCCCTCGACCGAGGCATAATGCGCGCCGGGGATTTTGTCGGCGCCAAGATCTATCGCAAGCCTACCGAGGACAAGCGCACCAAAAAGGACGGCACGCCGCGCAGCCCAAAAAAGCTCGGAAAGATTCACTTTCCGGTCTTTACCCCGGGCGGTACGCGCGTGGTCGGCTTTATGGTCCGCCAGTCCGATATCGCGGGCATGATCGAGCGTCCCGACCGATTCGTAGCGCTCGACGCCATTGGTGTCTACGAGGGCGCCATTGCGGTCGATGACGTCAAGGACACGTACGATGCCGCCGCCGCCAAGCGCCTCGACATCAACCTGGAC